>JAJLKH010000052.1:0-14042 GCA_033839205.1 Rhodobacterales bacterium | reverse complement strand
GCAATCGCCCCTTGCCAAGCCCCGACCTTGGGGCTAAACCCCGCCTCCACGGACTGGTAGCTCAGTTGGATAGAGTACTTGACTACGAATCAAGGGGTCGGGGGTTCGAATCCTCCCCAGTCCGCCACTTACCCTTGAAATCATATTTGTAGCGTCGCAACTGCGATGAAGCAGATCTGCGCTGGCGCTGGAACACCACGCACGAACCTGACCATCCAGCCTTGTCCTGGCCGTGTTCTGCGGCCCCAAGGGATCGGATGCGGGTGTTTGTGTTTCCGGCAAGTCGTTGCTGGCAATGAACTTCTGGCCGGTTGCACTTTGACGGGCCGGGGTCAGCAAAAAGAGATTGCAGAAAATAAAACGGCCAAGGTGGCTCATATGCCGCCCTGGCCGTGGAGCATGTCATGCAGGTGCAGTGTTGCGCCCCGCCTCAGGGGTTGCCCCGTGATCAGGCGGCGGCCATGGCCATGTCCAGCAATGCCTTGATCTCTTTTTTCGAAGTGCCGGCGACGATGCGACCCAGCTCCTTGCGTCCCTTCAGCGCGACAAGGGTGGAGCGGCGCGGGATCTTCAGCGATTTTGACAGCTCGCCCTTGCCGAATTTGTCCCAATCCACGATGAAAAAGACGATGTTTTCCAGGTATGCCGGGTTTTCGGCCTTGAGATCGGCCAGAACCCGTTCCTGTGCGGCGCATGTCGAACACCAGCTGGCCCAGAAGTCCAGCAACACGATCTTGCCGGCGTCCATGGCCGCTTCGGCGGCACCGGGTGTGTATTGCAGCGGCTCTGCAGCTTTCAGCGCGTAGGGTGTCAGGGATGCGGCAGCGGACAGAACAAGAAAATCACGACGTTTCACATGTATCTCCATTTTCAGGGTCAGATGATGACGGATAGATCGATCAGCCAGTCCGGCAGGGTATCGATCAGCCAGCTTTCGATGATGTGATTGAGGCCGAACCAGATCGCCGCACCGACTGCGATGAAGGTGATGCCCATGACCGGCTTTGCACGCTCGGCGACCGCCCTCAAGGCGACCTGCCTGCGGCGGATCGTGGATTGTGCACCGTAAGCCAGCGCAATGATCAGGGTGGATACGCCGAATGCGAAGGCGGTCATGATCCCACCGGCCCATCCCAGGCTTTCGCCTGTCGAGGCAAGTGCGATGGCAGCGCCAAGCGTGGGGCCTATGCAGGGGCTCCAGACAGCGCCAAGAAGTGCGCCGGACAGGAACTGTCCCCCAAGGCCGCTGTCGGCTGCCTGGTCGATCTGGGCGTCGGCGCGGGCGGCTAGCCCGGCAGTCGCGACCGAGAACTGGCCTGACAGGGCCGGAACCAGCATCACGAGGCCAAAGAAGACCATCAGCAGGGCAGCTGTGCGCGCAACGGTATCGGCATCCAGACCAAGCGCGGGGCCCAGCGAGGTGACACCCAGCCCAAGGGCCACGAAAGACAGGCTCAACCCGCCTGCCAGGGCCAGTGGCGCTCTTTTGTCGCGGTGCAGGCTCGAGGCCAGGACGATCGGCAGGATGGGCAGTACGCAAGGATTGATAAGTGTCAGTATCCCGGCAAGATAGGCAAAGACGAACTCCAAGATCAGACCCTTCCGAGCATCGGGACAAGCGCTGGCACCCTTGTGCCATCGACGCATTCGCATTGCGCGCCCATGATTTCGTTGTAAGCCGTTTCGGACAGAACAGGGGTTCGTTACAGCTTCACGAACTGGTGATGAATTTCGGCTGTCCGGGCGGTACGAATTTTTTTCTCAGGCTACGTAATAAAGTGGCTCAGTGTGCGAATTGAAAGGTGAAAATGGACAGACAGTCAGACGATTGGGAGCAGCTGCTGGCAGCTGCAAATGCTGGTGACGGCCGTGCTTACACGCGGTTTCTCCATGCTGTCTCTCCGGTATTGCGAGGGGTGATCAGGGCCAAGAGTGGTGGATTGGGCGAAGCCAGCTGTGAAGATGTGATGCAAGAGGTCCTGCTTGCCATCCACCTGAAGCGGCATACCTGGCAGGCGGGTTCGCCTGTGCGGCCATGGCTCTATGCAATTACACGTTACAAGGTGATCGACGCGTTCAGGGCGCGGGGGCGCAGGATTGACCTGCCGATAGAAGATTTCGTGGACAGCCTGGCCGCGGATCCTGGTCCTGATCCGACAGACGCGGCAGATATGGCCAAGATGATCGGGCTGCTTGGAGGACGATCCGCAGAGATCGTCCGCAAGATCGGGATGGAGGGGGCGAGTTTTGCCGAAACGGGCAAGGCACTTGATATGACTGAAGGCGCGGTGCGGGTTGCATTGCACCGGGCGTTGAAAAACCTGGCTGCACTCAGGGAAAGGCACGTGAAATGAAAACCGAAGATCTGATCCGTGCGCTTGCTGCCGATACGCAAGACACCCGTTCGATGACGGCCCGGATGTTGACGGCCTTGGTGCCGGCTTTGCTGGTTTCGCTTGCGGCGCTCTGGCTGGTGCTGGGTTTTCGCGCGGATCTGGGCAAGTCCTTTCTCATCACGGATTCGATCATGCGGTTTGCCCTGACAGGGGCCGTGGGGTTGTTGGGCGCGCGCATCGCCCTGGTATTGGCCCGGCCCGAGGGGCGGGACGAGGTGCGGCTTTGGCCTCTTGTTGCGGTGGCGATTGCTGCCTTCGCCGTGCTAGTATGGGCCTTTGTCACGACGCCGTCGGAAGGTGTTCAGATGAAGCTGGTTGGCAAGACGCTGACGACTTGCATGATCACGATTCCGCTTCTGTCCATCCTGCCGGTCGCGGCGATCATGTGGGCGCTGCGCCAGGGTGCGACGACCGCGCCGGTGCTTGCCGGTTTCGTGGCAGGCCTTGGGGGCAGCGGGATGTCTGCCGCGATTTATGCGCTGCATTGCACCGAGGACAGCCCGCTCTTCTACATCCCCTGGTACGGGTTGGCGATCGCGGGCGTTACGCTTGTCAGCACCGTGATCGGCGCGCGCGTGTTACGTTGGTAGATTGGGGTGCAGATCCGTCTTTTTGACGGGTCTGTTTTTGTGTGAGTACGGTAGACGGTTCGTTGTTGGACGAGTGTGGCCCCGATAAGGGAAAGGCCGGTGCGAAAGCCCGGCCTTTTTCTTTTCATTCCTGGCTTTCGAACCAATCCAGCAGCATGTCTGCCCAGCCGGGCGGAACCAGGTGACCACTGGGGTGCAGGGCAAAATCGATCCGTGCGCCGGGGTGGCATTCTGTCCAGCTGCGGATCTGGAAGTCCGCCCGCACCGCGAAACTGTCTGGCGGAAGAGCAGTGCAATTGTTCGCCCGCCGCCAGATCTGCAGCGCCTCGAACACATCCCCCTGCACGAAACCGTTTCTTATCTCGCGGCCTTCAAGCGGCACGGTCTGATCGGTCCAGCCATGCGTGTGCAGCAGTCGAACAGGCGCCTCGCAACTCTCGGGATGGGGGCGCCAGAAACTGCCGGCGACCGGCGCATAGGCTGAAAACTCTTCCGGCTCGGCACAGGCCAGATAGCTGACCATCGAGCCTCCGATCGAAAATCCCGCAAGGATCATCCGGTCGCGGGTCAGGCCGAAACGGCGGCTTGCATCGTTGGCAACCGCCTGAATAAAGGCCGCCTCGTTCCGGGTGGCGGGGCGTTGCGGGTGAAAGTCCCAGCTGCGCCCGGTTTGGCCGGGCCTTGGCTGACCATCCGGCGCGATCACGGCATAGCCGCGGGCCAACAGTGCCTCGACCATGGCGGTGTTGCGCAGCGCACCTTCGCCTGATCCGCCAAAGCCGTGCAGGAAAACGACTGCGGGAAAGGGCGATGCCCCTTCTGGCAAGGCGACATGATAGCTTCCGCCAGGCAAGGCGCATGGTAAAGGGGCGTCGCCGCAGGCGGCGATGCCTTCCGTCGTGGTCAGGCCCATCGCCGCAACAAGCGCAATAGCCCTGGTTTGGCCGACTGTCACCTTGTCCCACAGTCGTGGCGCAGTCACGATGCATTCACCCAACGGTTCATCCAGACTTCGGCGGCGCGCCGGCCATTGCGCCACAGTTCGGCGCGCAACTCGGCATGACGCGGATCGCCCTTCACCGTGAAGTCCAGCCGCAGCCCACCCGTGCCCGGATTGCGCTGCAGGATGGGGGAGGTGATCCTGCCAGCACTGGTAGTCACCCGCACCTCGATGCGCGCGGGATCATCGCCAAGCGCGGGATGCGGTGCATAGTCGATGGCAAAGAGTCGTCCATCCTCGAAGACGCGCGCACCGGCAGAGGTTGCGATGACCGGGGCAACGGCCCCCTCGGCCGGGGCCTTGTCACCCCAGTAAAGCCGGTAGTCAAAGCGATGTTCACGCCCAGCCTGAAGGGGGCTGGCCGGTTTCCAGTAGGTCACGATGTTGTCGTTGACCTCCTTTTCGGTCGGGATTTCGATCAGCACGACCGTACCGGGGCCCCAATCGCCCAGTGGTTCTACCCAAAGCGAGGGGCGGCGATCATAGCGTGCCTGCAAATCGTTGAAATCGCCCAACGCGCGGGCGCGTTGCATCAGGCCAAAGCCTAGCGGCCCATTGTCGACGAATTCACTGACTTCGACCTTCCCGGGATTGTTCAGCGGTCGCCAAAGCGTTTCGCCCGCGCCGTTCATCATCAGCAACCCATCGCTGTCGTGCACGCGCCCGCGGAAATCGTCGAAACGGGACCGATCGATCCCGTTGAACAGGAACATCGAGGTGCCCGGTGCGACGCCGACATCGGTCAGGTCGACACGCGGGAACAGTCGCGCGGCGACGGTCATTTCCGTGGTTTCGCCTTTCGTGATCTCGAATGTATAGGCCCCTGCCACGGAAGGACTGTCCAGCAGGGCATGGACGGTCACCGTCGGCGCGTCGGGGGCGGCCGCTTCGATCCAGAACTCGCGAAAGATGGGGAACTCCTCAAGGGTGCGGCCTGCCGTGTGCAGGGCGAGACCCCGTGCCGAAATCCCGTATCCATTGTCCTTGCCGATGGCACGGAAATAGCTGGCGCCCTGAAACACGACATATTCCTGGAAACGGTCCCTGGCCTCTAACTCACCCAGCAGGCGGAACCCGGCAAAGCCTGTCCCGTCGCCCCGCAACGCGGGGAAGCGATCGGTTGTCGCGAATGCCGCAAGGTCAAAGCCTACCTGCTGGGATTGCCCCTGTTGGACGGCGTTGATCCTGATCTTGTGGCCGAAGAACAGCCCTGCGATGAAGAACTCGGCCCTCACGGCGCCTTGCGTCTCGCGAAACAGCGCGCGGCGGCTGTCGAACCAGATGTCGCGCAGCATGTCATAGGACAGATCACGCCATTCCCGGCTGATCGCCGGCGGCGGTGCATAGGGGGACGCTGCCAGCGACTGTGCCAGATCCGCGACGGTGTTCGCGTCAAAAGGGGTGGCGGGGCCAAGCTGCAAACCCGTTGCAGCCGCGCCGCTGCGGGCGCCTGCCGGCAGCAGCCCGGCCGCGGCCAGTGCCCCGATCATGCCAAGTGTCTGTCGTCGTGAGGGTTGGCTCATGGGCGCAGGCCCATGGGGGGCGGCGTGTCGGTAACCGTGGTGGCGCGTGGGCTGGCTGTCTTCCAGGGTTTCGCCTTGAAGAAAGCGGTCATGTGGGCAACCGCGATGATGACCGCAAATCCGACAAGATTGACGGCCAGGGCTGCCAGCGGACCGTGATCCGTCAGGCTGAGGACCGCGCCGAACACACGCGCCAGCACCATTGAGGTGGCAAAGACCGCAAGGGATTGCTGGCCTACGCGCGAGATCAGGCCGATAACCGCACCTGCCCACCCCTTGCGCTGCAGATGCGTTCCGGCCGGTCCCGCCACGGCCCAGGCCAGGTAGGCCAGTGCAAGGAAATGCACGAAGCGCAGGATGCCGAAATCCGTCTTGTCGAACAGAAAACCCCAGCTGCCGCGCCAGTCACGGATGAATTCGGACATGCCTATGATCTTGTACCAAGCGAAAGGAATTGAAAGAACTACGATCCCCAACGCCAGCCAGATCAGATCGCGCCGCACCGGTGGTGCGGGGATCCAGCCGGACATCAGGGCAAAACCCGCAAAGAACACCAGTTGCCAGGCGAAAGGGTTGAAGAACCATTGCCGGTCAGAGGGGCGGGAAAACCAAAGCTCGGCCGGCAGGTTCAACCCCGCGCTCGCCGCCATCCACAAGGCAACGCTGGCCAGGATCGCAAGCCGCACATCTGCCCGCGCCAATGCCATCATGACCGGGATGAGGACCAGGATGACCATGTACATCGGCAGGATGTCGAAATAGTTCGGCACGTAGGTCAGGGTCATCAGGCCGATCAGGTTCGCGCCAGTGTTGTTGACGAAAGGATAAAGGTTCAGCCGCCCGACCTCGTCCTTGGGGAAAAGGCCCGAGGCGTTCAGTAGCAGCATCAGCAGAAGCGTGACGAAAAAGACGCCCAGATGCACCCAGTAGACCTGCCAGACGCGATGGGCGATCTGCAACGTCCCCATCAGCCAGCCCGCCCGCCTGAATACCGCGCCGAAAGCCAGCGCCGAGGCCATGCCAGAGCAGAAGACGAACATTTCAGTAGCGTCGGAAAAGCCGAAGCGCGCCGGGATCCACAGGGCCCAGGGGTTGTCGGTGATATGGGCGATCAGGATGATGAACATCCCGATGCCGCGAAAAAAATCCAGGCGGGGGTCGCGCTGCTTCGGTCTTGATGTCATGTCACACGGCCTGGGCGCGTGCCGATTCAATGAGCGAGATGCGGGCGGTCGCATAGCCATCCAATGTATCGTTGCGGCGCCGTGTCCTGTCACGCAGCAGGTTTTCGGCGGCTTGCAGATATCCCCCGCGCAAGGCGGCCTCGATGGTGATGCGCTCGAATATGTCGCGCTGGGCGTGGCTGCCGCCAATGGATTGCAGATCGGCGCGACCGGCATTCAGATGCAGCCATGCCGATGAATACTCGCCACTGGCAAAGGCGTGCAGCCCCTTGGCGACCTGAAAGCCGGGATTTGCGATGATCCCCTGCGCCTCGTTCGTTGTGGTGTTGCCGCGTGCATTCTGCATCCGCGCAATGAAGCCAGCCGCGGCCTCGTCTCTCTGGCCGCCGCAAAGTGCCAGCATGTAGTGCAGGTCGGCAAAGGCCAGGCAGCCATCCGTCGCGCGGGTTTCGGCCAGTTGCGCCAGCTCTTCCCAGCGGCTTCCGACATCCACCCCCTCCAGCTCCAGCCGGGACAGAAGCGATGCGGCATTCGAGATGTCGCGGTAATCGTCGGTCTTTTCCGCCCGGATATCAGTATCATAGAGCGCCAGGGCGATACCGTATTCGCCAAGGTCCAGATGCATCAGGGCGCGGTGCCACCAGACATGGAAGCGGAAATTGTTGCAATGCGCCCAAGACGCCTCGCGCCCGCTCAACCAGTCAAGGCCCGCCCGGGCGCGGCCTGTCATGTCAAAGACATGGGCCACCGCGTGCAGCCCCCAGGCATCATCAGGTGACAGGTCAACCCCGGCGCGGCCGACGCGTTCTGCGCGGGCGTATTCCCCGGTTTCTTCAAGCGTGAAGGCATAGCATCCCAGCAGATAGCCCCGCGCGGGATGATCGTCCCACGCATCCAGCACCCCTTCGACCGAGGCGCGCATTTCCCGGGGGCGACCCATCACGAAATGGATGGCCTGTATCATCTTCATCGCAAGCGCATCTTGCGGATGCAGGTTCAAGATTGTCTGCAGCCGCGCGGCGGCCCGTGTTGGCAACCCGTCCAGCCAGTCACCCAGCGCATGGACGAAAGCCATCTCGCGCGGTGTGGCGCTGGCGCCCGCCAAGGCCGCAGCATGGGCTTGCCTTGCCACGGCGATCATTTCGGATCGGCCCAGCAACAGGCAGGACATGCCCCGGATCGCCTGGCCCAGCGCAAAATCGGGCGCCTGCGTCAGCAAGCGGTTCAGATCGGGACCGGTGCTGGCCGCATGAGACAGGATGCCAAGGATCACCCGGTTCCAATCGCCTATCAGGTCCGCGGGCAGCGAAGTGGTCATTCCACCCAGATCGTCGGAAAGAGCCATGGCAGAACCTCTCAGCAAGCATCACATGCTATGCGGTTCGCTGACTTGCAGGCTTCGTTACAGCCCAATGGGCATCTTGGCCCCTGCCTCACGCGGACGTGACCTGCGCTTGCACCGGGATGACCTCTGCGTGATCTGAGCGCCTAGAATGCCCCATCATAGGCGCGCCGCGGAATGCGCGCGGCGATCAGGGTAAAGCGGTCGCGGGTCAGGGCGGCCTTTGCCTCAGCGGCCAAGGTGTCGGGATCCGTCACCTCGACGCCATGACCGCCAAAGGCGCGCGCCAGTGCGGCGAAGTCCGTGCCAAGCCCCGGCCCCCCGAAATCCACGCCAAGGTTGGGGCGCTGTGTGTTGCGCTGCTTGAGTTCGATCAACGACAGGCTGTCATCGACCAGAACGCAAATCACGATCGGCAGATCGCAGCCGGTCAGCGTGGCCAATTCGCCCGCCCCCATTTCCAGCCCGGCGTCACCGACAAAGGCAAGAACGGGCGCGCCGGGATTGCCCAGCTTGGCGCCTGCCGCCAAAGGCACGGCGCAGGCCATCGTGCACAGGGCCGAGGACTGCAGCATCCGGCGCGGGCTGCCACTTTCCCACATCTGGCTGACCAGAATGCGATGCGCGCCGCTGTCGGCGGTGGTGATCGTCTCGGGTGGCATGACCTGCCGCAGCGTGTCGACAACCTGGTGCGGCCCCCAGTGCCCGGGTGTGGCAAATGCCGCCTTGAGGGCAGATCGCGCGGCGTCGGGCGCGGTGTCGGGCCAGCGGCGTGGTGCCCGGTGGCGCAGGGCAGGCAGCGTTTCGTGCAGGGCGCCGATCAGCAGGTGATCCGCGTGATGCATTCCGTGGGTGCGCGGCGCGGGGGCCACCTCGATTACCGTCTGGGCGCTTGTCCAGGGGTTGCGCCATCCGATCCGCATCTCGATCGGGTCATAGCCCAAGAGCAGGATGCAATCGGCCTGCGCCATCAACGGCATCAGGATCCGGTCGGCCTTGGGTGACAGGCCCGCGCCGCCCAGGCATAGCGCCTCGGCCTCATCCATCAGCCCCTTGCCCTTGTAGGTGGTGATCAGGGGGATCCCATGGTCCTGGCAGAACTGGCTGATCAGCGGTCCAGCACCTTCGTTCACTGCATCGACTCCGGCAACCGCAACCGGGCGCGTCGCCTGTGACAGCACATTCAGCGCCGCCTGCAAGGCGGCCGCTGGCGGGCGTCCGGGGGTCGAAGGCAATTGCAGCGGGACAGAATCCTCATCGACGCGCGCCTCGGCCAGCCCGATGGGCACATCCACATGCACCGGCCCCGGCTGTCCCGAAGTCGCAAGCGCGATGGCCTTGGCGATCCCCACGCCCACGGCTCCGGGTGCCAGGCGGAAACTGCCTTTAACGATCGGGCGCAGCAGCGCCTGGTGATCGAAAACCTGATGGGTATATGTCTCGGCCTCGGCGGCATCGACGCAGCCGGTCAGGAAAACCAGCGGCACACGGTCCTGCATGGCATTGGCCACGACATTGACCGCGTTGGCGACGCCAGGACCCAGGGTTGCCACAAGGACCGGCAGCGCACCAGTCATGTGCCACAGCCCCTCAGCCATGAACCCGCCGCCATTCTCGTGCTTGACCAGAACAAATTGCAACCCGGCCGCATTAAGCCCCTCGATCAGGGCCAGAACCTCGCCACCCGGAATGCCGAAGGCATGGGTTGCACCTGCGGCCGCCAGGGCCTGACCTACGATATCCGCACCGGTTTTCGCGCCTGACACATTCATTGATCCAGTCTTCCTTCGATGATGCCGGCTTCTGCCAGCGCCTCCAACGCGGCGCGTCCGAGCCCAAGATGCCGACGCAGCACGGCGGCGGTATCCGCACCAAGCATCGGGGGCGCCCTGTCATAAGTGACCGGAGTCCCCGACATCTTCAATGGGTTCCCGATCAAGTCGACATGCCCTGACCCCGCGCCCGGATGCGCCAGGCGCAGCCGCATGCCCCGCGCCGCGACCTGCGGGCTATCGAAGACCTGTTGCAGATCGTTGACCGGACCGGCCGGAACGATATTCGCCTTGCAGATATCCAGCCATTCGGCGGCGGGGCGTCCCGCTGTCAGCGCGGCAAGCAGCGCGATCAGCACCTCGCGATTGCGGACGCGGGCCGCATTGGTGGCGAAACGCGCATCGCCAGCCAGGCCCGGCGCGCCTGCGGCGGTCACGAAACGCGCGAATTGCCCGTCATTTCCAATGGCAAGGATGAAGCTGCCATCACTCGCCGGGAAAGTGCCGTAAGGCACGATGGTGGGATGGTCGTTACCGCGACGGGGCGGCACTTGCCCATCGGTCAGATAGGCGACGCCCTGGTTGACCAGCATGGCCACCTGCGCATCCATCAGCGCGATGTCGATATGTTGCCCCTGTCCGGTTGCATGGCGGGCCTGTATCGCGGCGAGTATCCCGACGGTTGCATACATGCCGCACATCAGGTCCGCGATCCCGACCCCGGCTTTCATCGGCGGTCCCTCTGCCTCGCCGGTCAGGCTCATCAAACCCGCTTCGCCCTGCACCAGGAAATCATAGCCTGCCCGCTGGGCATTCGGTCCGGTCTGCCCGAAACCCGTGATCGAACAATAGACAAGGCGCGGGTTCACCGCGCGCAAGGCCGGGTAATCCAACCCGTAGCGCACCAGGTCGCCGGGTTTGAAATTTTCGACCAGGATATCGGCATCGGCGACCAGTGCCCGCACAATGGCCTGTCCTTCCGGGTCGGCGATATTCACCGCGACCGATTGCTTTCCACGGTTGGCCGACAGGAAATAGGCGCTTTCGCGTGTCTCGGTCCCTGCGTCATCCGTCACGAAGGGCGGGCCCCATCCGCGTGTATCGTCGCCATGGCCGGGGCGTTCGATCTTGATCACCTCGGCCCCGAGGTCTGCCAGAAGCTGCGTCGCCGTAGGCCCCGCAAGAATGCGCGACAGGTCGACGACACGCAGACCCGAAAGGGCCTGCGTGTCGGTATTCTGCCGATCAGGTTGAACCGTCACGACCGGTCCGCGCTCAATTGGTCACCGGCGCGGTGGAGGTGAAGTTCGGGATCACATCGCTCGAGGCGGCCTTGGCTTCCAGCGAAGTCCAGTTCGCCTCGGACGTCGAGATGTTGCCGGGAATGTCGGCTTCCCAGAATCCGACCACGTTCTTCGTGATGTTCAGGTAAAGCTTGCCATCGACGATGCGCCAGAGTGTGGGATTGCCCGGCACCTTGCCGCCCTTGGCCACACCATAGGCGCAATGCCCGTCATACTGCGGTGCGAAGGTCGCGGGATCCGCAAGAAAGCGGTCGCGGTTGGCTTCGGATGCAAAGGCAAAGGTTGCCCCGTTGTAATCAGCGGTGATCGTCGACTTGCCCGGCAGTGGTGATTGCTGGGCTGTGCCGATGGCGGATTGCGGCAGGTCGAAATAAGACACGACATCAAACCCGGAAACGGCAAACCCGGTCTTGTCGACATATTGCTCGCCCGCCTGAGCGGCGCCGATCATTCCAAGTGTGAAGGCGAAGGCGAGTGCGGTCTTCTTGAACATGAGAACAGTTTCCTTTTGTGTTCGTGTGGAAGTGTGCCCTTCCGTTCGTTGAAAGCAGCTGACTGTTTCATGACGTATCGCGGCCTCGCGGCGACGTGATGCTTATGTGCGATTGCGTGATCTCAGCCAGGGGGCAGTTGCCGTGCGATGGCCTGGCACAGTGCCTTGCGTTGCAGGGCAAGAAACCGCCGCGCCGCCGGCTCTGTCGGGTGATACGGGTCCTTCACCTGTCCTGATGATTTGCGCCGGAAATTCGTGGGGTTGCCCATGTTCTCGCGGATGGTCGCGGGTGTGAGGCCGGGCACAAAGCTGCAATGACTGCCCGATGCGGCAAAGGCCTTTTCGATATTGTCCTGCGCGCGCTGGCGCAGGCGGACGACCTTTTCTCCGTAGGGCGGGGCCGAGGTCATGAAAATGCAGGGCTGATCGGGGGGCAGATCGGCCATCAGGGCTTCCACGTCTTGGCTGGCTGCTTTCTCGCTCTCGGCCCAACGGTCGGCGGCATTGCCCATCATGAAGAATATCAGCAGTCGTGGGTTGTAGTACCCATCGGCAAGTACCGCGTTCAGGGGTGATCGGTCGGGGCGGCAGAACTGAAACTGCGCCCCTTTGCCGATCTGGACATAGGGGTTTTCCCCCTGTGACAGCGTGCCGTATGCTCCGGCGTTGACCTTCCACGTCGGATCGACGTCGCAGATCGCGCTTTTGGCCCGTTTGGTGCGGCCCGTCCAACTGGTGATCGCGCTTGATCGTACCCCGATCACACCGGTCGAGGTATCCTTTGCCAGCCCGCAACTGCCTGCCATATCCGACAGCAGCGCCACAAAGGCCTTGCCAGCGCCAAATGTCAGCTGAGAGTCTCCCAGGATCAGCACATCTGGCGCGCCGGGCGCCTCGGCCCGGGCAGAATACTGGGTAGACGTGGCCGCAAGGCAGCCTGCCAGAAGCAGGATCGAAAGGCGCATGGGGTGATCTGTCCCGGTCCAGGTATGCCTTGGTCCATTCGGGACAGGCGGGACGCATGTTACATCCCGCCTCCGGTCGCGATCCGCCGGACCACGCAGGATCCAGGCATAACGGAAGACCCGCCCGGTTGGCTCGGGGCGGGTCTCTGGCATGATGGTATCATGCGGGGCGATTGACGCCGAGGGGATCAGCGGCGCGGGAAAGACTTGCCGACATCCGCGCCCGAAGCTTTTGTATTGAAGCTGTAGACGACGACCTTGCCATTCGTTGCGATGGCCTGCTCGCGGGGCAGCAGGATCCGGCTTGCATCCACCAGGCTTGCGACACCGCTGTTCACAGCGATGGAAGATGCCCCGTAGACGCCTTTGTCACGTTCGAACACGACAACGTCGCTGGGGGCGGCGCGGCTGGACAGGATGCTGTCATTGCCGCCGGCATAGGCAGAGGTGCCAAGAACAGCGGCAGCGAGGGCGATGAGGATCGAGTTTTTCATGGTGTGGTTCCTTTCGAGGGTTTGGGTTGAGATCTGTTTTTTGATCTGTTCCCAACTTACTCAGCGATCGGCGCACACACAAAACACCGTTGCTCAAGGGAATGTGCGAAAGTCTTGGGTGTCGCCGGTGTAACAAGAACCAAGAGTAAAAATTTATTATTAAAATCATATATTAAAAGGTCTTTATATCCAGGCTTGAGACGAAATATTTCATCGCAATAGCAAGGGCGTGTGGCGCCTGTCAGGGGTTCCGTGATCATTTTCCACAGTTCGAAAGGGTAGTTTCGGCGCGCCGCTTCATGAGTATTGTGCATTTTCGCACCAAACTTGGCCTTCGCGGTTCATCCATGCGCCGGGCCATCCGGCGCGGACCACGTCGACTTGCTGATTCACCTCGTCTTCGGCCCCGCTCAACGCGATTCTGCTGTGGCTTACGGGCAGAAGCGGCATTTGGCAGTGTTGCTCGCTGTCACCCGTGGATGGTTTGCGCTGACCAAGCCATCAGATTTGCCCGATTACGTGATGCGGGGAGGGGGGGAGCGCATCGGCCCTCGCCTTTGGCTTAGCGGGTCGCCCGCGTGCCGCCGCCTGTCAGTTCATCGTAAATGCGTGACACGTCCCGCAGTTTTACGGCACCCGAGTTCGAACAGGCATGCAGCATCGACAGAAACTCGTGCTTTTTGATGTGCGGCGGGCGTTTGGGCTCCGGCGCGGGTTGGCTGGCCGCCTTGTGTTGTCCCGCCTTGTGGTGATGCGGCTTTGCGGTGGCCGTTGCGGGCTTGGCCGTCTGGTGCGCCGTGTCGGTGTGTTGCGTAGCGGTCTGCGGGCCTTTCCTCGTCTCGAAGGGGAAGTTGCGGATCGCCCGTTGATAGGCGTTCGCTCTCTGCGCTTCGGTCACGATCATCTTGGCGTCCATGGCAGCATCCTTCGCAGAACTTTAGTGGCGCCGGTCCCCCCAGACCGGACTCAATTGGTACAC
>JAJLKH010000051.1:0-6115 GCA_033839205.1 Rhodobacterales bacterium | reverse complement strand
GGGATCGCGCCGATCGCTGCGTCCGAACACTCCGCCAGTTTGTTCCCAGTACCCGGCGGGATCGAACCTGACCCTGTGATAAAGCGCGGTGCGCGACAGCACAAAAAGCGAGACAGTATGCCCCTTTTCGACCAATTGCCTTGCCTGATTGCGCAGAACGCGCATCTGGCTCGGATATCCTTGAACTATGCAGTGACCGGATGAAAAAAGGCTCTGAAACGGCAGAAAATCGGCTTGAGGGTCCGGCATCGACATCGGTGCCGTAAGGTTACGCAGGCGACCTTCTGCAAGACCTTCTGACCATCCCTGCAGCAAGCGGCGAAGGTCGCGGGGTTCTTGCTGTCCTGCAATCATCTGCGACAGAAGGCGCTTGCGTTGTTCGGCAAAGGCTGCGCCAAGCGTCGCTTCTTGGCGCAGCGGCGAGCAGTGTTTTCTGAGAAAAACAATGGTCGAGGCTGCAATCTGGTGCAGATCCCGCACCGTTCGGTCCTCGCGGCGTCGGGGGCTTGCCGCATATCCGTGATGGACCTGGGCCAAGGGCACGATCGCGGTTGAGTATCCAAGCGCGGCCAGACGCA
Source organism: Rhodobacterales bacterium (assembly GCA_033839205.1). Taxonomy (GTDB): domain Bacteria; phylum Pseudomonadota; class Alphaproteobacteria; order Rhodobacterales; family Rhodobacteraceae; genus Seohaeicola. The sequence goes on along the minus strand of JAJLKH010000051.1, from coordinate 5,537 downwards.
TATTCACATCGGTTTCGTCCAGATAGAAATGGAACGCAGGATCGAAGCCGCCCATCTGCGCCAGAACTTCGCGTCGCACGGCCATATTGGTGCCTTCGGTTTTCACAGCCCATCCGGGTGGCGGCGTCAAGACCGTGGGATTCCGCTGGTTCAGTGTCACATCCTGGGCGGTTCCAGTCTGATCTACGATGCGCCCCCGCCATTGAAAGGAAATCCCGTTTCGCCCCAAGACATAGCCGCCTGCGGCAGCCACATCAGTGTCGACAAAGGGCAAAACCAAATGATCCAGCCACCTTGGTTCCGGAACGGCATCATCATCAATAAAGGCCACGATCTGCCCTGCGGCCTGCGCGATACCGCGATTACGGGCTGCCGAGATATTTGGCTCATCAAACGCGACCGATTTAATGGATCCGGAAAATGGCAAATCGCTCACGGCCTGCAGACCGGATTGATCGGCGACCACGATAACCTCGTAAGTCGGATAGGTCAGGCGCGCCAAAGCAGCCAGGCACAGCGACAAAGTAGCCGGCCTTTGCCGACTGACGATGACGATGCTGACCTGAGGCTTTGTCATTCCATGCCCATTTCCACCATCATGGTTTCAAGGCGCGCCACATCCTCAGGGTTGTTCAACTCCCAGAACTGACGCCCGCGCGCCTCGACCTCGACGCACAGGATTCTGCGACCGTTTTCCAGGAACCTGAGCTGTTCAAGACCTTCAAGGGTTTCCAGCGGACCAATCGGCCAGCCCGTGTAATCAGCAAGTGCCGCCGGCCTGTAGGCGTAGACTCCGACATGGTGGAAAACGGGTGTGCTCTCGTCCTGCGCATATTGGCGCGAGGTGAAAGGGATAACCTCTTTCGAGAAATACAATGCGTGTCTGTTCTGGCTGAAAACGGCTGTGGTTCCACCAACCCGACCGTTTCTGCGGTCCTCGAGGAACCCGTTCAGCGCGCGACCGTCGCAGCGCAGAACAGGTGTGGCCACCTGCGCCGCCGGGTCGCCATCCAGACCTGCAATCAGGTCTTCCACGAACCAGGGCGGCGTCAGCGGGGCATCCCCTTGCAGGTTCACAACCATGTCAAACCCCAAGCCCAGCGCCGCATGCGCCTCGGCGCAGCGTTCGGTGCCGTTCTGGCAATCGCTTGAGGTCATCACGACCTCTGCTCCAAAGGCTTCGGCTGTTGCGCGGATACGGTCATCGTCCGTGGCGACAACGACCCTGTCGGCCCCGCGCACCTGCATGGCGGCACGCCATGAACGTTCAATCAGGGTCTGTTTCTGCCCGTTTGCTCCGGTCAGTGCGACCAGTGGCTTGCCAGGATAACGTGACGACGCATATCGGGCGGGAATGACGATGAGGACTGTCATCAGGGTCTCTTCAACTCGACTCCGGGGGCGTAGGCGATGAAAAACGGGTTTGCGTAAGCTTCCTTGCCGTATTTCAGGGGGGAATGATCGTCGAACCGGACAACATCGCCCCCGGCACCGCGCAACACGGCATGTCCGGCCGCGGTATCCCATTCCATCGTACGCCCTACCCTTGGATAAAGATCGGCCTCACCCGTGGCGACCAGGCAGAACTTGAGCGATGAACCTGCGCTTGTCATGTCTCTGACCGCATATTTCGCAATGTAATCATCCGTTGCCTGATCCCGATGCGACTTTGACGCAACGACCATAAGGCCAGCATTATCGGGTTTGCCTACGTGGATCGGGGTTACCTCGCCCATCATGGCGGGATCGAGCGTACCTTTTTCTTCGACAGCAGTTCCGTCCGCGAGGGTAAAGAACATGCGCTGACGAGCCGGGGCATAAACGACACCACGTGTGGGTATACCAGACTCTACATATGCGATATTAACCGTGAAATCACCGCGCCGGTTGACGAATTCCTTGGTTCCGTCAAGCGGATCAACAATCAGGAATCTGTCAGCCTTGCGAGAGTGCGATGCCGCCTGCTCTTCCGTCACCAGGGTGATGTCGGGGAAGGCTGCCCGCAGTCCAGCCGAGATCAAGGCATCCGCCGCCTCATCCGCGGCTGTCACGGGGCTTGCGTCAGACTTCACCTTCACTTCGAAATCGTCGGCTTCGTAGATCTTCATGATGACCTCGCCGGCCTCGATGGACAGGCGACGCATGACTTCGGTCAGTTTCTGGTAATCCAATCACATACTCCCACAATCTTCGTACCCATAGGGCAGGATTGTTGTTCTCTTTACGTCCTCCCCTTATGGTGAAGCGATGGCAGATCGGCAAGTGTCCCGGAATGGACCAATAGATCGCAGAGGCATCAGGCAGGCAGTATCCGGTTATGTTTCAGCATTCCAACTTCAGGCAGACAGGTCTTGGCGCTGCGGTCACGATTGCCGAACTGATCTACCACAGTATCGTGCGCAACATCCGGAAGTCACATGGCAATGCGCTGCTGTCGATCCTGACCAACATGATGCAAGCGGCCGTATTCGTCCTTGCTTTCTACGTCATGTTTACCCTTCTCGGCTTGCGCGGCGCCGCGCTGCGCGGGGATTTCATGCTTTACATCATGTCGGGCATTTTCCTCTACATGACCCATACCAAGACGCTGGGCGCCGTTGTCGGATCAGAAGGCCCGGCATCCCCCATGATGAAACATGCGCCGCTGAACACGATCATCGTTATTGCCGCAGCTGCGCTTGGCACGCTTTACATTCAGGTGCTGTCGCTTGTGGTGATCCTGTTCGGCTACCACACGCTGTTCACACCCATCACGATCGACCAGCCTGTTCCAGCCTTTGGTATGCTTCTTATTGCCTGGTACACGGGCCTTTCATTAGGTGTGCTACTGTTGTCGATCAAGCCCTGGTTTCCGACCTTCGTCAGCATCTTCACAACGATCTATCAGCGCGCAAACATGATCGCTTCAGGCAAGATGTTTGTGGCCAACACGCTGCCTGCCTTCATGCTGGCGCTTTTCGACTGGAACCCGCTGTTTCACGCCATCGATCAGGCGCGCGGCTTCGTTTTCATCAACTACACACCGCGCTATAGCTCTTATGAGTATGCCATCATCGTGGGCACTGTTCTTTTGACGATCGGGTTGATGGGCGAATTCTACACCCGTCGCCACGCCTCGGTCAGCTGGAGCGCACGGCGCTGATCAATCCACAACCCGCAGCGTCAGGTTGATGCGCCCGGCTTTCGGCAAAAGCCGCGAAGAGCCAAATCGGATACGATCGACACCGTGAAACGCCATGCGCGCTTCGCCACCCATCCGAATTACATCACCTGATTTCAACCAGACTGATGCTGTGGGTTCGCCTTTACTTGTGCCTCCGACGCGGAACAGACCATCATCACCCAATGAGAGGGACAGAACCGGCCATGAAAAGTCGCGCTCGTCCTTGTCCTGATGCAGACCCATGCTCGCGCCTTCACCGTAGAAGTTGATCAGACAGCAATCAGGCGCGCGGACCGGGTCAACCAGATCATGCCAAAGATCAAGGACGGATGCGGGGATCTTCGGCCAAGGGGTCCCCTGGGGGTGATGATCCTGATACCGGTAGCCCGCCCGGTCCGACACCCAACCCAGACGCCCCGCCGAGGTCATGCGGACCGACATCGGCTTGCCACCAGCCGTGACCGGGGAAAACAAGGGAGCCGCGCGGATCACGTCTCGGAGGTCGTCAAGTAATGCGGCCTGCGTGCTCCGGCCCACATGACCCTGGAAGATGTCGATGCCCTTGAGGGTCATCGTAGGTTCCATCATCTTGCCGTCCTTGATGATTGCCGCCTTGCAAGGGCGTATGCGGCGCGATTTTACCCCGGAATCCATAAAAGGCCACAGGTACGGTGCTTGCAGGCTCTTGGACCCCTCCTTATATACGCTCGGAAGCGTGATGAGAGACCTTGTAGAAGTGCAGGACATCATCGCAAACAGGATCGGGGTGCGGATGCCGGAACGGGTCTGAACCTCGTGTCATCGCCTTGAAGTGAGAAGGGATCGAAAACATGGCCAAAGTCATTGGTATTGACCTCGGAACTACCAACAGCTGTATCGCCATCATGGATGGCAGCCAGCCCCGCGTGATCGAGAATTCGGAAGGTGCGCGCACCACGCCCTCGATCGTTGCCTTCACCGAAAACGAGCGCCTTGTCGGCCAACCAGCCAAGCGTCAGGCTGTCACCAACCCGGATAACACGATTTTCGGCGTGAAGCGCCTGATCGGTCGCCGGTTCGATGACGCAGATCTGGCCAAGGACAAGAAGAACCTGCCGTTCGCAGTGATCGATGGCGGTAATGGCGATGCTTGGGTGAAAGCCCGTGGCGAGAAATACAGCCCGTCGCAGATTTCCGCCTTCATCCTTGGCAAAATGAAGGAAACCGCCGAGTCCTATCTCGGTGAAGAAGTGACGCAAGCCGTCATCACAGTGCCTGCCTATTTCAACGACGCACAGCGTCAGGCGACCAAGGACGCCGGCAAAATCGCCGGCCTTGAAGTGCTGCGCATCATAAACGAACCCACTGCCGCCGCACTGGCGTATGGCTTGGACAAGAAAGACAGCCAGATCATCGCGGTCTATGACCTTGGCGGTGGTACTTTCGACGTCACCATCCTCGAGATCGACGATGGCTTGTTCGAAGTCAAATCCACCAATGGCGACACTTTCCTGGGTGGCGAAGATTTCGACATGCGGATCGTCAACTACCTGGCCGAAGAGTTCAAGAAAGAGCATGGCGTTGACCTGACGCTTGACAAGATGGCGCTGCAGCGTCTGAAGGAAGCCGCCGAGAAGGCCAAGATCGAGCTGTCTTCTTCCAGCCAGACCGAAATCAACCAGCCGTTCATCTCGATGAACAGCGCGACCGGGCAGCCGCTTCACCTTGTGATGAAACTGACCCGCGCCAAGCTGGAAAGCCTGGTCAACGACCTGATCAAGGCCTCGATGAAGCCTTGTCAGGCCGCCCTCAAGGATGCGGGCCTGACCACGGCCGATATCGACGAGGTGGTTTTGGTCGGCGGTATGACCCGCATGCCCAAGGTCGTGGAAGAAGTTACCAAGTTCTTCGGCAAGGAACCCCACAAGGGCGTTAACCCCGATGAGGTTGTGGCGCTGGGCGCTGCTATCCAAGCCGGCGTTCTTCAGGGCGACGTGAAAGATGTTGTGCTGCTGGATGTCACCCCGCTCTCGCTGGGGATTGAGACGCTGGGTGGTGTGTTCACCCGCCTGATCGATCGCAACACCACGATCCCGACCAAGAAAAGCCAGGTCTTCTCGACCGCCGAGGACAATCAGAACGCGGTGACGATCCGCGTGTTCCAGGGCGAGCGGGAGATGGCTGCGGACAACAAGATGCTGGGCCAGTTCAATCTGGAAAACATTCCGCCGGCCCCGCGTGGCATGCCGCAGATCGAGGTGACATTCGATATCGATGCGAACGGTATCGTTTCCGTCAGTGCAAAGGACAAAGGCACCGGCAAGGAACAGAAGATCACGATTCAGGCTTCAGGTGGCCTCAGCGATGAGGATATCGAAAAGATGGTCAAGGACGC
>JAJLKH010000050.1:0-15746 GCA_033839205.1 Rhodobacterales bacterium | reverse complement strand
ATCCTTTGCCGTGTCGAACAGTTTTTCGACAGGGGCCAACGCCGCGCGGGTGCGCGACAGCAGGTCTGGCAGAATCACCGCATGGGTCATTGCAATATCTTGTCCGTCATGAGCCATGAATCACATCCTTTTTTCGCTTGGACCCGTCCTAGCCATTTCGCAGTTGCAGCGCAACAAAAATACCCGACGAGGCCATCCAGTTAACTGAAAGTTGCGCATTGAATTATTGCAGTGCGGCACTAGAAGCCGCCGCGCAGCATGGTATGAGAAACGCATGAGCAGCATCCTGTCCTTCATGTCACCGGAAATACTCGGCTTTGCCGTTCTGGTCGCCCTTCTTGCCGGTGTGGTCAAGGGCATGGTCGGGTTCGCCATGCCGATGATCATGATCTCCTTGCTTGGTTCATTTGTCGCCCCGGACGTGGCGCTTGCGGGGCTGATCCTTCCGACGCTGGTGACGAACGGGATGCAGGCCTTGCGCCAGGGATGGGGTCAGGCCTGGGTCTCGATCAAGAAGTTCCGCATGTTCATGCTGATTGGGTTGGTGGCCATGCTGGTCAGCGCGCAGCTGGTGCGGATCCTGCCGCAAGAGACGCTTTTGCTGATGATAGGCTTGCCCGTGGTGCTGTTTTGCGCGGCTCAACTTATGGGTGTGGGGCTGCGATTGCCAGAGCGTGGCCGCGCCTGGATTGAGGGGGCGATCGGTGGCTTTGCCGGCTTCATCGGCGGGTTCTCGGGGGTCTGGGGACCGCCAACCGTCATGTACCTTACGGCGCTTGATACGCCCAAGGCGGAACAGATGCGTGTCCAGGGCGTGATCTATGGCCTGGGTGCCATTGCGCTTTTCGGTGCGCATGTCGGGTCGGGCGTGATGCGTGCCGAAACCCTGCCGTTTTCGGCGGCCATGGTCGTGCCTGCCGTTCTAGGCACCTGGATCGGTTTCCAGATACAGGACCGCATCGATCAACGCGCCTTTCGCAAGGCAACTCTGGCCGTTCTGATGATCGCTGGACTGAATTTGGTAAGGCGCGGCCTGATGGGGTGATGCCCCGGCGCCGCGCCCTTGTTTCTGTAGGAATACCGGTGTTCAGCGTGCGGCGCTGCTGCGCGGCTCTGAGGATTGGCTGTTGGCAATCTCTGTGATGAAGCTGCGGATCTGTCCGCGCAGCCGGTCATCCTTGATCCGTGTCAGCATGGAGGCAATCTTGGTTGCTTCCTCATCCAGGATCTGCGGCGATGCAGCACCGCTTTCAAGCCCGTCGAAGAAGTACGAGGGCGCGACTTTCAGGATATGTGACAGTTCGAACAGTTTGCTCGCGGAGATACGGTTGCGGCCAAGTTCGTATTTCTGGACTTGCTGAAACGATATGTTCAAGCCATCGGCAACGTCGGTCTGTGTCATTCCGCGCAGGATGCGCAACTGCTTCAACTTCTGACCAACGTGAACGTCTACCGGATGTGACATGGTATACTCTCATATATTTCTACTATTGAGAGAATGGCGCAACCGTCGAATCAATCAACTTGTTAGTTTTTTACGCTTTGACGTGATCAATAATGAAGAAATTGACATAAATCATTCGCCACTGTATGATCCATGTAGCGTTAATGGGTTATAAATTTACAGTCTTTCGTCCGACTCCAAAACTGCCACCGGTTCCCTAGGCCATGTGTTGTGTGATCAAGTGACGAGCCTGTGCAGGGGCAAACAAGGTGAAACAGCAAAGTAATCAATCCCTTCTCTTCGAGATGCTGCGATCCTTCGTTACCCTCGCAGATACGTTGAACGTGTCGCGCGCCGTGAACGAGCTGGGTGTGACGCGTCAGACCCTGAGACGGCATATCGAGTTGCTGGAGGAGGCGCGGGGCAAACCCCTGTTCTACCTTGAGGATCGGCAATACCATCTGACCGAGGACGGTCAGAATGCCGTTCACGAAGCACGCAGCCTGCTTGCCCGCGGGCGTGCCTGGCTGGATGGACAGGCTGGCCATCGCGATGGGCTTTTCCATTTCTCGCTGACGCGGGAAGACGGGTATTACTATCACCTGCAGCAACATCCCATTTCGCGGATCTGGACGCATGAAGGACCGATCCTGCGGGAAACGATCAAGTCATGGGCCCTGTCTGAGGGGCAGATCGAACATCCGGCCTTTCAGTCGGTGCGCCCGCATGCGCTTGTGTTCAGGTATATCGACAATTACTGGCTTTGCGCCGAAGTGGGCGAACGGTCCGACTTTGCCCATTGGTATGGGTGGAGTTGGGCACGCAGCAGCGTTGGATTGAAGATAGACGGCCTGCCCGGTGCGGGCCGGTTCAATTTTTCGGCCGCGCAATCCTATGACGAATTGCGCGCGACCGAGGGGCTGCGCCTGGATCACGTTGCAACCCAGATGCCGCATGGCCCCGATGACACGATGCGCCCGATCTGCTTTGCCCGCCTGTTGCTGGGCAGCCGCTTTCCCGATGGCAGCTTTGCCATGATCTCGATGGTGGATCGCACCAGCCAGATCGATATCCCGGGACTGGATCCGCAGCTGATCGAAGCGGCCAACGGGATTGAGACAGTGGCGCATGAAATTGTGAGCCGTCGCGCATAACGTCTGCGCGAATACTGTCCTATAGTTTACAATCCTTGGTGGGCCTTTAACCACCAGGGAGTTCCCTTGCATGTCGATACATGATGTTTTTTTGCGTTGGCCGTTGCTTTCTGAAGCGGCAGAAATTCTGCGAGAGCAGAAAATGATCGTGACCATCGGTCACGACTTTAACGAGTACCGGAAGATCGTCACTGCGGGTCGACCCCACCAGCCGGTCAGCCTTCCATTCAATGCGGATTTGCATAACCTTTCGAAAACAAACGCATTTTGGGTGTGCGGTCATACCGTGCAAGGGCAGTTGGCCCATACGCAGGCAGTGCGCTTGGTAGAGGTGGGCGAGCAGTCCCTTGGAGGATACCTCAGGCGATCGTTCCGCGATTTTCCGCCTGCCGGGGTATCTTTAGATATGGCCGAGTCTCGTTATCGCGCTGGACCCGGTGCGCGGCGAATCAAGGGGCGGCTTTGCTACCATGGCGAGATGTGGATTGATGAGAACGCGGGGAGTTATCGTGGCCGCGGGATGTCGTCGGTCCTGTCGCGGCTTGGGTTCGCCATCGCGCTGCGCGATTTGAACCCCGACTTCATCTTTGCCTTCATGGTCCGGTCGGTCGCCTTCAAGGGCCTGGCGGAGCGGGCAGGGTTCATGCACACGGAACCTGCGTCGCTGTCATGGAAGCTGCGCGACAAGGATCGGGCGATCGAAGCCTTCACGGCCTATCTGTCGCGCGAAGACCTTCGGTATCTGTTGCGGCTGCCGCTGGAAGAACTGGTGTCCTGAGAGCCCGAAGGCCAAAGGCTTACAGATCGTTCCGGCACTGGTCGATCAGTTGCATGACCTTGGCCGGATCATCCATGGCATGTGCCAGGGCAAGCACAAGCTTGGCCAGATAGACCGGGGTGGCAGATTGGCCCGCTGTCGCCTCGGTCGTGTCTATGGCCACGGCCAGTGCTTCGTATACGGCTTCGATCCGGGACTGCGTTGTCATGTCCTGGCCTCCTGTCTTGCGGTCACGTGATCCATTGCGGCCTGAACGGCGGCCTCTGACGGCATGTCGCGCCAGCGGGCCGCTATATGCAGATCGGGGCGGATCAACCAGGCATTCCCCGCCGTTGCGCCAAGCACGGCAGCGGCATGGTCTATCGGATCAAGGGCAAGAACCGACAGGTCGGGGCCGGTGGTCACGGCTGGGGCTTTGCCAAAGCACAGCAGGGTAAAGCCGCGCCCCATCCTGTCCGTCAGGAAATCGCCCTGGGCCAGGGCAGCAGACGGGATGACCGCACCGGGAACGGGGCCGCTTGTCCACGCTTGATCATTCGGCAGCGTCGCCGGGCTGTCTGCGTAGGTATAGGGCTGCATCTGGCGCGGGTTGGCCAGTTGCCCCGCCCATTCCTCTTGCAGCGCGAGGGACAGGGCCGCGTCGCGCAGGATCTGCCAGCCGCGGGTCGGCGGTGTCATGAAGCGCGTGCTTTTGGTTGCATTGGCAAAGACATCCAGCGTGGCGCCCCGCCGTTCGGGCGTGTAGCTGTCCAGCAGTCCTTCGCCCGCGCGGCCTGTCAGAACCCATGCCAGTTTCCAGCCGATGTTCTGCGCGTCAGCCAGCCCGTTGTTCAGGCCGCGCACGCCGAAGATCGGCACGATATGGGCGCTGTCACCGACAAAGAAGATACGCCCGTCGCGGTAGTCGTCCAAGGCAAGGGTATTGGCGGAATAGACGCTCCACCATTCAAGCTCCCAGGGGCCATCGTGCCCGATGTCCTTGAGTACAGCGGCGACACTGGCGCGAACGGTGTCCTCGCGCGTGGCCTCTTCTGCGGTTTCGCCTTCTTGCAGCTGATAGTCGATGCGCCAGATGTTGTCGGGCTGCCTGTGGATCAGAACGGTGCCACCGGGACGGCAGGCGGGATCGAACAGTGCCCGGCGGATCGTGGGATAATCGTGATCCATCTGCACATCGGCGATCACATAGCGGCCTTCGTAATTCGCGCCGCGCAGGCGCAGACCGCGCATCGCCCGGATGGGCGAACGTGCCCCATCCGCCGCCAGCAACCAGTCGGCGCTGAGGCTGTAGTCGCCCGCAGGGTCGCGCAGCCTGACCGTGACGCCATCGTCAAGGTCCGAAACACCAGTCACCTCTGTCTGCCAGCGCGTTTCGATCAGGGGATGGGCCGCGACCGCCTGCCAGAGGTAGGCCTCGATATATTGCTGTTGCAGGTTGTACATCGGCCGGAATTTTTCATCCGGGCTGTCGGGCATGTGGAATTCAAGGATCTGGCGGCCGCGATAGAAGCTGCGGCCCGTGGTCCAGCCAAGCGCCTTTTCCAGAAACGGTGACAGCGCGCCGATCCGTTCCAGGATGTGAAAGCTGGACCTTGCGATGCAGATGGCGCGGCTGCCATCGTTGAATGTGTCCTTGCGATCCAGCAGCAGGACCGGCACGCCTTCGGCGGCGAGGGACAGGGCGGCGGTCATGCCGATGGGGCCGGCGCCCGCCACGATGACCCGGTGGCGCCCCTGCCGCGCCGCATCCGGCCCCGGTGCGTCAAACTGCGGATAGGTAAAGTAAAGCGAGTCTGTCTCGCTGCGCCCTGCCGGTCTCATGCGGGTTATGTCCTTCTTTTGCCGGTGTTGCTTGTAGCAAGTCTTTGTGCTGCATTCTGTCCTTCTTTTGATGGGACAGCCACGGTGAGCGATAGGGATACCCCCGGCGATCTTCTGGACCATGTGAGCCGCTGCCTTGCCCTTCACGGCAGTCCGGGCTTTGCACATGCATACCTTGATCTGATCGACGCGCTGGGCGCGGATCAGGTCATGATCTTTTCCTATGATGCGGATCACGCCGCTTGCCTGATGGCGCGAAATTTCCGGCAGTATCGCACCGGACGGCGGCTGGCGGCAGATTACCTTGACGGATGGTTTCGACAGGACCCGCTGTTCCTGCGGGCCTTACAGCAGGTGGCGGGTGAGGTCGATGTCCTGCGGATCGACACGCTGGACAGTCCGATGGGGGCGGAATACCGCGCGCGGTTCTTCGACGAGCCGGGGTTGAGCGGCAAACTGTCCGTCCTTGCCGCCGGGACAAACCTGCGCTTGGCGATCAACCTTTATCGCGCGGGGATCGAGAATTGGACGCCACCCGATGCCATCCTGACAATCCTGGGGCATATGGCGCTGTTGCATTTCGAACGGCGACGGGCTGGAGGCATTCCCGATGCGCTCGTCGCGTTGTCGGAGCGGGAACGCGCCGTCTGCATGGGGATGCTTGACGGCAAGAAGGCCGAAGCGATTGCCGCAGACCTTGGCGTTGCCCCGACCAGCGTGGTGACGTATCGCAGGCGCGCCTATGACAAGCTTGGCATTTCGTCACGTGGTGAGCTGTTTGCGATCTGCCGTGCATGAATAGACCCCGGTCATTGCTGGCCGGGGTCCTTGTTCAATATCGGACCACCCTGCGGGCCTGCCGCTGGGCGCGGAGACTCAGCCGATGGCTGCGGCCTTCACGTCCTCGTCGATGTAGGGGACGTATTGGGCGAAGTTGTCGGCGAACATCTGCACCAGTTTCGCGGCCTGACGGTCATAGGCTTCGGCGTCATGCCAGGTGCGGCGCGGATCAAGTAGAACCTCTGCCACGCCTTCCACGGCGACCGGAACATCAAAGCCGAAGTTCTCGTCCTTGCGGAATTCGACGTCGTTCAGGCTGCCGTCCAGTGCTGCGGTCAGAAGCGCGCGGGTTGCGCGGATCGGCATCCGGCTGCCGGTGCCATAGGCGCCGCCGGTCCAGCCAGTGTTCACCAGCCAGCAGGTCGCGCCGTGCTTGGCGATCTTGGCTTGCAGCAGCTTGCCATAGGCCTCGGGGCGGCGCGGCATGAAGGGCGCGCCAAAGCAGGTCGAGAAGGTGGGTTCGGGTTCGGTCACACCACGCTCGGTCCCTGCGACCTTCGAGGTGAAGCCCGACAGGAAGTGATACATCGCCTGCGCCGGTGTCAGCCGTGCGATCGGAGGCAGGACACCGAAGGCATCGCAGGTCAGCATGATGACATTCTTGGGATGGCCGCCAAGTGCGGTTTCCGACGCGTTCGAGATGTAGTCCAGCGGATAGGCGCAGCGCATGTTCGCCGTCAGGCTGTCATCGTCGAAGTCCAGTTCGAAGGTTTCGGGATCGAAGACCATGTTCTCGATCACGGTGCCGAACTTGGTTGTGGTCGCGTAGATTTCGGGCTCGGCCTCGGGGCTGAGGTTGATTGTCTTGGCATAGCAGCCGCCTTCGAAGTTGAAGGTGCCGCGATCCGACCAGCCGTGTTCGTCATCGCCGATCAGTGTGCGCGCGGGATCGGCCGAAAGGGTGGTCTTGCCGGTGCCGGACAGTCCGAAGAACACGGCGGTATCGACCGGGTTGCCCGTGGCATGGTTGGCCGAGCAATGCATCGGCATCACGCCTTTTTCCGGCAGCAGGTAATTCAGCAGGGTGAAAACGGATTTCTTGTTCTCGCCTGCGTATTCGGTGCCGCCGATCAGGATCATCTTGCGGTCGAAGTTCATCGCGATCACGGTTTCCGAGCGGCAGTTGTGACGCGCGGGGTTTGCCTTGAAGCTGGGGCAGTTGATCACGGTGAAATCGGCGGTGAACCGGTCCAGCGCCTCGCGCTCGGGGCGGCGCAGCAGGTGGCGGATGAAAAGGCCGTGCCAGGCCAGTTCGGTGACCATGCGCACATTGATCGCCAGTTCCGGGTCGGCCCCGGCCACCAGATCCTGCACGTAATAGGTGCCACCCTTCATGTGTTCCAGCATGTCGGCATGAAGTGCGTCGAAGCCTTCGGGCGACATGGCGGCGTTGTTTTCCCACCATATGCTGTCTTCGACGGATGCCGTACGCACCACGTGCTTGTCCTTGGGCGAGCGGCCGGTGAACTTGCCGGTCGTCACCAGGAATGCACCGCCGTTGCCCAGCGTGCCTTCGCCGTTCTTGAGCGCCGATTCGATCAGCGCTGGCTCCATAAGATTGTAAAAGACATTGCCCAGCCCGTTGATCCCTTGATCTTCAAGCCGGAATTGCGGGTTTACCCGTCCAAATGCCATATTGCCAAACTCCTGTAGCCGCGGGTGGGGCGGCGGTCCCGTGTTCACGTGAAGCGGGCAAGATGCCCGACTGGGCGACCCCTGTCCGGGCCGTTGCGTCGCCTCTTAACATGATGGTTCGTTGAAGGAACAGAAGGGTTTTTCGCAGTTAGCGCAACCAGTCGCAGTTTAGCGCAACCATGGCGGAATTCCCCGTTGGACTGTCCCTTCGCCGGAAACTGTAACTGATGCAATTTAGCCATTGCTTAGGTTTTTTACGATCAAATTCGGCGCAGGTTCAGCCCGATTCGCAGTTAGGGATTGATTGTAAAGACCAAAAAGACGATGAATTAAGGAAAAAATCAGGCGTAACGAGCAGTACAAGGAAATCCGCCATGTCAAAAATCGCCCTCGTGGACGATGACAGGAATATTCTGACATCGGTTGCCATGACCCTCGAAGCCGAGGGTTTTGAAGTAGAAACGTATAATGACGGGCAATCCGCCCTCGATGCATTCAACAAGAAACTGCCGGATATGGCGGTGCTGGACATCAAGATGCCCCGCATGGACGGAATGGATCTTCTGCAGCGTTTGCGCCAGAAGACGTCGATGCCGGTCATTTTCCTGACCTCGAAGGATGACGAGATCGACGAGGTGCTCGGCCTGCGCATGGGGGCCGATGACTACGTCAAGAAACCCTTCTCGCAGCGGCTGCTGGTCGAGCGCATTCGCGCGCTTCTGCGCCGTCAGGATGCGGTGGCCGGTGACATCGTCGGGGATACCGAGGAAACCAAGGTGATGGAACGGGGCGAATTGCGGATGGATCCGCTGCGCCATTCCGTGACCTGGAAAGGGCGTGACGTGTCGCTGACCGTCACCGAATTCCTGCTGCTTCAGGCGCTTGCGCAGCGTCCGGGCTTCGTGAAAAGCCGTGACCAGTTGATGGACGTGGCTTATGATGACCAAGTGTATGTTGATGACCGCACGATCGACAGCCATATCAAGCGGCTGCGCAAGAAGATGCGGACGGCGGATCCTGAGTTTTCAGCGATCGAGACCCTGTATGGTATCGGCTACAGATACAACGAAGAGTGATGGCACTCGCAGAAAGGATCAGCTTGCGCGACGCGACGCCTCGGCGGGACGGTGATGTCATTCTGGGCGACGATTTCGTCGCCCCGGATGCCGTTGTCGAAGGTGAATTGCGTCACAAGCGTGAGCGGCGCGGCCTGTTCTCGCTCAAGGACTCCCCGCTGACCCGCAAGATCATCACCTTCAACCTGGTGGCGTTGAACATCCTGGTGGCGGGTATTCTGCTGATGAATTCCTCGCGGGAACCATTGGCGGTGCAGCGTATCAACAGCCTTCTGGGTGAAGCGGAACTGATCGCCAGCGTCTTCGAAGTGCAGGCCGCGACGGGTCTTTCCGCAGACGCAGGCGCGAATGTAGACAGCACACTGGCTGCACTTGACCTGCGCAGCGGGCTTGAAGTCTTTGTCTTCGACGCGCAGGGCGCCCTGCTGGGGACGGGATCCGGCACCGGTATCCTGCAATCTGGCGGCACAGTGCGCAATGAGCCCACCATTATTGTCGATTTCCTGTCCTGGCTCTGGTCCGGGGTGTCCGGTGTGATGTCCCTGGGTGATGATCAACCCGGTCTGACGCATGAGCAATTGGCGCGCGTCCAGGTGGAACAGGCGCTGGCCAGCGGCACGATTTACAACACGGCGCATGATGTCAGCGGAACGACGACTTTCACGGTGGCTAGCCCTGTCATGCAGGATGGCAAGCCGATCGGGGCGGTTGCCCTTGTCAACGCGGGTGGTGAAATCGATACGCTTGTCCGGATCGAACGCGAGCGCGTGCTGCAGATGTTCCTGATCGCCACGCTGGTGTCGATCGGGCTGAGCATCGTTCTGGCCTCGACCATCGCAAACCCCATTTCCGACCTGGCCGCCGCGGCCGAGATCGGGCGCGACCGCGATCGCCGCAAGGCGGCCAACGGGCGTATCCGGATCCCTGACATGACGGCGCGCCCCGACGAGATTGGTCGCCTGTCCGGCGCATTGCGTGGCATGGTGTCCGCGCTTTACGACCGTATCGACGGGAACGAACAGTTTGCCGCAGATGTGGCGCATGAGATCAAGAACCCGCTGGCCTCGCTGCGATCCGCTGTCGGCACGCTGCGTGTGGCCAAGCGTGACGATCAGCGCGCCAAGCTTCTGGACGTGATCGAACACGATGTTCGTCGGCTTGACCGTCTTGTGTCCGACATCTCGAACGCCTCGCGACTGGACAGTGAACTGGTCAAGGAAGAGCAGGAGCCGTTCGATCTTCTGAGGATGCTGGGGAATCTTGGTGATTACCTGGGGCAGGAAGCCCGCGCGCAGGGGATCGATTTCATCACCGATCTTCCGGATGAACCGATTGTCGTGCACGGCCTCGAGGCACGGTTGGCGCAGGTTTTCGTGAACCTGATCACCAATGCGATCAGTTTCTGCGAAGACGGTGACGCGATCCGCGTCTGGGCGCGCCAGCGCGAGAACCGTGTGCTGATCGTGGTCGAGGATACAGGCCCCGGCATCCCCGAAGAGGCGCTGACAAAGGTGTTCAAGCGCTTTTACTCGGAACGCCCTGCAGGCCAGTTCGGCAATAACTCGGGTCTTGGGCTGGCTATCTCCAAGCAGATCGTCGAAGCGCATGATGGTGTGATCTGGGCCGAGAATATCCGCCCGACAGATGCGGATCCCACATCTGAACCGCTGGGCGCGCGTTTCGTCGTGGGCCTGCCGGTCTGAGATGCAACAGAACCAGCAGGGGGCGGGGCGGTCCGGCAACGAGACAGGTCTCGTCCTGCATGCCACAACCGTCGCCCTGCAGGGTCAAGCTGTTCTGATCCAGGGTGCATCGGGTCGCGGAAAGTCATCGCTGGCGCTGCAACTCATGTCGATGGGCGCAGGCCTGGTCGCGGATGATCGCACCTGGATCTGGCGCGAAGTTCGTGGTGCCGACGGCGATGCGATCATCGCGGATGCGCCGGACGCGTTGGTTGGCCGGATCGAGGCGCGCGGGATCGGTATCCTGGCCGCAAAGGCTGTCGGCCCCTGCCGGATCGGGCTTGTCGTTGATCTGGACCAGCCGGAAGAGATGCGCCTGCCACCCTATCGCACGATTGATCTGCTGGGACTTTGCCTTCCGCTTGTTCACAGAGTAGATAGCCCTGCTTTTCCTGCCGCAATTCTGCAATATCTCACGGTGGGGCGGGTGGCGTAGGCGAAAGGCGAACCGACATGGCCGTCAAGACAGGACAGATTTCGGATGGCACGGCGCAAGCGGACGAGGCTGGCAAGCGCGTTGTGCTGGTGACCGGCCCATCTGGTGCCGGACGTTCCACCGCCATCAACGCGCTGGAGGATACGGGCTTCGAGGCGATCGACAATCTTCCCCTGTCGATGTTGCCGCGCCTGCTGGATGGGCCACCGCTCAGCCGGCCGCTGGCGCTTGGGCTGGACGTGCGCAACCGTGACTTTTCGACCAATGCCCTGATCGAGACCATTGATCGGCTTGGTCAGACCCCGGGGCTCGAGCCTGCGCTTCTCTATCTCGACAGCCGGGCCGAGGTGCTGGAGCGGCGATATTCCGAAACAAGGCGACGTCACCCGATGTCCCCCGCCGAAAGCCCCGAGATCGGTATCGCGCGTGAACTTGACCTGCTGGGGCCGATCCGCGCGCGTGCCGATATCCTGATCGACACGTCCGACCTGACGCCGCATGAACTGCGTGCCGAGATCGAACGCATGTTCACCGGCGGGGGTGGGCGGCATCTGGCGGTTACGATCAACTCCTTTTCCTACAAGCGTGGTATGCCGCGCGGGATGGACATGGTGTTTGATTGCCGGTTTCTGCGGAATCCCTACTGGGAAGAAAGCCTGCGCGCGCTGGATGGCCGCGATCCAAGGGTTGCGGCCCATATCGCCGGCGATCCGCGGGAAGATGCGTTCTATGCCAAGGTGCTGGACCTGATCCTGTTGCTGCTGCCGGCCTACAAGGAAGAGGGAAAGTCGCATTTTGCGATCGGATTTGGTTGTACAGGGGGGCAGCACCGGTCAGTTGCCATGACGGAAAAGCTGGCCTTGACCCTTGCTAAGGAAGGCTGGCAAGTGTCAATTAGGCATCGCGAACTGGAGCGACGCGATGCCTCTCTGCCAGCCAACCGGCCCGCGGCCGGCGCAACATCGATGTGAGGGAAAACATCCGTGATCGGTATCGTGATTGTCGCCCATGGTGGTCTGGCCAAAGAATACCTTGCCGCTGTCGAACATGTCGTCGGCAAACAGAAGGGCATTCTGGCCATCTCGATCGAGGCTGATCACGATCGCGGCCAAAAGCAGCAGGAGATCATGGAGGCGGCGGATGCGGTCGATACCGGAAGCGGCGTCGTTGTCGTGACGGACATGTTCGGCGGCTCGCCCAGCAACCTGTCGCTGCGCGCCTGCGCGCCCGATGATCGTCGCATTCTTTATGGGGCCAATCTTCCGATGCTGATCAAACTGGCGAAAAGCCGCCATTTGCCGATCGGTGATGCCGTGCGCCATGCGCTGGAAGCGGGCCGCAAGTACATTGACACGCAGAACATAACTTCGGACCAGTAAAGATCATGACGCAGACAGTGCACCGCAGCCTGAAGATCATCAACGAAAAGGGTCTTCACGCCCGCGCTTCGGCCAAGCTTGTGGAAGTTGTGGAAGGGTTCGACGCCACGGCCGAGGTCAGCCGCGAAGGGCTGAGCGCCTCAGGCGACAGTATCATGGGGCTTTTGATGTTGGCAGCATCGAAAGGAACCACTATTGAGGTTCAGACCAGCGGCCCGGACGCCGGGGCCCTTGCCGACGCCCTTGAGGCTCTTGTGGCCGACCGGTTCGGCGAAGGCATGTAAAGCCGGCCCTGGATATTGAGGACGGCACGACAGCGAGCTCGAGGTGGTCGATATTCAAGAACATAGCCCCGCAACGGATCATGACGGTCCTGCCGCGCCGCATCAGACGGTGTATGACCGAAGCAGTCTGACCTATTCGAACACGTTCGACAGCCCGTTGCGCGGGGCCATCATCCGCATGATGGAGTGGATGACAGGAAAGATCAGCATCATTCGGCGGGTCCGGGAATTCGAACGTCGCGGCGCGCCGACGGGCCAGGCCTTCTGGCCGGCGACGATGGATGTCATGGGGATCGATCTGCTGACCCCCGCGGAACAATTGGCACGTATTCCAGCCACAGGCCCCGTGGTGTTCGTGGCAAATCACCCGCATGGTCTGGTGGATGGAATGATCCTGGCCGACCTGATCGGCCGGGTCCGCGATGATTATCGCATCCTGACGCGATCCTTGCTGACGGGTATCGATGAAAGCGCGGCAAGCTACATGATCCCCGTGCCTTTCCCGCATGAACCCGATGCGCAGCGCAAGATGATCGAGATGCGCAACGCGGCGATGGACCATCTGGCGCAGGGTGGATTGATCGCGCTGTTTCCCTCGGGGGTCGTGGCCACGTCAAAGACCATGTTCGGCCCGGCGATCGAAGCGGAATGGAATGTCTTTACCGCGAAGATGATCCGCCGCTCGGGCGCGACGGTCGTGCCCTGCTATTTCCCGGGGTCGAATTCGCGCTGGTACCAGATAGCCAACCGGATCTCGCCCGTGTTGCGGCAGGGGTTGCTGCTGCATGAGGTGGTGCATGCCTTCGACAAGCCGCAGGCCCCTGTCATCGGGCATCCCATCTCGCCCGAAGAAGCGGATCACCGCGGCCGTGACCCGCGCGCCTTCATGGCCTGGTTGCGCGAGCACACATTGTCCCTGCGGGACTGAAGCGGTGCAAAGAAAAAGGGGGGCTGTCTGCCCCCCTGTCCCTGCGGGACACCCCCCGAGGATATTTTCGGCAAGAAGAAGCCTATCGCGTGGGAACCGGAACCTCTCCGCGATAGTCGTAAAAACCGCGCTGGGTCTTGCGGCCAAGCCAGCCCGCTTCGACGTATTTCGTCAGAAGTGGACAGGGACGGTACTTGGTATCGGCCAGACCGTCATGCAGCACGTTCATGATGGCCAGACAGGTATCCAGCCCGATGAAATCGGCCAGTTCGAGTGGTCCCATGGGGTGATTGGCCCCAAGTTTCATGGACTCGTCGATGGATTTCACCGACCCGACACCTTCATAGAGGGTATAGACCGCCTCGTTGATCATGGGCATCAGGATGCGGTTGACGATGAACGCCGGGAAGTCTTCGGCCGAGGCCGCGGTCTTGCCCAGTTTCTCGACCACCTTGAGGCAGGCGGCATAGGTTGGCTCGTCGGTGGCGATGCCCCGGATCAATTCGACCAGTTGCATGACGGGCACCGGATTCATGAAGTGGAAGCCCATGAACCTTTCGGGCCGGTCCGTCCGGCTGGCCAGCCTGGTGATCGAGATGGACGAGGTGTTCGACGTCAGGATCGTGTGCGGGGCGAGATGCGGCAAAAGCTCGTCAAAGATCTTTTGCTTCACCGTTTCGCGTTCCGTAGCCGCTTCGATGATCAGGTCGCAAGGCCCAAGCTCTGTAAGGGTCAGTGTCGTCCTGATACGCGCCATCGCGGCATCCTTGTCGTCCTGGCTGACCTTGCCGCGGCTGACCTGGCGGTCAAGATTGCGCGAGATCAGCGCGACTGCCGCGTCGAGCGCGTCCTGGCTGATATCGGTCATCAACACGTCATACCCGGCCAGGGCCATGACATGCGCGATGCCATTGCCCATCTGGCCTGCGCCAACGATGCCGATGCTTTGAATATCCATGGGCTTACTGCTTTCCCTTGTATCTGTCGACGCCGACAATAGGCCGGGGCGGCGGGCCCGTGCAAGGCCACAGGCGCCGGGACAGATCGTTAATAATTTCGCTCAATTGCATGTTTAAGGGAATCGCAAGTTCTTTGCGTGATTCTGCCCGACGGGTGAGTTTCAACAATCGGGTGGGATAGATGACCTATGATGCAACCGGGCAAGGTGGCCTGAACTATTTTCCGTGCCGTTATGGGCGATCGCGATTGCAGTTTCGCGGTCCAAGGCGACGCCTTTGCGGTGACTATGCGCTTTTCCTCGGGGGCACCGAAACCTACGGGCGTTTCATCGCGAAACCCTATCCTGCGCTGATCGAGGATGCGACCGGCCTGACATGCGTCAATTTCGGGTGGCAGAATGCCGGGGTGGATGCCTTCCTGAATGATGCCACGGTGATGGAGGTGGCCAATCAGTCGCGCGTGACGGTCGTTCAGGTGATGGGCGCACAGAACATGTCGAACCGGTTCTATGCGGTGCATCCGCGGCGCAATGACCGCTTCCTGAATGCGTCCGGCTTGATGAAGCAGATGTTCCGGGATGTGGACTTCACCGATTTTGCCTTCAACCGGCACATGCTGTCATCGATCCGGCAGCTTTCACCAGATCGCTACCGCATGATCCGGGAGGAGTTGAAACAGGCTTGGCTCGCGCGCATGCGCCACCTGTTGCAGGGGATCGGCGGGCGAACGGTGCTGCTGTGGTTCGCGGATCATGAACCTCTCTGCGACGATCCGCAGGATGAAGGCTCCGCGACCGGTCCGGGGGATGATCTTGGGCGCGATCCCCTGTTTATCGACAGGTCCATGGTCGAGGATCTTCGCCCACTTGTCACCGAGGTGGTCGAGGTTGCTGCCAGCCAGCATGCGCTTGCCAGGGGAACGGAAGGCATGGTTTTTTCGCCGTTGGAGGCGCCAGCGGCAGCCGGGCTGATGGGGCCCGCAGCGCACCAGGAGGTGGCCGAGGCACTGGGCCCTGTCCTGCAAGCCATGATGGGGGGGCGGTTGGTGCCGTGACGGCTCCGCGATTTCAAGAAAAAGGCCCGCCTGTTGGGCGGGCCTTATGGTGGTCCCTTACGGGCGTCACCTTTTTCAGATCTTTTCGATCAGTTCGGGCACTGCGGTGAAGAGGTCTGCGACCAGGCCGTAATCTGCGACCTGGAAGATCGGGGCCTCTTCGTCCTTGTTGATGGCGACGATGATCTTGCTGTCCTTCATGCCGGCGAGGTGCTG
>JAJLKH010000049.1:0-5595 GCA_033839205.1 Rhodobacterales bacterium | reverse complement strand
GTGTGCGTGATGCGCTCGACCTGCACGATGCCAAGATATTCGCGCGCGTCGAACTTGGGCATCAGGTGGACGGTCGATCCCCCGAACAGCGTGGGGATGAAGGACACGATCGTGGTATTGGAATAGAGAGGCGTCGAAATCAGCGTACGCGCGTTGTCGTCATAGCCATTCGGCGTCACCCGATCCATCTGCGCCGCGCGCATCCAGTGATCATGGACGATGCCCTTGGGCGTGCCCGTGGTGCCCGAGGAATAGATCAGGTTGAAGGCATCCTTCAGGTCGATCGGCACCATCGGGTCGGTCGTGGCCGATGCCTGCAGCGCCTGCGCCATGGAGATATAGCCGGGCGCGGTGAAATCCATCGCGTAGCGGTCGATCTTCAGATCGCCCAGGAAATCCGCCACAAGATCAAGGTATTGCTTTGCCACGAAAATCGCGCGCGCGCTGCAATCCACAAGCATCTTCTGCAAGGCCTCGCCCGATGCCATGGTGGACAACGGCGTGACGCATCCCCCTGCCCGCAGGATGCCCATGAACAGCACGGCATAATCCGCCGAATTGGGCGACAGTATCGCGATACGGTCCCCCTTCTGCATCCCCTGCCCCAGCAGCAGGTTCGCGACACGGTTCATCTGCACATCGAATTCACCCCACGTCAGCCGTGTCTGACCACAGACCAGAGCCAGCTTGTCAGGATGCGCGCGGGCATTGTCGCGGATGGCCGCAACGATGCTGCGCGTCGGCGGGGTGCCGGATGAAGGCGGATTGATCGTGATCATCTGGGTCTTCCGGTTCTGCGGAGGGTCTTGTCGCAGCGATCGTGTCAGGCTGCGCGCGGCTCTGCAAGCCGTGCGCGCCAGGCGACCCACAGCGGCAAGGCACAGATTGCCATCCCCAGAAGGAAGGACGCCCCATAGCTCAGCGCCAGCAGGTCTGTCTTCGGCTTGGCAATCAGAACGCCACCGATGAACAGCATCACGCGCAAGGGCATTGCCATCGCCCCCCGGATCGGCCCGACCAGGCTGACATAGCCCTGCAACGAGGCCGAGATCATCAGCACGCCCACCATGGCGCAGGACAGCGCGACCGCCACCTCCCATGCCGGGGCCTGACCGACAAGCGCAGGGTTCAGCACGAAGAAGAAGGGCATGATGTAGATCACGCCGCCCAGGCGCATCGCCTCAAAGCCGGTGGCGATCGGGTTGGATCCGGCCATCGTCGAGGCCGCGAAAGCCCCCAGTGCCACGGGCGGGGTGATGAAGCTGACCATACCCCAGTAAAGGATGAACAGATGCACCGCCAACTGGTTCAGGCCGCCTGCCTCAAGCGCGGGCGCCAGCACCACCGCCAGGAAGATGTAGCAGGCCGTCACGGTCATCCCCATGCCGAAGATGAAAGCCGTGATCGCGCCCATCAGCACCAACACCAGCGTATTGTCGCCCGCGATGAAGACCAGTTCATTGACCAGCGTGCCCGCAAGGCCCGTGGCCGAGAATGAGCCGACGATCAAACCGACGCCCAAAAGGATCGCCGTCAGTTCGGCAAGGCCCATGCCGACGCCCACGATCATGTTCGTCAGTTTTTGCAGATCCAGCCTGTGGCTTGTGCGGAACTGGTTCACCACCAGCAGCAGCAAGGTCGCATAGAACGGGGCCGAGGTTTCGCGGCGCATCACGATCATCATGAACAACAGCAGCGCGAAGACGAAGATATAGGGCCAGCCTTCCTTCATCACGTCGCGCAGCACCGGCAGATCAGGTTTGGGCAGGCCGCGCAAACCGCGCCGCGCGGAATAGGCGTCGATCTGGGTGAAGAGGCCCCAGTAGAACAGGATGCTGGGAATGGCTGCCGCCAGCGCGATATCGACATAAGGGCGCGACAGGAACGATGCCATCACGAAGGCCGTGGCCCCCATGATCGGCGGCATCAGCACGCCCCCGGTCGAGGCGCAGGCCTCGGTCGCGGCGGCGGTCTTGGCCGAAAAGCCGGTCTTGCGCATCGCCGGGATCGACACCGCACCGGTTGTCAGCACGTTCGAGATGACCGAGCCCGACATCGAGCCCATGAATCCGCTGGCAAAGATCGACACCTTGGCCGCCCCGCCGCGATACCCGCCGACCAGCCCCAGCGCCAGATCGTTGAAGAACTGCCCCCCGCCCGTGCGTTGCAGCACGGCACCGAACAGGATGAAGCCGATCACCACGCCGCCGAACGCCTTCATCGGGATGCCGAAGCTGCTTTCGGCCGAAAAGATGTGATAGGGCACCGTCTGCATGAACGTGCTCTGAAAGCCGGTGAAGGGATCGGGCATGTACCCTGCGAAGGTGGGATAAAAGGCGAAAAGAACCACGATCAGGAAAAGGATCAGCCCCCCCGCGCGGCGCGTCGCCTCGAGGATGAGGAAGAAGAACACGACCGCCACATATTGCGCCTCTGTCGGTGCCGCGTATTCCCAACCCTGCGACAGGTTGGTCTGCGCGGTCTGTCCCAGGTAGGCCGTGCATCCCAACGACAGGGCGAAAAGGATCCAGTCAAGGATGGTAGGCTGCCCACCCTTGCCGCCGCGCATCTGGAAGATCAGAAAGCTGAGCGCCAGGAAAAGGCCGCCCAGAATATAGAGATAGCGCCCATCGATCAGCACGATCCCCATGAATTTCAGGTTGAACAGCTGATGCACCACAAGCACCAGACCCGCCAGGGTCCCCGTGATCACCACCCAGCGTGCCAGACCGCCGATCCGTTCCGCCGGGGTCGAACCATCGATGGCGACCTCCTCGAACGCAGGTTTCGTTGCTTCGGCGGAAGGTTTGGCACTGCTCATGGCTTGTCCTTGGTCTTGTCGGGGTCACGTCGCGCGCTGTTGCACGCCATGCGCGCATGGTTTGCCGCAGGTTGGGCGCTGCGTGGAAATGGGGTCAGTTCGTCAAGAAACCCGGCCGAAGATTCTCCGGCCGGGTACAAAGGTAAAAAGACCGTCTTAGAACACGACGTCAAAGCCGTTATCGGCCAGTGCCTTGCGGCGTGCCTCGGCCCATGCGGCTTCCCAATCGGCGGGGGCCTCGGCCTTCAGCGCGTCCCATGCGGCCTTGAGCACGCCCTGACGTTCGATCAGGCGGTCATTGTTGGCCTGTGCTGCATCGGTCCACAGACCCATTTCCTTGAAGTAGCGGATCGCCCCTTCATGGTAAGGCACGACCCATTCCATGTCCTGCTTGTCGATCGACCAGCCACCGATGCCCGGTGCCTTGCCGTCATAGGCGGGGAACAGTTCCACCATCGCCTTGGTCATGTTGTAGGCCATGTCCTCGGCGGTCGTGTCCGTCGCGATCAGCACCGGATAGGGATAGCCTGCACCCTGGTAACCCGGTGTGCCGTCGATATTGGCGCCCACGGTTGCAAGGTTCGGCGCGAAGAAAGGCGCAATCTTCTGCATCGCGGCCAGGCCTTCGGTGTTGGCCGGGTCGATCGGCGGCCAGAACAGGCCGCGCGGGCCGGCTGCGGCCTCATAGGCCTTGCCCGAGTTGGTCGAGGCAAAGGCCGCGTCGACCTGGTCTTCGATCAGGCCGGTCCAGCTGGCGCCGAAACCGCCGAATTCAACGCGCGTCACGTCATCCCAGGTCAGACCGCCATAGGCCAGGTAGGCTTCGGTGTTCACGTTCAATGCAGGTGCGCCCACGATATAGGCCACGCGCTTGCCCTTCAGGTCGGCAAAGGTCTGGATCCCCTCGTCGGCGGCCACACCCACGGCCAGGTTGATCGCACCGCCATTGTTGGCCAGCAGAACGCGGACCGGCTGCGGGCCCCAGTTCTCGGCGCCGAAATCAAAGGCGCCTTCCTGCGCCATGAAGCTGCCGCCCACACCGGTCGCCGAGAAATCGACACGCCCCTGGCGCAGCGGCTCGGTGCGCGACACGTCGTTCTTGCCAGGAAGGACACGCAGGTTGATACCTGCGGCATCCTGCAGCGCCGCGCCGATGGCGACGGCCTGGTTATAGCCGGCCGAGCCGGTGTCGTAAGCGGTCCAGGACAGCTGTTTGGGCAGATCGATGCCCTGGGCGCTGGCCATTCCGGCTGACATGGTGACAGCCGCGACCGCAGCGAGAATCGGTTTCATGAAGTCCTCCCTTTTTTATCGAACGAAACACACGGGTCCGCTGCTCCCTGCCGCGCTTTTGCGGCCTCCTCGGAAATTGCGGAATTAGATTTCGCAGTGCGGTTACGATAGGGACGGGTCACCGCCCCTGTCAACCCGCCGATACCATCAAGCGCCCGTGATTTTTCCGGCCCGCCGTTCCCCGCCCCGGATAGCGGAACCGCGCAGATGAAAAACAAATGCCCGATACCACCCGGAAAAGGTGGTGATCACGGGGCCTACGCGATGAAAATGAAGGGAAATGGCGCACCCGAGAGGATTCGAACCTCTGGCCTCTGCCTTCGGAGGGCAGCGCTCTATCCAGCTGAGCTACGGGTGCGTTGCCGGGCCGATATAGGGGAAGGCGCGCAGCCCCGCAACAGGAAAGCGGCGCCTCATGCGCGTCCCAAGGCCGGAAATGAAAAGGGCCACCCGAAGGCGGCCCTTTCCGAATTCTGTCGTCGCGATCAGCGCTTCGAGAACTGGAAGCTCCGGCGCGCCTTGCGCTTGCCGAACTTCTTGCGTTCCACCACGCGGCTGTCGCGGGTCAGGAAGCCTGCCGCTTTCAGCGCACCGCGCAGCGAGGGTTCGTAAAGCTGCAGGGCTTTCGAGATGCCGTGCTTCACGGCACCGGCCTGACCGGACAGACCGCCACCGGCCACGGTGGCCATGACGTCGAACTGATCGACAACGCCGGCAATGCTGAACGGCTGACGCAGGATCATCTGCAGCACCGGACGCGCGAAATAGGCGTTCATTTCCTTGCCGTTGACGGTGACCTTGCCGGAACCCGGCTTGATCCAGACGCGGGCGACCGCGTCCTTGCGCTTGCCGGTGGCATAGGAGCGGCCCAGCTCGTCGCGGACGGGTTCACGGGGGGCGGCAACCTCGACAGGGGCTGCCTTGGCGCCGGTTGCGGCGCCCAGCTCTTCGAGGGAATTGATTTGATCAGCCATCATTACACCCGCGTATTCTTGGAGTTCATGGATTTGACATCCAGCACCACAGGCGCCTGCGCCTCGTGCGGATGCTCGGACCCTGCATAGACGCGCAGGTTGGTCATCACCTGACGCGACAGCTTGTTGCCCGGAAGCATCCGCTTGATCGCGGCGGTCACGACACGCTCGGGGTGTGCGCCCTCGAGGATCTGCTCCGCCGTGCGGTGCTTGATCCCGCCGGGGTGGCCGGTGTGCCAGTAGTATTTCTTGTCGGCGCGCTTGTTGCCGGTCATCTGCACCTTGTCGGCGTTGATGATGATGACATTGTCACCCATGTCCATGTGGGGGGTGAAGGACGGCTTGTGCTTGCCGCGCAGACGCATGGCGACGATCGAGGCAAGACGGCCCAGAACAACGCCCTCGGCGTCGATCAGGATCCATTTCTTGTCGATATCCGCCGGAGTAGCAGAAAAGGTTTTCATTGCGGGGTTACCCTTGTTCAGTTCGGGACAGGACCCGGAATGG
>JAJLKH010000048.1:0-6159 GCA_033839205.1 Rhodobacterales bacterium | reverse complement strand
CGCGGATGCCGTGCCCTTCGTGTTCCCGGACCATTGCCCCGAATGCGGGTCCGTTGCCATCCGCGAAGAGGGTGACGCGGTGCGACGTTGCACCGGTGGCCTGGTTTGTCCCGCGCAAGCCGTCGAAAAATTGAAGCATTTCGTCAGCCGTGGTGCTTTCGACATCGAAGGGTTGGGCGCCAGGCAGGTCGAAATGTTCTATCACGACGATCAGCTGCCGATCCGCGAGCCTGCGGATATCTTTACTTTGCAGCAGCGCGACGCGCGCAATCTGGCCCGTCTCAAGAACCGTGAGGGCTGGGGCGAGAAAAGTGCGAACAACCTGTTCCAGGCTATTGAGGATAAACGGAAAATACCATTTGGTCGGCTGCTGTTCGCGCTTGGCATCCGGCATGTTGGCGAAGCCGCGTCGAACCTGATCGCCGGGCATTACGTCACATGGGACGCCTTTTTGTCGGCGATGGACGGTGCCGTTGAACTTGAAGGCCGGGACTGGGACGAATTGATGTCCATCGACGGTGTCGGTCAGGTCATGGCAAAGGCGCTGGTCACCGCCTTTTCGCCCGAGGGCGAACGCGCCAGCATCGACCGGCTTGTTGGCCAGCTGGAGGTGCAGGACGCAAGGCGCGTCGTGGCCGAAGGCAGCCCCATCGCCGGCAAGACTGTCGTCTTCACCGGCACATTGGAAAAGATGACCCGGGCCGAGGCCAAGGCCCGCGCCGAGGCCCTGGGCGCCAAGGTGGCCGGATCCGTGAGTGCCAAGACCGACATACTGGTGGCTGGACCAGGGGCGGGATCCAAGGCCAAGAAGGCACAGGACCTGGGGATCGAAACCCTGGATGAAGACGGCTGGCTGAGCCTGATCGGCGCGACATGAGCGGGCGGCCCGAGATCCTGTTCCCGCTTTTCGCCGGGATCGAGACGCTGGAAGGTGTCGGGCCAAAGACCGCGCAACTTCTGGAGCATCTGCAGATCACGCGGCCGCGTGACCTGATCTTTACCCTGCCGCATTCCGGCGTGGATCGGGCGCGCCGCGCCTCGGTGCGCGATGTCGTCCTGCCTCAGGTGGTTACGGTCGAGGTGGAGATCGGCAAGCATATGCCGGCGCGCACCAAGTCGGGGGCTTATCGGATCGTGGTCGAGGATGCGGCGACCTCGTTCCAGTTGGTGTTCTTTCATGCGCGTGGGGATTACCTTCAAAAACAATTGCCTACCGGGCAAAGGCGCGTGGTTTCGGGGCGGGTGGAGCTGTTTGACGGGATCGCCCAGATGGTGCATCCCGACCATGTCCTGCGCCCGGAACACGCCGCAGAGATCCCCCCCTTCGAACCTGTCTATCCGCTGACCGCCGGGGTCACACAGAAACAGATGTTCAAGGCGGCGCAATCGGCGCTGGCGCGTCTTCCTGATCTGGCCGAATGGATCGACCCGGCCCAGAAACAGCGCGCCGGATGGCCTGATTGGGCCGATGCCGTGCGTGCGGCACATGGGCCCGGACGGCCCGAAGATCTAGCGGCGACGGCACCGGCGCGCGAAAGGCTGGCCTATGATGAAATGATGGCCCATCAGATCACGCTGGCCCTTGCGCGGGCCCGTTTGCGGCGGGCCAAGGGGCGCGAAAGCCACGGGACCGGGCGGTTGCAGCAGCGCGTTCTGGCCGCGCTTCCATATGCGCCCACGGGTGCGCAGATGCGCGCCATCGAGGAAATCGCGCGCGATATGGCGGCGCCGCAGCGCATGAACCGGCTGCTGCAGGGCGATGTGGGTGCCGGCAAGACGCTGGTGGCCTTTCTGGCGCTGCTGGTTGCGGTTGAGGCGGGCGGGCAGGGCGTGATGATGGCGCCGACCGAAATCCTGGCGCGCCAGCATCTGGAAAGCCTGCGCCCGATGGCGGAGGCCGCTGGCGTGGTGCTTGAGATCCTGACCGGGCGCGACAAGGGGGCGGATCGGCGCAGCAAGCTGGAGGCGTTGGCGCGTGGCGATATCCGGATCCTTGTGGGCACCCATGCCGTCTTTCAGAAAGACGTGGAATTTGCCGATCTGCGGCTGGCGGTTGTCGACGAACAGCATCGCTTCGGCGTGCGCCAGCGGCTGGAACTGGGCCGCAAGGGCGAGGCGGCGGATGTTCTTGTGATGACGGCGACCCCGATCCCGCGCTCTTTGGCCTTGGCCCAATACGGGGACATGGATGTGTCGGTGCTGGATGAAAAACCCCCCGGCCGCCAGCCGATCAAGACCGCCATGGTGTCAAGCGCGCGGATGGACGAGGTGGTCAGCCACCTGCGACGTGCGATCCTCGAGGGGCGGCAGGCCTATTGGGTCTGCCCGCTGGTCGACGAAAGCGAGGTTGTCGACATGACCGCCGCCGAGGAGCGATTCAAGCATCTGCGCGCTGTGCTGGGTGAGGGGAATGTCGGCCTGGTGCATGGACAGATGCCGGCGACCGACAAGGATGCGGCCATGGCCGCGTTCCAGTCGGGGCGTGTCGCGGTCCTGGTGGCGACCACGGTGATCGAGGTGGGGGTGAACGTTCCCAATGCCACGATCATGGTGATCGAGCAGGCCGAGATCTTTGGCCTTGCGCAATTGCACCAGTTGCGCGGCCGCGTTGGCCGAGGGGCCGGCGCGTCGACCTGTCTTTTGCTGTATCGCGCGCCGCTGTCGGAAACGGCCGAGCGGCGCCTGACCACGTTGCGCGATACCGAGGACGGTTTCCGTATCGCCGAAACCGATCTGGAGATGCGCGGCGCCGGCGATCTGATCGGCACTGCGCAATCCGGCCTTCCGCGATTTCGGGTCGCCGACCTGGAGCGGCAGGCCGCACTGATGGCGGTCGCACAAAGCGATGCGCGCAAGCTGATGGCGGACGATCCCACACTGGAAAGTCCGCGCGGCAAGGCGGCGCGAGTGCTTTTGTGGTTGATGGAGCAGGATCAGGCGATACGGCTGATTTCCGTGGGTTAGCGCCCTTTAAAGGGTTGAGTGCCAAATTGTTCTCAAATGTTCTCATAAAGTTCTTTACAGAGGGTAAAGAATATGAGAACAAAAGAGCAACAAGACACCAGATAGCCCCGCTGAAAGGTCAGACCGATGTTCGCACAGATCAAAACCGTCATCGAACGTTCCCGCGACACGCTGCTGTCGGATGCCATTGGCGCCATGGCGCTGATGGTGATCCTGGTCGTCGGCCTTCACCTGCCCAGCTTTACCTGAAAGGATTTTTCCAGTTTCTGCCTGCGGTCCTGATCCGGTGGCATGCGGCATCTCTGTCCCAATCTGATGCCAGCCTGACGGATACTGCCTGTTCCGACGCCTTGCAGGGCTATCCCCAGCCCTGACGTATTGCCCCGCCCAAACAGGACACGCCACTTTCCGCCGCCTTCCTAACCGGAAGTGCGGCGGTTTTTTTTGTTCAGGGGGTCAGGCGCAGTGGGCCTGCTCGGCCTCGGCCACGGCTTGGGCGGTCGCCTCAAGCGCCAGCAGGATCGAGGCGTGACGGTTCTTGTAGTCGCGGGCAGGGCGTAGCACCTCAAGCCCATCGAAGGGCGCATCCGGAGCAGGGCCGTCGGATTTCAGCATCGCCTTGAGCGATTCCAGTGCCGCTTCGATCTGGGCGCGGTTACAGCCGATGACGGCATGGCCCACAACCGCCGCGGCGGCCTGACCGAGGGCGCAGGCTTTCACATCCTGCGCATATTCGGCGATCCTGCCATCCTTGAGCACCACATCCACCGTGACCGTGGACCCGCAGAGCGGCGAGCGCCGTTTGACCGTTGAGTCCGGATGCGACAGCCGCGTGGTGTGGGGAATATCGGCCGCAAGCGCCAGGATACGCGAGGAATAGAGCTTGATCAGATCGGTGTCGCTGCTCATGCCATGGTCCTTTCGACGCTTTCCCTTTTGATCCCTTGCCCCTAAATAGGCCTCAACCCGTCCGAAGCAAAGAGTTTTACCATGACTTTCGATCCCGCAACACTGGTTTACAACGACGCAGGGCTGATCCCCGCGATTGCGCAGGACGATGCGACGGATGAGATCCTGATGATGGCCTGGATGAATGCCGAAGCCGTCGCGCGCACGTTGCAGACCGGCCACGTGACCTATTGGAGCCGGTCGCGGCAGTCTTTCTGGATCAAGGGGGAAAGCAGCGGTCACCGGCAAGAGCTGGTCGATCTGCGCGTGGATTGCGACCGTGATTGCCTGCTGATGCGCGTGCGCCAGACCGGGCCCGCCTGCCACACGAACCGGCGCAGCTGCTTCTACACCGCAGTGCGCGATGGGGTTGAGGTTGAGTTGATGCAGCCGATTTCGGAATAAGTCATCTTTTCAGTGCATTGACGGTCGATATTCACAGCCCGATCAGTCCGCGCACCTGGTCCGGGGTCTTGCCTTCGGCGCGATAGGTTGCGATGGCGCGCGCATCGTCACGCTTGGCCAGGCGCTTGCCCCGGTCATCCCGGATCAGCCGATGATGATGATAGACCGGTGTCGGCAGTCCCAGCAGCCGTTGCAACAGGACATGGATTGGGGTGGCCTCGAACAGGTCGGCGCCGCGCGTGACATGGGTTACTTGCTGGGCGGCATCATCCAGCACCACGGCCAGGTGATAGGATGTGCCCATGTCGCGCCGGGCCAGAACCACATCGCCGATATTGCCAAGAAGATATTCGGGATCAAAGGTTTGCACACCGCTTTGCCCGTTGGGACCTGCGCCTGTTTCGAGAAAGGACAGGGGCTGCGCCAGGTTGTCCAGCGCGCGGCGCATGTTCAGCCGCAGGGCATCGCCTGGCAAGGGGCCTGCGCCGTCATGGTCGCGCCGACATGTGCCGGGATAGATCAGGCCGTCGGGGCCGATCAGGGGTGTCGCGCCTTCCTGCGGGGCCGATGCGGCTTCGGCGATGTCGCGGCGTGTGCAATGGCAGTCATAGATCAGCCCACGTGCCCAGAGGTCGCGCAAAGCGGCGCGGTAGGCGGGCATGCGGTCGGACTGGCGCATGATCGACCCGTCCCAGCGCAGGCCGAGCCACAGAAGATCCTCCTTGATCAAGGCTTCCCATTCGGGGCGCGCGCGACTCTGGTCGATATCCTCAATCCGCAGCAGGAAGTCACCACCTGCGGCGCGGGCCATGTCATGGGCAACGATCGCCGCATAGGCATGACCCAGATGCAGGGGGCCGGTTGGCGAGGGCGCAAAGCGAGTGATGACTTTTTTTTTCATTCAGGGGGTTGCAGATCGTTCCTGATGTAAGTTGCCCTGATCGCTATTGTGCGGCCATCACGTTGCTGCCGTCGAGCCATGCGGTCCATGCCGCTTTGGCGCGATCGGTATAGGCCTTGTAGCGATCCTTGCGGCCGCGCCTGCCGCCTTTCAGGCCGTCGATCGGGCGGAACAGGCCAAAGTTCACGTTCATCGGCTGGAAGGTCTTGGCCTCGGCCCCGCCGGTGATATGGGTGACAAGCGCACCCATCGCGGTTTCGGGCGGCGGTGGCGGCAGATCGCGACCGAGGATCTCGGACGCGGCCATCCGGCCGGCGAGCAGGCCCATGGCGGCGGATTCGACATAGCCTTCGACCCCGGTGATCTGACCGGCAAAGCGGATATGGGGCCGGGCCTTCAGCCGCATCTGATGGTCCAGCAGCGTCGGCGAGTTGATGAAGGTGTTGCGGTGGATGCCGCCAAGCCTTGCGAAACTGGCATTCTGCAGGCCGGGAATCATCTTGAAAACAGCGGTTTGCGCGCCGTACTTCATCTTGGTCTGGAAGCCGACGATGTTGTAGAGCGTGCCCAGTTTGTTGTCGCGCCGCAGCTGGACCACGGCATAGGGCTTCTGGTCCGGCTTGTGCGCATTGGTCAGGCCCACCGGCTTCATCGGCCCGTGGCGGAGCGTTTCGCGGCCGCGTTCGGCCATGACTTCGATCGGGAGGCAGCCGTCGAAATAGCCCGCAGTTTCGCCTTCGTGGAACTCGGTCTTCTCCGCCGCCAGCAGGGCGTCGATGAAAGCCTCATACTCGTCGCGGGTCATGGGGCAGTTGATATAGGCCTTCTGCTCCTCCTCCGTCTCGCCCTTGTCGTAGCGGCTTTGCATCCAGGCCACGGACATGTCGATCGTGTCGGCATAGACGATAGGGGCGATGGCGTCGAAGAAGGCCAGAGCCTCG
>JAJLKH010000047.1:0-7374 GCA_033839205.1 Rhodobacterales bacterium | reverse complement strand
CCATCAGCATCTTCTTCATCACGTGCCTCTTGTCTTTCGCCGCAGCCCTGCCTTTGCGGCAATGTGTCATGCGGTCTCTGTGCTCGGGGTGACTATGCCCGAAAAACGGCCCCTGTCAAAGGGATCAAATGCCGCGCCGGGCGCTATGCAAACTCCCGAAGCGGCTGATCGTATCTCAGCTCAAAGCGCGATCTTGCCCATATGCACCGTCGCACCGTTGCAGGTGATGTGCAGCGGATAGTTTCCCGGACCCACGCGGCCGAGGTTGACGCTTTCGCGCACCTTTTTCATGACCTGCGGGAACATCCCGTCCTTTTCTCTGGTGTCGATGGAAATCGAGATGCTGCCGTGCTGCGTGATGCCATGGCGGATCGCGGTGATCTCATGGGCCGGGCTGGGCAGATGGCCCGAAATGTCGATATGGGCGATAAGACCCTCGCGCCGGGGGAGCAGGCTGTCGATGTTGATGGTCATGATGCAATCTTTCGTGTCAAATTACCCTGCGGATTGGCGGTCGTGGGCAATCACGCTTGGTCGGGCACCGCGCGGGTGTCACTTCTTCTTGTCGCGCAGGGACTTGTTGTAATCGCTCAACTTCTTGTTGGCGGCGGCATGGTCAGCCATCGCCTTGTCGGCCGCCTTGCTCGCGTCCAGCAGGCTCTTGGGTATTGACCCGTCCTGATAGCCTGAAATGTTCAGGTTATGTGAGTTCACCATCGCCTGATCGCGATATTTCTGGTGCGCGGCCTGGTTGGCATCGCTTGCCTTCTGGGCATCTGTGACTTGCTTTGGAGGCGCGGGGCGGATGACGGCCTGCTTGGGGCCATGAATTGGCGATTTTGCCATGAGAACTCCAAAAAAAAACACTCTTGAACCGGGTGATCGCTGTCGCAGGCATTGAAGCGCCCACTCGCTGAGAGTGCGATTGAAGCGGCGGTCGGGTCAACCCTTTTTTCTGGCGGCCTATGTCCGGTTCACCTTCTCTGGTGCAGCCCTCCAAGCCACCTTGACCAAAGCCGGTTTCCCCATCATATCCCCCTGCATGACAGAGCTTTCGCGCATCCGCAATTTCTCCATCGTTGCCCATATCGACCACGGGAAATCCACCCTGGCCGACCGGCTGATCCAATCCACCGGCACCGTGCAGGACCGGGACATGAAGGAACAGCTGCTCGACAGCATGGATATCGAACGCGAGCGCGGCATCACGATCAAGGCCAACACCGTCCGCATCGATTACAAGGCCGATGACGGGCAGACCTATGTGCTGAACCTGATCGACACGCCCGGCCATGTCGACTTTGCCTACGAGGTCAGCCGGTCGATGCGCGCGGTCGAGGGATCGCTGCTGGTCGTCGACAGCACCCAAGGTGTCGAGGCGCAGACGCTGGCCAATGTCTATCACGCGCTGGACGCGGATCACGAGATCGTGCCGGTGCTGAACAAGATCGACCTGCCCGCCGCCGATTGCGACCGCGTGGCCGCGCAGATCGAGGATGTGATCGGGATCGACGCCTCGGATGCGATCCGGGTCAGCGCCAAGACCGGCATCGGCATCCACGAGACGCTGGAGGCGATCGTGCATCGGCTGCCCGCGCCCAAGGGCGACCGCAACGCGCCGCTGACGGCCATGCTGGTGGACAGCTGGTATGACGCCTATCTTGGCGTGGTCGTCCTGGTGCGGATCATGGACGGCGTTCTGAAAAAGGGCGACCGGATCACGATGATGCAGAACGGATCCGTCCACCAGGTGGACCGGATCGGCGTGTTCCGCCCGCAGATGCAGAATGTCGATGCCCTTGGACCCGGCGAGATCGGGTTCATCACCGCCCAGATCAAGCAGGTGCGCGACACCCGCGTGGGCGACACGATCACCCATGAAAAGAAGGGTGCGACCAAGGCGCTGCCGGGCTTCAAGCCCTCGCAGCCCGTGGTGTTCTGCGGCCTCTTCCCGGTGGACAGTTCCGAGTTCGAGGATCTGCGTGATGCCATCGAGAAGCTGGCGCTGAACGATGCCTCCTTCACCTACGAGATGGAAACCTCGGCTGCACTTGGTTTCGGGTTCCGCTGCGGGTTCCTGGGGCTTCTGCATCTTGAGGTGATCCGCGACCGGATCGAACGCGAATATGACATCGACCTGATCACCACCGCGCCATCGGTGATCTATCATGTCCATATGCGCGACGGGTCGATGAAGGAATTGCACAACCCCGCCGACATGCCCGACCTGACCCATGTGGATCACCTGGAAGAGCCGCGCATCAAGGCCACGATCCTTGTGCCTGACGATTACCTGGGCGATGTGCTGAAGCTGTGCCAGGACCGGCGCGGCATCCAGCAGGATCTGACCTATGCGGGCAGCCGCGCGATGGTGGTCTATGACCTGCCGCTGAACGAGGTAGTGTTCGATTTCTATGACCGGCTGAAATCGGTGACCAAGGGCTATGCCAGCTTTGACTACCAGTTGACCGGCTATCAGCGGGACAACCTTGTGAAGATGTCGATCCTTGTGAATGACGAGCCGGTCGATGCGCTGTCGATCATGGTGCATCGCGACCGCGCCGAGATGCGGGGCCGCTCGATGGTGGAAAAGCTGAAAGAGCTGATCCCCCGCCACATGTTCAAGATCCCGATCCAGGCCGCCATCGGCGGCAAGGTGATCGCGCGCGAAACGCTGGCCGCGCTGCGCAAGGACGTGACCGCCAAATGCTACGGCGGTGACGCCACGCGCAAACGCAAGCTGCTGGACAAGCAGAAGGCGGGCAAGAA
Source organism: Rhodobacterales bacterium (assembly GCA_033839205.1). Lineage (GTDB taxonomy): Bacteria > Pseudomonadota > Alphaproteobacteria > Rhodobacterales > Rhodobacteraceae > Seohaeicola. The sequence goes on along the minus strand of JAJLKH010000047.1, from coordinate 4,605 downwards.
GAAGATGCGCCAGTTCGGCAAGGTCGAGATCCCGCAGCAGGCCTTCATCAACGCGCTGAAGATGGACACGTAAGGGGGCGGCAGCGCCCCCCTTTTGCATCCGGGCGATGGAATGTGGCGGCGTTAACCGCGCATTTACCAATCCGCAACGATACTGGGCCAGAGCGCGCCGCATTCCGCCTGCGCCTGACCCGAGTATTGCCCATGAAAAAGATCATACCGGCCGCCCTTGGCCTTGTGGCGCTGGCCGCCTGCGAGGTTCCTGCACAGGATCCCGTGGTCACCGCCTATAACGGCGACAGCGTGAACATCATCCAGCCTGCCTTTACCTCGGCCACGGATGCGCAGCTTCTGGCGCTGGCCAACAGCATCTGCCAGCGCGGGTCCAAGAAATTCGCGGAACGCGTGTCGCAGCGCGCGCTGCCGGATCTTCAGGGCACGGAATATCTTTTCCTCTGCCTGAACCGGCCCTGAGCCGGGTTTTTCTTGGCGTCGGGGGGGCTGTGTCGTATTTTGGCGACCGCATATGTTTCAGCGAGTCTTGCTATGCCCGGATCCGCACCAAGCGCCTATTCCCGCCTTCAGATCCGCCTGCACTGGCTGGTCTTCGGGGTTCTTGTCCTGCAATACCTGCTGCACGAACCCATCACCGAGGCTTTCGACATGATCGAGGACGGTCTGGTGCCCGCCTTCGATCCGCTGGTGGGGGCGCATGTCTTTGGCGGTTTCCTGATCTTCGTGCTGACAGCCACGCGACTTTATCTGCGCGCGGGGCGCGGTGTGCCGCCCCTGCCGGACAGCGATCCGCCATTGCAGCGGCTTGCGGCCCATGTCACCCATTACAGCCTTTACGCCCTGCTGATCGCCCTGCCGATCAGCGGCGCCGTGGCCTGGTTTCGCGCCAATGAGGCGGCGGCCGAGGCGCATGGCGTGATGCGCCTGATCCTGCTGGGCCTGATCGCCCTGCATGTTGCCGGGGCGCTTTACCATCAGTTCGTTCTGAAGGACGGGTTGATGCAACGCATGCGAAAGGGCGAATCCGTCTGATTCAGATCAAGGCAGCGGCGTGTCAGGCGATCTAAACTTGGTAAAGTCAGAACCGTCACGGAGACTGCACCATGCTGCGACTGGGTTTCATCCTTCATCTGTTCATCGGCTCGACCTTGGCCGGTGTTGGCGTGATCGCGGCATTGACCACGGGCTATGACAGTCTTTACCCGATCCTGATCGCGGCACTGGTGGGTTTCGTGGCGGCGTTTCCCGTTACCTGGGCGGTGACGCGCAAGCTTTACGAGAACGGCTGACACGGGTTTGCCCCGCCCTGCCGGGCGGGCGAGGATCCTGTCCTTCGGGGCAGGCGGGACGGAGACGGTGCGAGGGAGGGGTCCCCGTTGGGGCCGTCACCGTCCCGATAGATGGCAGGGGGTACGCCGCAGCGGCCCCCTGCCTTTTTCGTTCTCAGCCGGCCAGCCAGGCGCGCACCGCCGCTTCGAATTCGCGCGGTTTCTCGGCATGCAGCCAATGACCCGCGCCGGGGATCTTGGCGAAACGCGCTGCCGGGAACAGAGCCTTGATCGTGGCGCGATGTTCGGGTTGCACATAATGCGAATTGGCCCCCGTCAGGAACAGCGTGGGGGCGGCGAATGACCCGGCCACCTGCGGAAAGCCCAGGATATGCGGCATCTGCGCTGACAGCGCATCGAGGTTCAGCCGCCAGCGTTTTTCCTTGAGGTCAAGCGACTGCGTGAAGAAGGCGGGCAGCGTGGGATCATCGACCAGCGCCGCCAGCTGCGCCTCGGCATCCGAGCGCTTTTCGACGCGGGCAAGGTCAACCGCCCGCATCGCGGCGATATAGCGGCTTTGGTCATGGGCATAGGCGACCGGGGCGATATCGCCCACGATCAGCCGCGTGACCAGATCGGGATGGGTCAGGGCCAGGATCATCGCGGCCTTGCCCCCCATGGAATGGCCCAGCACCGCCATCGGGCCGCCTTGGGCGCGGATCACGGCGGCCAGGTCTTCGGCCATGTCGGAATAGGTGTGGCTGTCCATCCAGGGGCTGAGCCCGTGGTTGCGCATGTCCACCGCGATCACGGTGCGATCGCTGGACAGCCGCTTGGCGATCACGCCCCAGTTGCGCCCCGATCCGTAAAGGCCGTGGGCAATCAGCAGCGGTGTGGGGCCTTCGGGGCCGTCATGGCGAATGATGTTCAGCATGGGCGCGGGGATAATCGCTTTCGCGGGGCCTGTCCACGGCATCAAGGACGCGCGGCATCCACCAGCGCGCGGAACAGGGCGCGTTGTCTGCGGGCATAGACCAGGTATTCGGGGTGCCATTGCACGCCCAGGGCAAAGGGGGGCGTGCTGCGCTCGACCGCCTGGATCATGCCGCCGTCATCGCGCGCGGCGACCCGCAAGCCGGTGCCCAGCCGGTCCACCGCCTGCGAATGCAGCGCGTTCACCCGCATCGGCGCGGTGCCGGCCAGCCGCGCCAGCCCGGTGCCGTCCAGCACGGTCACATCCTTGCGCGGCAGGATCGTGCGGTAGTAGCGGCTGTCGGCGTAATGGTCATAGGCGCGCTGATGCAGGTTACCGCCTAGCGCCACGTTCAGCATCTGCGCGCCCCGGCAGATGCCCAGCACGGGTTTGCCCAGATCGAGCGCCTGGCGGACCAGGCGCTGTTCCAGCGCGTCGCGGTCGGGATCGAGCCGCGCCTCGGCCACCATTTCGCCCGCGTAGAGCATGGGCGAGATATCGTCGCCGCCGCCCACGACCAGCCCGTCGACGGCGCCCATGTCGGCCTCGCGCCCGCTGTTCCAGCGCGTGGCCCGCCCGCCAGCAAGCCAGATGTTGAGCGCGATCACGGGAAAGACGCGCCAGCCCGTGCGGCGCGAGGTGGTGACACCGATGCAGGGTCTCATGACCAGATGGCCGCGTCGGCAAGCGTGGCCTGCACCTGGCGCGCCCAGTCGCCGCGCATGGCGGTCAGGCTGTCGCGATGACCGGCCCAGAGGCCTGCCAGATGCGCCAGAAGGTCAGGGTCTGCGGCGACGCGTTCGACCAGGACCCAGCGGTTCCATTCATAGATCGCCGACCAGCCCGGCGCACCCAGGCGCGCCTCGGGGAGGCGGTAGTGATAGGTGGGCCGCCCGCCCTTTAGCGTGGCGGGATCCATCCGTTCGGCCAGTGCGGCGGGGCGCAGATGTTCCAGCAGTGGCAGCAGGTCAAGCCCCCGGTTGCGGGTCGGGGTCAGGTCCGCATAGGTGCGCAGCAGATCGTCGATGTCCCATCCCGCGCCCGCGGCGGCCAGACGATCCACAAGGGGGCGGGGCCAGGGATCGACGAAGGGCAGCAGGCGGCGGGAGGGGTCAAGCGGGTCCATCGCGCGCAGCCAATCTTCAAGCAGCGCATAGGCGCGCACGACGGGCAGGATATGGGCGGCGTCGGTCCCGGCCACCTCGGGGTTCAGGTGCATGCCGAACCCGTAAAGGATGCCATCCTGCGAGCCTTCGGCGCCGGCCGCGACCAGATCGGCGATCAGGCTGTCCACCGCGACCAGATCGGCGGGCAAAAGCGGGGCTGTCACGATTTCCACGGGCACGACCGCGCGCGACCAGTTCAGCAGCTTGTCGGCGATCGCATGGCCCGCCTGATCGCGCAGCACGATGTCCAGTTCGATCCCGACATCGCCATGGGCGGTGCCGGTCACGGTCAGGTCATGATCCGTCTTGGCCCGGACCGTGCCGCCCCAGGCGGCTTGCACGATATCCGCGGCCTCTGCTTCGGTCAGGCCTGCGAATTCGATCTCGACCCCGACCCGGCGCTGGCCCTCGGGGCCCTGCGGGACGGGCAGCGGCCAGAGGCGGTCAAGGGGGATGCGGTCGCGCATGTCGGTCGGATCGGTCAAGGGGTTGCACTTTCCATGCTGTCTGCGGGAAAGTGCAGCCTATGATCCATCGAGACCAATTGGCAACCTATGGGCGACTGGACGGGCAGGGATGCGCATGAGGCGGCGCCTGACATGGGCGGCGCTGCTGCTTGGGCTGACCCTGTGGGGCGGCATCGTGCATCTGCCGGTCTGGCTGCCGCCCGTGACGCCCGCGATCGTCGCGGCGCAGCCCGAGCAGGGGCAGGGGCCACATCGCGTGTTCGGCTATGCGACGCTGACCAACCCCTTGATCCGGCTGGCGGTTGTGGGCCGCATCACCCCGGCGCAAGACGCGGCGCTTGCCGGGTTTCGCCGCGAGGGCCGCGACATGCGCACCGCGCCGGATGGCGTGCTGACGGGGCAGGTCTTTGCGGTGGATGACGCGGGGCTGCTGCGGCTGGATCGCTACGAGCGGCTTGGCGTGCGTTACCGGCGCGATCCCGTCACGCTGGCCGATGGATCCCGCGCCTGGGCCTACAGGTTGATCCGCGATGAGTGACACCCCCCCCGCCGCGACCCGCGCCGACCGCAAGCGGCGCATCTTTGCATGGCTGACCGACAGCGATGCCGCCGACCTGCGCGAGGGCGAGGCCGGGAACGGCCTGATCCATGTGCTGGCGCTGACCCTGACCAAGGTGGCGGATAGCCTGATCGACCCCAAGCTGGTGCTGTCCTGG
>JAJLKH010000046.1:0-30744 GCA_033839205.1 Rhodobacterales bacterium | reverse complement strand
CGTAGGCCCAGGTTACGAAGAGCTGGACATCCGGCTGACAGCAGCGATCCATATCCGTTTCGGGCTTCCAGCTGTAATTCCGGCCGCGATAAAGAAACAGATCAAGCAAGCAGATCGGATCAGCGCGTGGATGGAGGCCATCGAGATCGCAGGCTTCAGCAACGATGAGGCCGACAAGCTGTTTGGAAAGCCTGATCAGACCCTGATACGTGGCCTTTCCATCAGGCTGCGTCCGCCCGTCGAGGTGCGGGCCGATTACATGGCGCGCCATCACGCGCTTCTTGCGCAAACGGGATGACAGCAGCACCCGAGGCGTTCAGATCAGGAATTCGGCCAGCGTTTCATCATTGGTGATGTCACGATAGGTGAAACCTGCCTTGTTCAGTTTGAACAACAGGGATGTGAAGTTTTCAGGCCGGGTTGTTTCGATCCCTATCAGCACGGAACCAAAGTTGCGGGCTGATTTCTTGAGGTATTCGAACCGCGCGATATCGTCGTCAGGGCCAAGGATGTTCAGAAATTCCTTCAGCGCACCAGGACGCTGCGGCATCCTCAGGATGAAATATTTCTTCACTCCGGAATATCGCTGCGCCCTCTCCTTAACCTCGGGCAGGCGTTCGAAATCGAAGTTTCCGCCCGATGTGATGCATACTACGGTCTTGCCCCTGATGCGGTCCGCCACGTCGACCAGTGCATCCACGGCCAGCGCTCCGGCAGGTTCCAGCACGATCCCTTCGACATTCAGCATCTCGAGGATGGTTGTGCAGATCCGGTCCTCGGGCGCAGTCACGACATAATGCAAGGACACATCCTTGAGGCGTGCGAATGTCTGTGTGCCGATGCAGGCAACGGCCGCGCCATCGACAAAGGTGTTCACCTTGTCAAGCATCACTGGTCGACCGACCGACAACGCCGCCTGCAGACTGGCGCCACCCAGCGGTTCGACGAATGTATAGGCAGGATCAGTGCCGAAAAAGCTGCGCACACCCGCGGAGAGCCCTCCACCGCCGACTGGTAAAAGAATATGATCGGGAACCTGCCCCATCTCATCCAGCATCTCGACCGCGACAGAGGCCTGACCTTCGATCACATCCGCATCATCGAAGGGTGAAAGGAAATGCCCGCCCTCCTTGGCACAAAAGGCCTGAGCCGATGCAAGCGTATCGTCAAAGTAATCGCCCTTCAGCTTGATCTCGACCGCATCCCCACCGAACATGCGTGTCTTCTGGATTTTCTGCTGCGGTGTCGTCACCGGCATGAAGATCACACCCTTGACGCCAAAATGCCGGCACATGAAGGCGACGCCCTGCGCGTGATTACCGGCCGAGGCGCAAACGAACAGCCGTCGCCCCGGATCAGCGGCCAGGACCTTGCGCATCGCGTTGAACGCGCCGCGCAGCTTGTAGGACCGCACTGGCGAAAGGTCTTCGCGCTTCAGCCAGATATCGGCCTCGAACCGCTCGGACAGATGCGCGTTGCGCAACAGGGGTGTGGCGGGGAAAACCTCGCGCATTGCGCGTTCGGCCGCGCGTGCCTGATCTTGAAACTGGGTCATTTCCGATCTCTGGCGCAGCTTGATCCATCACGCAAGCCTAAGCTGCGGCACGGCGGCCTCCTTGCCCTGCGGCACAAAACCCGGTAATCGCCGCAAAACGCATTCACTGGGGAAAAACACATGTCCGCGCCCAAGAAAGTCGTGCTGGCCTATTCAGGCGGCCTTGATACCTCGATCATCCTGAAATGGCTGCAAACCGAATACGGTTGCGAGGTCGTGACCTTCACCGCCGATCTGGGACAGGGCGAAGAGCTGGAACCCGCCCGCGCCAAGGCCGAACTGCTGGGGATCAAGCCCGAGAACATCTACATCGAAGATGTGCGTGAAGAGTTCGTGCGCGATTTCGTCTTTCCGATGTTCCGCGCCAACGCTTTGTACGAAGGTCTTTACCTGCTGGGTACGTCGATCGCGCGGCCGCTGATTTCCAAGCGCCTGGTCGAGATTGCCGCCGAAACCGGCGCCGATGCCGTGGCGCATGGCGCAACCGGCAAAGGTAATGACCAGGTTCGCTTTGAGCTGAGCGCCTATGCGCTGAACCCGGAGATCAAGGTGATCGCCCCCTGGCGCATCTGGGATCTGACCAGCCGCACCAAACTGATCGAGTTTGCCGAGAAGAACCAGATCCCGATCGCCAAGGACAAGCGTGGCGAGGCGCCCTTCAGCGTGGACGCAAACCTTTTGCATACCTCTTCCGAGGGCAAGGCGCTGGAAAACCCGGCCGAGCAGGCGCCCGAATACGTCTATCAGCGCACCGTTTCGCCTGAAGACGCACCCGATACCCCGGAATATATCGAAGTGACCTTCGAGCGTGGCGATGCCGTCGCGATCAATGGCGAGGCGATGAGCCCGGCCACGATCCTGACCAAGCTGAACGAACTTGGCGGAAAGCACGGGATCGGCCGTCTGGATTTCGTAGAAAACCGATTTGTCGGCATGAAGTCGCGCGGCATCTATGAAACGCCTGGAGGCACTGTTTTGCTTGAGGCGCATCGCGGGATCGAACAGATCACGCTTGATGCGGGCGCTGGCCACCTGAAGGACAGCATCATGCCGCGTTATGCCGAACTGATCTATAACGGGTTCTGGTTCAGCCCCGAGCGCGAGATGCTGCAAGCCCTGATCGACAAGAGCCAGGAACATGTGACAGGCACCGTGCGTCTGAAGCTTTACAAGGGTCTGGCCACCTGTGTGGGCCGCTGGTCCGATCACAGCCTCTATTCCGAAGCACATGTGACCTTCGAAGACGATGCAGGCGCCTATGATCAGAAGGATGCACAGGGCTTCATCCGCCTGAACGCGCTGCGTCTGAAACTGATTGCGACCCGGAACCGTCGCATCAAGGGCTGATTTTCAAGCAATCTGGATAGTGAAAGGGCGGCACCCATACAGGTGTCGCCCTTTGCCTTTTTCGATCCGAACATGCGGTTCAGAGCCTGAAATTACTTCGCGGTGATCATCGTCATCACAAGCTTGCCATCAACGCGAATGGGGCCGTCTTCCTTGGCGCCCAGCGTATATTCGAAGATGCCGGTCTTCATGCCGCCTTCTTCTGCATGGATCATCAGCATGAGCATGTCACCCGGCTTGACCTCTTCCGTCAGAATAGCCGCCACATCAGAGGTTTCACCCTTCCGAAGCGGTGCATGACCAACAACGGGACCGGGCTTCATCTCTGCATCCGTGCGATGCACGACCAGCCAACCGTTCACATCAGCCACAACTTTCGATGCGGTCACGGTGCCGCCGGACACATCCTGATCCATGGCCTCAACCATCTGGGCCATGCCACCTGCGGCCATCGCCATGCTGGACGCTGCGCTGAATGCTGCGGCGAAAACGAATTTCATCATTGGAACCTCTCCTTATCTGCGGTCTCAGGGGGATTTCACCCCTTGTGAAGAACTCACGCATCAAGGTCGGGGAAAGTTTCAGGCCGGTTCACATTTTAGAGTTTTTTTGCGCTTAGAGCCTCGTAGTGGGGCAAAGCCTGCTGCATCAGTTCTGCGGCCGCACCCGAAAGGGCGGGCAAAGGCCCCTCAGCCGGGGCAAAACCGGTCGATGCATGCACGGCACCGTACCAATGACTTGCCCAGACGCCATCCGACCGATGCCCGCCTTTTGGCCAGGACAGCATTGCAGGATCGAACGGAAGCCCCAAAGCCTCGCAAAGCCTGTTCAACATGGCTGATGGATCGCGCCGGATATCGGCGGAGTCGATCACCAAGGGGTCCAGCCCTTGATCCAGTAGCTGTTGGTAGATTTCGGTCTGCTGGATGAATCCGATATCGGCCAGCGTGGGATTGTCGTATTTCGCCCCGAAACTTGCCACCACGCGCGCCGGGTGACGGATCAGGAACACATGCCTTGCCTGCGCGAACCAGTCACGCGGCATGGCGGCAATCATGTGCTGGGTCATGTGTTTCTGATAGACATGCGGCTTTCCCTCGGGGATCGGTCCGGTCAGCATCGCTGCAACCGCATCGGGATCCAGGGACTGCGATTGCAGGATCTGGTCGCGCATCGGATGGTCCAGCCCGGTGCGTTGCAGGTATGCCGCATAGAAAGGCTCATCCACCACGGCGAAGTCGGACCGTGCACCGAAGGAATACATCATCGCCGTCGAAAGATTGCGCGGCCCCGACCACATTGCGATCCGCATAATCAGGCCGTTTCCCGCTGAATCAGTGCCTGATACAGCATCCTGATATGTTTTGTGACAGGCCCCATCTGACCCTCGCCGATCTGGCGCCCGTCTATGGTGCCCACAGGCGTCTGCGCACCGAATGTGCCGGTCAAAAAGGCTTCGTCCGCACCATAGGTGTCGACAAGGGAATAGTTGCGTTCAAAAACCGGGATCCCGTTTTCACGGCAAAGGTCGATCACTTTCTGCCGCGTGATACCGTTCATGCAGTAGTCACCGGTGCTGGTCCAGACTTGGCCCTTTCGCACGATGAAGAAGTTGCAGGCGTTGGTCGTATTCACAAAACCATGGACATCCAGCATCAGGGCCTCATCGGCACCGGCCTTTTCGGCAGCGATACAGGCCAGGATGCAATTCAGTTTTGAATGACTGTTCAACTTGGGATCTTGGGTCATCGGCAGCCCGCGCAAATGCGGCACTGTTGCCAACCGGATCGGGCGCGGAATGCTGGGTTTGGAATGCTCCATGATGATCGCGATTGTCGGACCCTGTCGCGACAGCGAGGGATGCTGGAATGGCCGCGTCTTGACGCCCCGTGTCACCATCAGGCGGGCATGGGCATCTTCGGTCATCTCATTGGCGGCTTGTGTGTCTAACACAGCCTGAATGACCTGCTTCCTGCTGAGGCCAATATCAAGATCAATCGCTTTTGCCGCCTCGAAAAGGCGATCCATATGTTCGTCCAGAAAAGCCCATTTCCCGTTATAGAGCCTGATACCTTCCCAAACGCCGTCGCCCAGCATGAAGCCGCTGTCATAAACGCTGATCATCGCTTGCGCCTTCGGCACGATCTTCCCGTTGAGCCAGATCTTGATCGTCTCGTTACGGGCGTCTTCGGCAGCTTGATGGGTTGTTACGTGATCCGTCATCCGGCCCTCCTGTATTCTGGCGCAGGCTAAACCGGAACAGAGCGCGCGAAAAGCGGCATTACCTTGGACGATCCATCTGTTCGATCTCAAGCAGGTCAGGGATAACGTCAGCGGTGCCAACCCGCGTCACCATCAGGGCCGCGGCCTTGGTCGCGAGTGCGATAGCCTGTTCCATCAGCTGGCCGCGGTCCAGACCCGCCAGCAGGAAACCGGTAAATGTGTCGCCTGCCCCCGTTGTATCAACGGGCGTGACGGGAAGGGCTGGAAAATCCTTGATCTGCCCGGTTTCCGCATGAAACCAACGGCAGCCTTCGGCGCCGAGAGTAACGATAACATCCGCAACCCCGAGTTCATCGGGCGCCTTGCCCAGGGCCTGCTGCAATTGTCCTGCTTCAACAGCGTTCAGGATCAGCATATCGATGAACGGCAGCAAAGCACTTACGGCCTCCGCGTCGAACGGTGCGGCCGCGTAGATCACGCGCAGACCAAGATCAGACCCTGTTCTTGCGCAAAATGACTGAAGTGTCGTCTCATTCTGCATCAACAGAAGGTCACCGGGCGATGTTTCTGCAAGCGCAAGACCAATCTGTTGTTCGGTCAGGGCATGGTTGGCGCCGGGGACGATAACGATCGTGTTTTCACCTGCCGGGTCCAGCAGGATGATCGCATGGCCGGTCGCATCGTCCAAAACGGATATGTGTCGCGTATCAACGCCATATTCGGTCAGAAGATCCCGCGCCCAGCGCCCATCCTCGCCAACCGCTCCGATATGAATGACATGCGATGCCCCGCGCGCCGCGGCAACGGACATATTGGCCCCCTTTCCACCCAGGCCCCGGCGAAAACCAGTTGCTGCCAGTGTTTCACCCGGTCCTGGCAAACGGGGAACAGAATAGAGAAGATCGGCGTTGATAGAGCCGAGATTATAGATCGCCATTCCGCCCCCCCGCTGCTTGCAATCAGCCCACTTTGCAGGCCGCCAGCATCGCCATGTTCAGGATGTCGTTGGCGGTCGATGTGGTCGAGCAGATCTGGATCGACTGATCGACACCAGACAGGATCGGGCCAATTACGGTTGCTCCGGCCATTTCTTGCATCAGCTTGACCGAGATCGAAGCCGAGTGTCGCGCAGGAACCACAAGGATATTCGCCGGCCCCGTCAGGCGCTGGAACGGATATGTCATTTGCGCCTTTGGATTCAGAGCCACATCGACCGTCATCTCGCCTTCGAATTCGAAATCAACACCGCGCGTTTCCAGAACGCGAGGGGCGCGATGCATTTTCTCGGCCCGCTCGGACCGCGGATAACCGAAGGTCGAGAAGCTGACAAAGGCGACGCGTGGTTCAAGCCCCAGATCACGTGCGACACCAGCAGCGCGCTGGGCGATCGTCGCAAGATCGTTCTCGTCCGGCCATTCATGGACAAGTGTATCCGCAATCAACACGATCCGACCCTTGTGCAGGAGTGCCGTCACACCTGCTGCACCATGGGCGGCATCCGCATCAAAGACATGATTGATCAGCTCCATCACATGGGCGGCCTTGCGGGTTGCCCCCGTCACAAGGCCATCGCCATGTCCATGCGCCAGCATCAGAGCCGAAAAGACGTGCCGGTCACGCGCCGCGAGGCGATGAATGTCGTGCCGGTCGAACCCTTTGCGCTGAAGGCGCTGATAGAGAAAGTCCTTGTACATCTCGAGATGTGGGGTGTTGGCCGCATTGACGACCTCCAGCTCGGCCACGGCATCGGCCATACCCGCTGCTTCCAGCTTGGCTTTCACATCGTAATCCCGTCCGACAACAAGCGCCTTGCCCAAACCGGACCGCTGATAGGTCACCGCTGCGCGCAGGACCCGCGGATCGTCACCTTCGGCAAAGATCATCCGCGCCTGGTTCGCGCGCGCGCGTGCGTGAATCCCGCGCAGAATATTCGCAGTCGGATCCATGCGGCCTTTCAAGCTGACCTCATAGGCGTCCATGTCAATGATCGGGCGACGCGCAGCACCCGTTTTCATGCCGGCACGCGCCACGGCAGGCGGAATGCGGTAGATCAGACGCGGGTCAAAAGGTGTGGGAATGATGTAATCGCGCCCGAAGCTGAGATTACGCCCGTAGGCCATGGCCACCTCATCCGGGACATCCTCACGCGCGAGTTCGGCAAGGGCTTCAGCGCAGGCGATCTTCATCTCGTCGTTGATGGCACGGGCGTGAATATCCAGCGCACCGCGGAACAGGTAGGGAAAACCAAGGACGTTGTTCACCTGGTTCGGATAGTCGGATCGCCCGGTCGCGACGATGGCGTCAGGGCGCACGGCATGTGCCTCTTCGGGTGTGATCTCGGGATCCGGGTTGGCCATGGCAAAGATGACCGGATCCGGCGCCATGGATTCGACCATGGCCTGCGTCACCGCACCCTTGGCGGAAACCCCAAGAAACACATCCGCATCCTTCATCGCCTCTTCCAGCGTACGCAGATCGGTGCGCGCGGCATGGGCCGATTTCCATTGGTTCATGCCGTCGGTGCGACCCTGGTAGATCACGCCCTTGGTATCACACATGATGCAATTGTCGTGTTTCGCGCCCATCGACTTGAGCAACTCAAGGCAGGCGATCCCGGCCGCCCCTGCCCCGTTCAGAACGATCCGCACGTCTTCGATCTTCTTGCCGGACAAGTGCAGGGCATTGATCAAACCGGCAGCGCAGATCACGGCCGTGCCGTGCTGGTCGTCATGAAAGACCGGGATATCCATCACTTCTTTCAGGCGCTGTTCGATGATGAAGCATTCGGGCGCCTTGATGTCCTCAAGATTGATGCCGCCGAATGTCGGACCCATCAGCCGAACGGCATTGATGAACGCCTCGGGGTCTTCGGTATCCAGCTCGATGTCGATGCTGTTCACGTCGGCAAAACGCTTGAACAGAACAGATTTGCCCTCCATCACGGGCTTGGAAGCCAGCGCGCCAAGGTTTCCCAGACCGAGAACCGCCGTTCCATTGGAAATCACGGCCACCAGATTACCCTTGTTGGTATAATCGTAAGCCGTCTCGGGCGCGGCGGCGATTTCCTCGCAAGGGACCGCGACACCGGGCGAATAGGCAAGGCTCAGATCGCGCTGCGTGGCCATGGGTACGGTCGCGGTGATCTCGAACTTGCCGGGTGTCGGCTCCATATGGAAGGCAAGAGCCTCTTCGCGGGTCAATCTGGTCTTTGTCATGCGCTGCGGCCTGTTCTTTCTGAGGGTCATAGCGTCTTAGCCTGCTGTAGCCTGCGCCTCAACGCTTTTGCGTTTTCGCCTTTTACCAAAGAAGCGAGATTTGTAAGGTCTGCCGAGAAAACGAGGGGATACCGTGTCAGCAGAACAAGCCGCCGCAACGCCGATGATGGCACAATATCTCGGGATCAAGGCACAGTATCCCGGCGCACTTCTGTTCTACCGGATGGGCGACTTCTACGAGATGTTCTTTGAGGATGCCGTTGCCGCGTCTCAGGCTCTGGATATTGCGCTGACGAAACGCGGGCAGCATGAGGGACAGGACATTCCCATGTGCGGCGTGCCTGTTCATTCCGCCGAAGGCTACCTGCTGACTTTGATCCGCAAGGGGTTTCGTGTCGCTGTCTGCGAGCAGTTGGAGGACCCGGCCGAGGCCAAGAAGCGCGGTTCGAAATCGGTGGTTAAGCGCGATGTTGTCCGGCTGGTGACCCCCGGAACACTGACCGAGGAATCCCTGCTGGAAGCCCGGCGGAACAACTATCTTTGCGCCTATTCCCTGGTAAGGGACGACGCAGCCCTGGCCTGGGTGGATATATCCACCGGCGAGTGTCATGTGATGCCGATTTCACCGGTAAGGTTGGGTCCGGAGTTGGCACGGTTGATGCCGTCAGAGGTTGTTATTTCTGAGGCGGCAGAGGCTGAAACAGGCGGAATCGTGACTGATTCCGGAGCCGCCCTCACGCCGCTTGGCAGGGCCGCGTTTGACAGTACCGCATCCGAAAAGCGTCTGTGCGCTCTCTACGGAATCGGGTCGCTTGATGCTTACGGCACGTTCACCCGTGCCGAAGTATCTGCTCTCGGTGCATTGGTTGAATATCTGGATATTACCCAGAAAGGTAAGCTGCCGCTTTTACGCCCACCGGCAAGAGAAGCGGAAGCAGGAGTCATGCAAATAGACGCCGCAACGCGTCGCAATCTTGAACTGACCCACGCGCTGACCGGCGGGCGGGCCGGATCCTTGCTGTCAGCGATTGATCGGACTGTGACCGCGGGTGGCGCGCGACTTCTGGAACGGCGACTGTCCAGCCCGGCCCGCGATCTTGAAACTCTTAAAAGCAGGCTCGATTCCGTCGGATTCATCCATGAAAACACCCGTCTTGGTGATGATCTGCGTGAGGCGCTGCGCAAGGTTCCGGACCTGGATCGGGCTTTGTCGCGTCTTGCGCTGGATCGCGGCGGCCCCCGGGACCTTGCGGCCATCCGCAACGGGCTTGAGCAAGCGGACAAGATTGCATCAATCTTGCAAGCGACCGACCTTCCCGAGCTATTGAAGAGTTCTGCTTCGGCGCTTCTGGGTCATGACGCACTAATTGATCTGCTGGGTGAGGCACTTGTCGCAGAACCACCCCTTCTGGCGCGGGACGGTGGTTTTATCGCCACAGGTTATGACGCCGAGCTGGACGAAATGCGCGCCCTGCGGGACGAAGGGCGATCCATCATCGCAAGGATGCAGACCGAGTATGCCAGCCAGACCGGCATCCAATCGCTAAAGATCAAACACAACAATGTCCTGGGCTATTTCATCGAAGTTACGGCGACACATGCCGAACGGATGCTGTCGGAACCCTTGTCGGACAGGTTTCGCCACCGGCAGACAACAGCGAACCAGCTGCGCTTCACCACACCCGACCTGACCGAGATGGAGACGCGCATCCTGAATGCCGGCGGTCAAGCGCTTGAGATTGAAAAGCGGCTCTATTCAAGCTTGAAAGACAGTATTCTGGACGCCGCTGCCACTATTGGTGCAACAGCCCGTGCAATGGCGGAACTGGATCTGTCCAGTGCGCTTGCGGATCTGGCGCGGGGGGAAAGCTGGACTCGGCCAAAAATTGACGACTCGCGGCGCTTGCTGATCGAAGGCGGGCGCCATCCCGTTGTTGAGCAGTCGCTGCGGAAACAAGGCGGTGCACCTTTCGTCGCCAATGATTGCGACCTCGGTGACGGCAAGGATATCTGGCTGTTGACGGGGCCAAACATGGCGGGGAAGTCGACATTCCTGCGCCAGACGGCGCTGATCGCCCTTCTGGCACAGATCGGCAGTTTCGTGCCTGCAGCGCGCGCCGAAATCGGCTTGGTCAGCCAGCTATTCAGTCGCGTTGGCGCCTCGGATGATTTGGCGCGCGGACGGTCGACCTTCATGGTCGAAATGGTCGAAACCGCTGCCATCCTCAATCAGGCAGATGACCACGCACTGGTAATACTTGATGAAATCGGGCGCGGCACTGCCACCTACGATGGGCTTTCCATCGCCTGGGCAACGCTTGAGCACCTGCATGACGCAAATAGATGTCGGGCACTTTTTGCGACGCATTACCATGAACTGACGGCACTGGCGGGGAAACTGGACCGCGTCGATAATGCGACGGTCGCAGTGAAGGAGTTCGAAGGTGATGTCATCTTTCTGCATGAGGTGCGTAAGGGGGCGGCGGATCGGTCTTACGGTGTACAGGTCGCAAAACTTGCCGGGCTGCCTGATGCGGTTGTCCGCCGCGCGCGGGTTGTGCTGGATGCCCTGGAAAAGGGGGAACGCGAGGGGGCAGGAAAGCAAAAGGCAATCGTGGACGACCTTCCGCTGTTTTCGATGGCGCCTGCGCCACAACCGGCCCCGGCAAAACGGTCGTCCCTTCTGGAAGAGCGTTTGCAGGCAATACATCCTGACGAGCTGAGTCCCCGAGAGGCGCTTCAACTGATCTATGAATTGAAAGAGGCATCGCAATCCTGATTGCGATGCCTCTTTATATTGCTGTTGCGTTGTTTCAGCTTGCAGGCATTGACGACACGCCGACCTGCGCAGGGCGCAGCAAGCGGTCGTAAAGCATGAAACCGTCGCCTGACACCTGGATGATGTCACCCGCCTTGGTGCCCGGAACGGGAGCTTCGAACATGGCCTGATGCAGTTGCGGATCGAAGCGGTCGCCAACCTGGGGGCTGATGACCGTTATTCCGTGCTTGCCGAATACACTAAGCAGTTCGCGCAGGGTCAGTTCGACACCTTCAAGCAGCGGGCCGAAGGTCGCGCGCTGTTCATCCGTCGCAACCTCCAAGGCGCGCTTGAGGTTGTCATGCACCGGCAAGAGATCACGGGCAAGTTTGGATCCGCCATACTGTTCTGCTTCGCGGCGATCCTTTTCGGACCGCTTGCGCGCATTTTCTGCATCGGCAAGCGCCCGCATGAACCGATCCTTCAGCTCATCGCGTTCCGCCCGCAGTGTATCAAGCTCAATCGCCTCTGCGCTGTATTCGATCGAGTCCTCAGCATACTCTTCCGCTTCTGCGGCTTCGATATCATCAAGGAAATCGTCTTTTTTCGGCTCTGCCATAACTCACCTCTAGCTCCGGTCGGATATCATGCGTCCGACCAGTTGTGCCGTGTAGTCCACGATCGGCACAATCCGTCCATAGTTCAGGCGCGTGGGTCCAATCACACCAACCGCACCGATTATCTTCCGATCCGCGTTCATATATGGACTGACCACCAAAGAGGAACCCGAAAGTGAGAAAAGTTTGTTCTCTGACCCAATAAAAATGCGCACACCCTCGCCTTGTTGCGCAAGGTCGAGGAACTCGGCGATGTCCTTTTTTCTTTCGAGGTCGTCGAACAGGTGGCGGATCCGGTCCAGCTCTTCATCGCCGCCCGCGGCACTCAGAAGATTTGATCGTCCCCTGACGATCAAACGCTCCGGCGCATCTCCTTCTCCAGCCCAGACGGCAAGTCCGCTTTCGACAAGGGCATGGGCCAAGCCATCAATCTCCTGACGGCGCGAATCGATTTCGCGGCGAATGGCCGTCTGAAGATCTGATAGAGTCTTTCCTTCGATCAGCGCGTTCAGAAAATTCGCAGCTTCGCGCATGGATGAAGGGGTTTGTCCGGCAGGCGGCGTGAAGAGACGGTTCTCGACATGGCCATCGGCAAAGACCAGAACGACAAGCGCACGTTCATGGCCGAGGTTGACGAACTCGACATGTTTGATCGGCGCCTCATGCTTTGGGGCGAGCACCAGCGAGGCGCCACGCGTCACGCCGGACAGCGCGGTACTTATCCTGTCCAGCATACCGGTCACATCGGATGTATTGCTTGCAAGCGTTTCGTCGATCTTGATGCGGTCCTGCTCGTTCAGGTCGCTGACCTCAAGCAGGCCATCCACGAACATCCGCAGCCCGCGCTGCGTGGGAATACGGCCCGCGCTGACATGGGGACTTCCCAGCAAACCCAGGTATTCAAGGTCCTGCATCACGTTGCGGATTGTGGCTGCGCTGACCTTTTCGGACATGGTGCGGGTCAGGGTCCTGCTGCCGACAGGATCGCCGCTTTCAAGATAACCTTCGACAACGCGGCGAAATACCTCGCGCGAGCGATCGTTCATCTCATCGAGGATGGATTTTCCTTCGGTCATCGCGGCTTTCCTGATGAAGCACCATTAAAGAGCCTGAGGGGAAAAGGTCAATCAGGCTTGCGTTTCGGGCTATCTGGACTGTATCCCGAGCGATATCTCAGGAAAGGTCCAGACATGCGTCCCTCAGGCAGAAAATTAAGCGAAATGCGCCCGATTTCAATTGAAACCGGCGTGACGAAGCATGCCGAAGGGTCATGCATGATCAGGATGGGCGATACGCACGTCTTGTGTACCGCTACGATTGAGGATCGCGTGCCGCCTTTCATCAAGGGCAGCGGGCTTGGCTGGGTCACAGCAGAGTACGGAATGCTTCCCCGTTCCACCACAAGCCGTATGCGTCGCGAAGCGGCAAGCGGCAAGCAGGGTGGCCGAACCGTAGAAATTCAGCGCCTGATCGGTCGTTCACTGCGGGCCGGAGTCGACCGAGTGGCGCTGGGAGAGCGGCAAATCACTGTTGATTGCGACGTGATCCAGGCAGATGGCGGGACACGCTGCGCTTCGATCACCGGCGGTTGGGTCGCGTTGCGCCTTGCTGTAGACAAGCTGATGAAGACAGGAGCGGTAACAACGGATCCTTTGATCGAGCCTGTTGCTGCCGTTTCATGCGGGATTTACGCTGGTCAGGCCGTTCTTGATCTTGATTACCCTGAAGATAGCGAAGCTGGGGTGGACGGTAACTTCATCATGCTGGCAAGCGGCAAGCTGATTGAGATTCAGATGTCCGCAGAGGGCGCCACCTATTCGCGTGCGCAGATGAACGAGTTGCTGGATCTTGCAGAGCTTGGCGTGAAGGATCTTGTTGCTGCACAAAGGGCTGCTGTCGATGCGTAAGTTTTCCGGCGATCGTCTTCTGGTTGCGACCCATAACAATGGCAAGCTTGAAGAGATCGCTGATCTTCTTGGTCCGTTCGGGGTTAGGGTAGTCGGTGCCGCCGAACTGAATCTTGCAGAACCCGACGAAACAGAGACCACTTTCGTCGGCAACGCCCGTATCAAGGCCCATGCGGCAGCGCGGGCGACAGGCCTGCCCGCACTTGCGGACGATTCCGGCATAGCGATCGATGCGCTGGGCGGCGCGCCCGGCGTCTACACGGCAGACTGGGCAGAAACCCCGAAGGGGCGTGATTTCGTCATGGCCATGACACGCGCGCATGAAGAGCTGGAAGCGGCGAAAGCTCCACACCCGCGCAGGGCGCGCTTTTGCTGTACCCTGGTTCTGGCTTGGCCCGACGGACATGACGAAGTCTTTGAAGGCGTAATGCCCGGCAAGATCGTCTGGCCGATGCGCGGTAACCAGGGCCATGGTTACGATCCGATCTTCCAGCCGGATGGATATGAAAAAACCTTCGGAGAAATGGACCGCTGGGAAAAAAACCGGATCAGTCACCGGGCTGATGCCTTCAAGAAACTGGTTGCGGGCTGCTTTGGCTGAAGACTGGCAACAGGGCGGATTCGCCATATATGTCCACTGGCCATTTTGTGAGGCCAAGTGCCCATATTGCGACTTTAACAGCCATGTCGCACGTCACATCGATCAAACGCGGTGGTTGGATTCCTACTTGCGGGAAATCGACCGTTATGCCCGGGAGACACCGGGGCGCGTTCTGACATCAGTTTTCTTTGGCGGCGGAACACCCAGCCTGATGAACCCGGATGTGGTTTCTGGCGTACTTGACCGGATCAGAAAACATTGGCCCCAGGCAAACGATCTTGAGGTAACGCTGGAGGCCAACCCCGGATCTGTCGAGGCCGGCCGTTTCAAGGGTTATGCCGATGCTGGCGTCAACAGAGTTTCTATGGGAATTCAAGCACTTAATGACAGTGACTTGCGTAGATTAGGCCGGATTCACTCCACATCCGAGGCCTTGGCCGCCTTTGATATCGCGAGAAGCCATTTCAACCGTGTCAGTTTCGATTTGATTTATGCCCGGCAAGACCAGACGCTTCAGAATTGGGAAACCGAACTTAAACAAGCACTTAGCATGGCGGTTGATCATCTTTCGCTGTACCAGCTCACCATAGAAGAGGGCACAGCGTTTGGCGACCGTTATGCGCGAGGCAGGTTGAAGGGTCTTCCGCCAGACGATCTGTCCGCGGACATGTACCAAGCGACACAGGATATATGCGAAGATGCCGGCTTTCTGGGCTATGAGATTTCGAATCATGCCAGAATTGGCGCGGAATCCCGGCATAACAGGGTCTACTGGCGCTACGGGGACTATATTGGCATCGGTCCGGGCGCACATGGGCGACTGACATTGAACGGACAGCGTCACGCGACCGAAGCCTGGAGCAATCCACAGAAATGGCTGGATACAACACGGGATGCGCTTGGCGAAAAAGAGCGGGTCGCCCTGTCCGGCGATGATCAGGCCAGCGAGTTTCTCATGATGGGTCTTCGTCTTGCTGAAGGCGTCGACACGTCCCGCTACGAGGCGCTTGCAGGCGAGGCTTTGCCGCAAGGCAAGCTGGATCAGCTTTCGGATCTTGGCATGATCGAAAGCGACGGGGATCGCATCACCACGACACGACAGGGTCGGATGGTGTTGAATGCCATATTGTCTGAGCTACTGACGAATTGAACGTCAAGACCCAAGCTTTTGACAAAGATCGTCAAGCTGTTCCAGCGTGTCATAACGGATCGATATCACGCCCGACTCTTGCCCGTTGTCGTGCTGAATCGACACTTTCATTCCCAGGTTCGCTGACAAATCCCCCTCAAGCGCGCGTGTGTCGGCGTCCTTCTCAGGGGTGCTGCGCTTCTTGGTGATCGACTCGCCGCTACCTGCGGGTTGGTCGACCACCTTCGCCAACCGCTCGGTTTCACGAACTGAAAGACCACCCTGGATCACCTTGCGCGCCAGGGCCACCGGGTCCTTTGCTGTGATCAAGGCACGGGCATGGCCGGCAGACAGCTTTCCTTCGCGAAGATATGTCTGAACCTCTTCCGGAAGCTGCAGCAATCGAACAAGGTTTGCGATATAGCTGCGGCTTTTCCCAAGAACGTCAGAAAGCTTTTCTTGTGTGTGTCCGAACTTTTCCATCAACTGCTTGTAGCCAGCAGCCTCTTCAACCGGGTTTAGATCAGCCCGCTGAATGTTTTCGATGATCGCAATTTCCAGAACCTCAACATCATCGAAGTCACGAACCAGAACCGGCAACTCGTGCAACCGCGCCATCTGTGCCGCGCGCCAACGACGCTCGCCGGCAACGATTTCGAATGTTCCCTCCTGCTGCGCACGACGGCGGACGATAAGTGGCTGGATGACACCCTTTTCACGGACCGATGCGGCCAAGTCTTCCAGCTGTTCAGCGACAAAGTTGCGACGCGGCTGCTGGGGGTTGGGAAAGACTTTTTCAATTGGAACAAGTAGATCCGGACGGCGCGCCTGCCCCGCGTCACTGGTGCGATCCTCCTGGACAGCGACATCGGCCATAAGTGCGGACAAGCCACGGCCCAAACCTCGGGTTTTCGGCTTCTTATCGTTCATGTTGCTGCACCCTCTTTGACGGCCGCGCGGCCATGGTTTTTCAGAAGCTCTTTTGCAAGATCCAGATAGGCGCGCGCACCTTTTGACTCCGGGTCATAATCCAGAACCGATTTCGCGAAGGAGGGCGCTTCGGACAGGCGAACGTTCCGCGGTATCACGGTCTTGAATACCAGTTCCCCAAGATTCTCACGCGCATCAGCTTCGACCTGTTGGGACAAGTTGTTGCGTATATCGTACATGGTCAACACAACACCTTCGATGCGCAACGCTTCATTTGCGGTTTGCCGGACCTCACGAATTGTCAGCATAAGTTGCGAGAGGCCCTCCAACGCAAAAAATTCGGACTGAAGGGGCACCAAGACGGAATGCGCCGCCACCATTGCGTTGACTGTCAGCAAATTCAATGACGGCGGGCAATCAATCAGCACATAGTCAAAGGCCAAGTCATCCATCGCAAACTGTCGAAGCGCATCATGCAGCAGAAAGCTCCGCTTTTCATTCGACACAAGCTCAACATCTGCCGAACTCAAGTCGACAGTTGCAGGAACGATAAAAAGCCCGTCATTCGCTGTCGGCTTGATCACATCTGAGAGCCCGACATCGTCGAGCAAAAGCTCATACGTGGTGTATTCGCGATCGTCGGCCTCGATCCCAAGACCCGTCGACGCGTTGCCTTGCGGATCAAGATCAACGACCAGAACCTTAACGCCAAGTTTTGCCAGCGCGGCGCCCAGGTTGATTGTAGTGGTCGTCTTGCCGACACCACCTTTTTGATTCGCGATTGCGATGATTCTGGGCCCTGGTGGACGAAGCGGGTCAGACACGTGCTATATCTCCGATTTTCAGGATCACGGATCCTTTTTCCGTCTCGCTCTCAAGAGCTTCGCAGGAAAATGACCATTCCTGACGCGCCTCTTCAACCTCTTTTTCCCAGGTGGCCCCTTTGGAAAACAGAGCGAAACCGGTGGGCGACAAGTGCCTGACAGCGAAGCCCAAAAGCGTATCAAGGTCAGCCAGCGCTCGAGCTGACAAAACGTCGGCTCCTTGCGGTGCTAGGGTTTCGATTCTTTCGCAGATCACGATGCCCGGCACAGCGGTCTCTCTGAGTGCAGTCCGCAGGAATGCCGCTTTCCTTCCGTCACTTTCAACCAAGCGCACCATTTTCTGCGCAGGCGATTCCGCAGCCAAAATGGCAACAACTACGCCGGGCAATCCCCCACCGCTGCCAAGATCAACCCAACTTTCAAAAGCCTCCGGGCCGGCCCGGTACACCTGAAGTGAATCGCGGATATGTCGAGACCAGATCGAGGAAATCGTGGAACGTGAGATCAGGTTGATCTTGAGCGTCCATTTTTCCAAAAGCGCTGCATAGCACTGCAACCTTTCGAATGTTTCACGTGAAACACCAAGCTCCTCTGCCGAGAAAGAATTCACGCAAGCCTCTCTCTGCGGGCCTGACGCAGCTTCGCAAGTATCAGCGTCAGCGCAGCTGGCGTCATCCCATCAATCTTTGCCGCCTGATGCAGATTCGCAGGGCGCGCACGGCCCAGCTTCATCTTGAGCTCGTTCGACAGGCCATCAATCCCGGAAAACGCGAAATCCGCAGGAATTTCCTGCATCTCATCCCGCCGCATCGCTTCAACATCGCGCTGCTGCCGCTCAATATAGGTCGCGTAGAGCGCATCTTTGGCCAACTGTTCCTGAATATCAGGGGCTATGCCATCCAACGAAGGATCAAGCTGCACCAGATGGTCAAAGGTCACATCCGGATAAGCCAGAAGCTGAAACGCGGACCGGCGGGCACCATCCTGATTCAAGTTCAATCCAAGAGATATAAGGGATTTTGGAGTGTGGCTACTTTGGTCAAGCATATCGCGCCCCGCGCTCAACGCTTCCATCTTTCTTGAAAAAGCCTCTTCGCGGGCGCGGCGAACACAACCAATCGCCAAAGCCTTTGGCGTCAGACGCTGATCGGCATTGTCTGCACGTAGCGACAAGCGAAATTCGGCCCGAGACGTAAACATCCTGTAAGGCTCGGTCACCCCACGAGACACAAGGTCATCGATCATCACCCCGATATAGCTATCTGCCCGGCTGAAGGTGACAGGATCACGCCCCATAGCCTCTGACGCTGCGTTCAAGCCGGCAACAAGACCTTGGGCCGCGGCCTCTTCGTACCCAGTTGTGCCGTTGATCTGACCTGCAAGATAAAGCCCAGGAACATCACGCACTGCCAAACGCAAATCAAGCGCCCGCGGGTCAACGAAATCATACTCGATGGCATAACCGGGTTGCAGGATGACCGCATCCTCTAGCCCCAGGATCGAATGGACATAATCGTGCTGCACGTCCTCTGGAAGGGACGTCGATATCCCATTGGGATAGACCGTATGATCATCAAGCCCCTCAGGCTCCAGGAAGATCTGGTGCGAAGTCTTGTCTGCGAAACGAACCACCTTGTCTTCGATCGATGGGCAGTAACGCGGACCGATACCTTCGATATGGCCACCGTACATGGCGGACCTCTGAAGGTTTTTCTGAATGATGTCATGTGTCTGCGCGTTCGTGTGCGTGATCCCGCAAGCCACTTGCCGCAATGGGGGAGACTTGGACAGAAATGAGAACAGCACCGGATCATCATCACCAGGCTGCGACTCAAGGCGATCCCATCCAATTGTGCGGCCATCAAGGCGTGGCGGCGTCCCGGTCTTCAAGCGACCAAGCGGCAACCCGAAACTGTCGATGCGATGCGCCAATGGGACAGATGGCTTGTCGCCCATCCGCCCGCCGGGCCGCGAGACGTTACCGATATGGATCACACCCCGCAAAAACGTGCCGGTGGTAAGAACCACCGCCCTTGCACGAAGCTCGGAACCATCTGCCAGCATCGCGCCGCAAACCCGATCTCGCTCCATGATGAAGTCCGTTACTTCACCCTCAACGATCACAAGGTTCGCAAGCAAACCGAGTTCCCGCTGCATTTCAGTTCGATAGACCTTGCGATCCGACTGGGCGCGCGGGCCCTGCACAGCAGGACCCTTCCTGCGATTCAACAAGCGGAACTGGATACCGGAAAGGTCCGCCACGCGACCCATTACACCATCCATAGCATCGATTTCACGGACAAGGTGGCCTTTACCAAGCCCACCGATAGCCGGGTTACAAGACATCACCCCAACACTGTCGCGACGCAAAGTCACCAATGCCGTGCGCGCACCCATGCGCGCCGCGGCATGGGCCGCCTCGGAGCCGGCATGGCCACCGCCAACCACGATCACATCGAAATCAGAGTGTTTCACGTGAAACATTTCTTACTTCCCGACACAGAAGCTGGAGAAAATCTCATCCAGCAGATTTTCCACATCCACCCGTCCCACAAGCGATTCCAGCGCCCGAATGGCTTGCCGCACCTCTTCGGCCGCAAGATCATAGAGATCTGGGCCAAGCACAAGCTTCTCGGCTGCCGCATCCAGGGCAACAACGGCACGCTGCATGGCAACCCTGTGGCGTTCACGAGTGGCAACACCAAGAGAACCCAGCCTGACCGACAGCTTGCTGCGAATGCTCTCTATCAGAGATTCGATCCCTTCGCCACTGATCCCGGAAACCGCACCTGCCTTGTCGCTCAATAGATCCGCCTTTGCCTGCAATACGATGTCATCAGGTTCAGGAAGCATGTCAGGTGCGGCCTTACCTTCAACCAGGAACACACGCAGATCAGCCATGCTGGCGCGTTCCCGCGCGCGACGAATCCCTATTTCCTCGATCACATCGGTCGTTTCGCGAAGACCAGCCGTATCAAGAAGTGTCACCGGGATACCGCCGATGTCCATTCGAACTTCGATCACATC
Source organism: Rhodobacterales bacterium (assembly GCA_033839205.1). GTDB lineage: Bacteria > Pseudomonadota > Alphaproteobacteria > Rhodobacterales > Rhodobacteraceae > Seohaeicola. The sequence goes on along the minus strand of JAJLKH010000046.1, from coordinate 10,611 downwards.
CCGGGTTGTGCCCGCGTATTCGGATGTGATGGCGGCCTCACGACCGGCAAGCGCATTCAGCAGCGTGGATTTTCCAACGTTCGGTGCACCGACGATCGCCACCTCGAACCCTGAACGGATACGTTCGGCCGTCTTGACACCTTCGCTCTCGCGCGCGAGGGCAATTCTGACACCGGTCAAAAGCTCTGAAACCTCGGGGGTCACGTCCACAGGCACTTCTTCATCGGCGAAGTCTATCGTTGCTTCCAGAAGAGCAGCCGCGCGGATCAGGTCACGACGCCACCCTTCCGCAAGTCTGCCAAGGTCCCCAGATAAAACGCGCAGCGCCTGACGGCGCTGCGCCTCGGTCTCTGCATCTATCAAGTCCGCTAGACCTTCGACCTGCGCCAAATCGATTCGGCCATTCTCAAGAGCTCTGCGCGTAAACTCTCCGGCTTCGGCGGCGCGCAACCCTGGTATCGCCGACAGCGTCTGCAAAACGGCGGCAATAACCGCGATACTGCCATGCAGATGGAGTTCAACAACCTTCTCGCCAGTAAAGCTGGCACCTTCGTTGAACACGAGAACAAGCGCTTCATCCAGACGAACACCACTCGCATCGACCAGAACCCGCACCGAGGCCACGCGCGGCGATGGAAGATCACCGCACAGCCGCTGGCATGCGTCATGTGCCAAAGGGCCCGAAATGCGAACGACCGCCACCCCCGCCCTACCTTGCGCGGTGGCAAGAGCGAAAATCGTGTCCATGATATATGTAACCTTTTGTTTTAAATAAAAAGTTACGAGTTCATGGAATCGAAGAACTCGCCATTCGTCTTGGTCTGCTTCAGCTTCGAAATCAGGAATTCAATTGCGTCAGTCGTACCCATCGGGTTGAGAATCCTGCGCAAGACAAAGGTCTTGTGAAGGTCCTTCGCATCCACCAACAGATCCTCTTTCCGGGTACCGGACTTGAGGATATCCATGGCCGGGAACACGCGCTTGTCGGCGACCTTCCGGTCGAGCACGATCTCAGAGTTACCGGTGCCCTTGAATTCTTCGAAAATCACTTCGTCCATCCGGCTGCCAGTATCAACGAGAGCTGTCGCGATGATCGTCAGCGATCCACCCTCTTCCACGTTGCGCGCAGCACCAAAAAACCGTTTGGGGCGCTGCAGGGCATTCGCATCCACACCACCCGTCAGGACCTTGCCAGAGGACGGAACCACCGTATTGAAAGCCCGACCCAGGCGCGTGATGCTGTCCAGCAGAATGACAACATCGCGCTTATGCTCGACCAGTCGTTTGGCTTTTTCGATCACCATTTCAGATACGGCAACATGTCGGGTTGCAGGTTCATCAAAGGTAGACGAGATCACCTCACCCTTGACCGAACGCTGCATGTCGGTCACCTCTTCCGGCCGCTCGTCAATCAACAGAACGATCAGATAGCATTCAGGATGGTTGCGTTCGATCGAATGCGCGATGTTCTGAAGCAACACCGTCTTACCCGTGCGCGGCGGCGCCACGATGAGGGAGCGCTGGCCCTTCCCGATGGGTGCAACCAGATCGATGATCCGCGCTGACCGGTCTTTGATCGTCGGATCCTCGATCTCCATCTTCAGGCGCTCATCCGGGTAGAGCGGCGTCAGGTTTTCGAAAGCGATCTTGTGACGCGCCTTTTCAGGATCCTCGAAATTGATCGAGTTCACATTCGTCAGCGCAAAGTACCGCTCGTTCTCCTCGGGGGCCTTCATGACACCCTCAATCGAGTCGCCCGTGCGCAAGGCGTATTGGCGGATCATCTCGGGCGAGACATATATGTCATCCGGACCGGGTAGATAATTCGCCTCGGGCGAGCGCAGAAATCCGAAACCATCCTGGAGCACTTCCAGAACGCCGTCTCCTCCGATCTCCCAACCTTCTTCGGCCATCTCCTTGAGAATGGCAAACATCATGTCGCCCTTACGCATAGTCGATGCGTTCTCGATCTCGAGATCTTCTGCCATCGCCAAAAGATCCTTGGGGCTTTTTGCCTTCAGATCGGACAGGTTCAGGCGTTCGATGGTTTGGGTGACATCGTCGTTCATGGAAATATCCTGCAGACCGGGCACGAGCGCGGCACGTGGTCTTTTTTCAAGTGGAAACATCTGCCCGGACGGGCAGCTTGGCCGCTATCTAGGCAACTAGCAGCCGCAAGTCAATTCTGATCAGAATTTCACGACAACGGCGACGACAATCACGATCATGAGGATCGTCGGCACTTCGTTCATGATCCGGTAGTTCCGCCCCGACAGGACGTTGGCCCCAGCAGCGAATTCCTTGCGTCGTTTCCCAAGCCACATATGGAACCACGTCATGGCGATAACTGCCGCAGCCTTTGCCCACGGCCAAAACGCCGCCCAATCAACAATGCCCGGTGTCATGACCAACAACAGCCCGAACACCCAAACGACAATGATCGAAGGGTTCATGATGTAGCGATAGAGCTTGAACTCCATCACGGTAAAAATCTGATCACGACTATCACCCGGTTTCGATTGCTCGGCATGATAAACGAACAGACGTGGAAGATAGAAAATGCCTGCCATCCAGGTAATCACTGCCATGATGTGGATCGACTTGATCCAAGGGTAGGCCAGAGCCAGAAGATCGGTCATGCGTTCCTCGTCCGTGATGCACCCTCTTAAAAAATAAATATATAAGAGAAAAGGATGATGTTTTTGTAGGTAGCGCCGGCGCCTGTGGATTACTGCGTTACCCCGCCCAATGTTCCCACTTTGCCATGCCTGTGGACTACTTCGGGATAAACAGGTTCTTTATCCATTAAGGTATATTTTTATTAATATAAAACAGAAACTTAGAACGTCTCATCAGATTATTTCCCGGTGGATGGATTGCGGAAAAAGTGTTGGAAATTGCAGCTTCTCCACAACACCCGATTCATCCATTCCCCAACTGGAAAAAATCCTTGGCGGATGCGGGTTATCCAGCCAAGGTCGCCGCCTTGCATCCAAGGCGTAAAATGCTCAGTAATCATCCTTAACAAATCCTTGCGCTCCTCCACTGGGTTATACACATGCCGCAACAGCTGATCCTTGCATCCGGCTCACTGATCAGGGCCCAGTTGCTTAGGCAGGCAGGCCTGGCGTTCGATGTCATTCGCCCTGCAGTCGATGAAGATTTGTTGCGGGACGCACTGCTATCGGAGGGTGCAAGCCCCCGCGATCTGGCGGATGCGCTGGCCGAGATGAAAGCCAAGCGCATCAGTGAAAAACGCCCTGAATCCTTGGTCATCGGGTGCGATCAGGTTCTTGATCTGGGGGGTCAGGTCTTGACCAAACCATCAACCCGAGAAGATGCGGCCGCGCAACTTATCGCGTTGAGAGGAAAGCGTCACAGCTTGCTGTCTGCGGTCGTGATCTGTGATGCAGGCAAACCGATCTGGCGCCATATCGGGCAGGTCCGACTGATGGTGCGCGATTTCAGCGATGACTGGCTTGAGGGTTACCTGGACAGGAACTGGCCCGACATTGCCGACTCCGTTGGGGCTTACAAACTTGAAAAAGAGGGCGTGCGGCTGTTTTCGCGGGTTGAAGGCGATTATTTCACCGTGCTGGGGCTGCCTTTGCTCGACCTTCTGTCTTACCTTTCTCTCAGGGGGGATATTGAAACATGACGACAGATGCGACCGTATTGCCGCGTATTCCGCTGGCCGGGGTCATTGGATCCCCTATTGCACATTCCAAATCGCCTGCGCTGCATGGTCACTGGCTGAAAACCTATGGTATCCGCGGTTATTACATTCCCATGGAGGTCAGCGCCGACAACCTGGCAGAGGTTTTGCGCGCCCTGCCAAAGGCTGGCTTTGTCGGTGTGAACGTCACCGTCCCCCATAAAGAGGCAGTTCTCGAGATTGCGGATCTGGTGACTGATCGCGCCACGTTGATCGGCGCTGCCAATACGCTGATTTTCCGCAAGGATGGCAAGATACATGCCGACAATACAGACGGGTATGGTTTTATTGAAAACCTCCGTCAGAACGCCCCCGACTGGAACCCCGCTGCAGGACCAGCAGCTGTTCTTGGCGCGGGTGGCGCCGCGCGTGCGGTTGTTGCATCCCTTCTTGATGTGGGTGTGCCTGAAATTCTGATATCCAACAGAACGCGGATCCGCGCCGAGGCGTTGCAGCACGATTTTGGAAAGCGTTTGCAGGTGGTCGATTGGGTGCAAGCAGGGAACATGCTGGAAGCGGCCGCGACTGTCGTCAACACGACCTCTCTGGGGATGCTGGGAAAGCCAGAATTGCGGGTCCCGCTGGATGGTCTGCAGAAGGGTGCGTTGGTGACTGATCTTGTCTATGCCCCACTGCAAACGCGTCTTCTGCGTGTCGCGCAGGAAATGGGATGCATGACGGTTGATGGGCTTGGTATGCTATTGCATCAGGCGGTTCCCGGCTTCGAACGGTGGTTTGGTTATCGTCCCACGGTAGATGCTTCGATCCGGGCAGCTGTCTTGAAATGACATTTCTGATTGGTCTGACAGGTTCGATAGGGATGGGAAAATCCACGACCGCGCGTCAGTTCGAGGCGGAGGGTTGCGCCGTCTGGGATGCGGATGCTGCGGTCCATCGTCTTTATGCAAAGGGCGGCGCCGCCGTGGCCCCCATGGCAGAGGCATTCCCCGCTGCAGTAATAGACGGTGCAGTTTCCCGAGATGCGCTCAAGTTGATCATCAGCCGGGACCCTCGGGCCTTGCGCAAGATCGAAAAGATTGTCCACCCCCTTGTGGCGCAAGACCGGGCCGCTTTCATTGCAGCAACTGCTGCAGAGATTGTGGTGCTGGACATACCCCTTCTGTTTGAAACTGGCGGTGAGGCTCGTGTGGATGCGACTGTCTGTGTCTCGATCGATCCAGAGACCCAGAAAAAGCGGGTCATGTCGCGGGGAACGATGTCGGAAGACCAGTTTGCTGCGATCCTTGCAAAGCAAATGCCGGATTCGGAAAAGCGTGCGCGTGCCGATTACGTAATAACTACCGATACACCCGAAAGCGCAGCGCACCAGGTTCGGGCGGTTCTGGCCGACATAAGGAGACGGATGGTCCATGCGTGAAATCGTTCTGGATACTGAAACCACTGGCTTTGAGCCCGCCGAGGGTGACCGGATCGTCGAGATCGGAGCCGTCGAGCTTTACAACCACATGCCCACGGGACGCACATTTCACGAATACATCAACCCGCAAAGAGCCATGCCCCAAGCCGCATTCGAAGTGCATGGCTTGGGCGATGATTTCCTGCGTGACAAACCCGTCTTTGCCCAGATCGGGCCCAAGTTTCTTGAGTTTGTCGGTGATGCGAAGCTGGTCATCCACAACGCGGCATTCGATATGAAGTTCCTGAATGCCGAGCTTGGCTGGATCAATCTGCCCTTGCTGCCCATGGAGCAGGCCATCGATACGTTGATGATAGCACGCAAGAAGTTTCCCGGCTCGCCCGCATCGCTTGATGCGTTGTGTCGCCGTTTCGGGATCGAGACCGAGCGGACCTTGCACGGCGCTTTGCTGGACAGCCAAATCCTTGCCGAGGTCTATCTGGAACTGATCGGTGGCCGACAGCCGGATTTCGGATTGTCCTCGGTGACGACAACCGAAATCAGTGTGTCTTCGACAGAGAGCTGGCGGCCGAAACCTCGGCCGACGCCGCTGCCAAGCCTGATCACGCAAGAAGAAGCCGCCGCCCATGAAGCCTTTGTGAAGGGATTGGGCGACGGCGCATTATGGCTCAAACAGGGTTGATCAGGCGTTGGGAACCGCGGCTTGTTCTGCCTGACGGCGCGCCAGTTCGGAACGATAGAGCTGAACGAAGTCTATGATGTCCATGTTCAGCGGCGGGAAGCCGCCGTCGCGGGTGACATCCGACACGATGCGCCGCACGAAGGGGAACAGCAGACGGGGGCATTCGATCAGCAGGAACGGATGCATCTGATCGGCCGGCACCCCTTCGATATGGAAAATGCCGGCATACTCCAGCTCAAGCAGGAAAAGCTTTGACGTGCTGTCTTTGACTGAGCTGTCGACGATAAGCTTCATGGTCACTTCGAACTGGTTTTCCGCAGTTCGTTTCTTGGCGTCCAGATTGACCTGAACCTTCACGTCGGGCTGAACCTCTCCGCTGACGCCTTTTTGGGCGAGGACATTCTCAAAGGACATGTCCTTGATGAACTGGTTGAGGATGCTCATTTTCATCTGCGCTGCCTGCGCCTGTGCGGCAGGCTGGGCAGGCGTATCGGCTGCGCCGTTTTCGGCCATTTGGGATCTCCGGATCAGTGATGGTTCAGCAGTTGTCTAGCAGCACAGGTGCGAAGCCTCAATGCTTCGTCCAGCCTGATGGCCGGTGCGTAGGCCGCTTTGCTGGATCGACCTCATGAAATTCACCATCGATGACGTCCGGTCGACGGGAACCACTGGTTGGATGCCGGAAGGTGTCATGCCCGTCATCTTCGAATCCGGTGGTTTGCCCCATCTGGAAATGCATAACCCTGATGCGCGATCGCAGGAAATCGAACACGGCAGAGCGGACTCCTGGCACCAGAAGAGCGAACCCCATCGCATCCGTGAAAAACCCGGGTGTCAGCAACAGAACCCCGGCCACAAGCACCATGGCCCCATGGGCCAGCGGCATCGTCGGATCATCAAGACGTGAAAAGGCCCGCTGAAGTTCCATCATGGCAAGTCGCCCTTGCGCCCGCACCAGCATGGTCCCCAGAATGGCCGTCAATACAACTATACCAAGTGTTGGCCACAAGCCGATCCAGCCCCCGACCTGGATAAAAAGCGCGATCTCGATGATCGGAATTGCAACGAACGCAGCGAAAAGCCACATGGGCCTGCTCCTTTCCTTCGATGGTGTAGTGGACTTGGCCCACCCCCTCACCTACATAAGACCGGTCTAGTTCGCTTTCCATGCCCTGACCCCACGAGAGGTTTAAATGAATTCGCCCATCCTTCAGCTTTTGGTTCTGGCAGGCATTGCAATATTCCTGATCCTGCGCCTGAAAAATGTGCTTGGTACGCGGGATGGGTTCGAGAAGCCTGCCGTTCCCCGCGAAGCACCAGCAAAGACGGATCGTCGCCGCGGATTCGAAGTGATCGAGGGCGGGCCGGATCACGACATCACCGACAATGTAGAGGCCGACAGCAACGCCGCAAAGACACTTGCCGCTATGAAGCGGGTCGAGCCATCTTTCTCGGTCGCAGAGTTCCTGCAGGGCGCGCGCTATGCTTATGAGATGATCCTCATGGGTTTCGAGCGAGGCGACATGAACAGCATCAAGCCATTCCTGGCCGATGATGTGTATGAAACCTTTGCCGAAGTGGTGGCCACCCGTGAAGCTCAGGGCCTGACTGTCGAGGCGGAATTCATCGGTGTCCGCGAAATGGCATTGAGCAACGCAACCTTCGACAAGGACAGCAACCTTGCGGAAGTTACGGTACGCTTTACCGGCGAGATGACTTCCGTCGTTCGCGACGCCGCGGGTGAGGTGGTCGAGGGCAAGCCTAATGAAGTAAAGCGCCAGAAGGATGTCTGGACCTTTGCCCGTGTTCTGGGCACTGACGATCCGAACTGGCAGCTTGTCGCAACGGGCGAATGATCCGGGCGCTGGCAGCCCTGACCCTGGGTTGGTTCGCGATGACAGCAGATACAGCGCAGTCAGAACCAACCTACCGGGTCCTTGAGTTCAGCCAACTTGATGGCTGGGTCGAAGATGATCACGCCAGCGCATTTCGCACCTTCCTGAACACTTGCGCTGATATGAAGGACCCGGATTGGTCAAGCCTTTGCGCCGTTGCCCAGACAGAGGCGCGGCTTCAAACCAGCGCGCGGTCCTTTTTTGAACTGTTTTTTCGTCCGGTCCTGATCGAGGATGGCGCGCCAGGCCTTTTCACAGGGTATTTCGAGCCGGAATTGAACGGATCCCTTGCGCCATCGTCGCGCTATCGATTTCCGGTTTACCGCATGCCGCCAGAGGCGCGTGCCAACCAGCCCTGGTATTCCCGATCGGAGATCGAAACCAACGGCATCCTGACGGGTAGAGGTCTTGAAATCGCCTGGGTGGATGATCCTGTCGAGCTGTTCTTTTTGCAGATCCAAGGGTCTGGCCGCATCAAGCTATCCAACGGGCGCAACATCCGGGTGGGTTATGCCGGGGCCAATGGACACGAGTACAGGTCCATCGGCGCAGAGTTGATCAGGCGCGGAACCTTTGAATCGCACCAGGTATCGGCCGAGGTAATCAAGAACTGGGTGCGTCGCAATCCGCAGGAAGGTCTTGACCTTTTGCGGCACAATCCGTCTTTCGTCTTCTTCCGCGAGGTCAGTCACGTACCAGCTGACAAAGGCCCGCTGGGCGCGATGAACCGGTCGGTGACGGACTTGCGCACCATCGCGGTAGATCCGGCTTTTACGCCCTTGGGTGCGCCGGTCTGGATCGAGAAAGATGGTGAAAATCCCATGCGCCGCCTGATGATCGCGCAAGATACAGGATCTGCGATCAAGGGCGCCCAGCGCGCCGACATTTTCTTTGGAACCGGTGATGAGGCTGGTCGCGCAGCGGGTCGGCTGAAAGATCCGGGGCGTATGGTCGTACTTCTTCCGATCCAACGGGCATATGCGATGGCCACGACGGACATGCTGGAATGACACGGCGACGGCTGCGGCCTGACGAGATCGAACTGTGGCGCAAGATCGCCGACAGCACCGAGAGACTTCATCCGGAGCGCCCGACGCCGAATAACCCGCGCGCGGATGATGGCCCGCAGCGGCCAAAGCCCAAGCCGCACAAGATACCAAAGCCTCGGTTGCCGGAATTCCGGGTGGGCGACGCGGCAAGAATTTCCGAACCATCCCATGACCTGATGCCACCACTTGTCGACAGGCTAGGTGGTGCCCCGGTGAACATGGACAGCAAGGCTTTTGCCAGAATGAAGCGGGGCAAGCTGGTTCCAGAAGGGCGCATCGACTTGCACGGTATGACGCTTGACAGGGCGCACCCTGCGCTGACCGCGTTCATCCTGCGCGCGCAGGCAAGCGGCAAGCGGTTGGTTCTGGTGATCACCGGAAAAGGACGCGATAGGGATGAGGGCGGCCCCATACCCGTTCCGCGTGGGATTTTGAAACATCAGGTGCCGAATTGGCTGACGATGCCCCCGCTGGCGCAAGCAGTTCTGCAGATTACCGAAGCCCATGTTTCGCATGGCGGTGCGGGCGCCTATTATGTTTACTTGCGTCGCCACAGGTAGGATCTTCAGCGAAGAACCTTTCCCTTAAAGCACATACCGACTGATATCAGCGGACCGCATCAGCCCGCCTAGGTTGGCATCAACGAAAGCTGCATCCACTGTCACGCTTTGCCCTGCGCGATCCGGGGCTGTGAATGACAACTCCTCGAACACACGCTCCATGACGGTATAAAGTCGACGCGCGCCGATATTCTCGACCGTGTGGTTCACTTCGGCAGCTATCCGGGCCAGTGCCGCGATGCCGTCATCGGTAAAGGTAACGCCAACCTCTTCTGTCGCCATAAGCGCGGAATACTGTCGCGTCAGCGCATTTTCGGTTTCGGTCAGGATGCGGACGAAATCATCTTCGGTCAGTGCCCGTAATTCGACACGGATCGGAAGACGCCCCTGAAGTTCCGGCAGCAGGTCGGACGGTTTTGCGATGTGAAACGCACCCGATGCGATGAACAGCACGTGATCGGTTTTCACGGGGCCGTATTTCGTGCTGACGGTGGTTCCTTCGATCAGCGGAAGCAGATCGCGTTGCACACCTTCGCGGCTTACATCAGCACCGCGCGCGTCAGAGCGCGCACAAACCTTGTCGATCTCGTCCAGAAAGACGATCCCGTTCTGTTCGACCGATTGCAGCGCCGCGCGGTTCACTGTTTCATCGTCCAACAGCTTGTCAGCCTCTTCCCCGATAAGGATTTCATAGCTTTCCGCCACGCTAAGCCGTTTCCGCTGCTTGCGCTGGCCAAAGGCTTTGCCGAACAGATCACCCAGGTTCATCATCCCCATCTGGTTGCCGGGCTGACCGGGTATATCCATCATTGGGAAGGGGCTTGCGCTTTCGGCTACATCCAACTCAATGAGGGTATCGTCCAGCTCTCCGGCCTTAAGCTTTTTGCGGAACATCTCGCGCGTGGTTTGGCGCGCATCCTCGCCCGCAATCGCCGTGATGACCCTTTCTTCCGCGGCCAGATGGGCCTTGGCGCGCACATCGTCGCGCATCTGTTCCCGCGTCATGGCAATCGCGATATCCACGAGATCCCGAATGATCTGTTCCACATCGCGGCCGACATAGCCGACCTCGGTGAATTTTGTCGCTTCAACCTTGATGAAGGGCGCGCGGGCAAGTTTCGCCAGTCGGCGACTGATCTCGGTCTTGCCGACGCCAGTTGGCCCGATCATCAGGATATTCTTCGGATAGACCTCGTCACGGAGGTCGTCGCCCAATTGTTTGCGCCGCCAGCGGTTGCGGAGAGCGACCGCGACAGCGCGCTTGGCGTCCTTCTGGCCAATAATGAAACGGTCCAGTTCGGACACGATCTCGCGGGGGGTCAGGTCTGTCAT
>JAJLKH010000045.1:0-11143 GCA_033839205.1 Rhodobacterales bacterium | reverse complement strand
CGAGAAACAGAACAACGGTTTTCAGGATCACGTCACAGCCCGAAACGGGCAAAGGCCGCCCGCTCCTCTATTCCGGCAAGGGCATCCTGCGCCAGGGTCGCGCCAAACCGCTGAAACAGGCCGCGCCGTCGCCCGTAGCGGACAAAGCGTGTCTTTTCGCCGTAAAGCTCCTTGAGCTTGGGTTCGAGATGGCCGATCCCGTCGATCAGCCCCAACCCCTCGGCCTGCGCGCCCAGCCAGAAGCGACCGGTGAAAAGATCGGGATCATCGGCCAGTTTCGCACCGCGCCGCGAGCGGACATAGGCCACGAAACTGTCATGCAGCCCGCCAAGAAGCTCCTTCAGACGGGCCACATCCTCGGGTTTTTCGGGCAGGAAAGGATCCAGCATGCTCTTGGATTCGGCCGAGGTATAGACGCGCCGTTCCACCCCCTGCCGCGCCAGCGCGACATGCGCGCCGAAGCCGGCCGAGATCACCCCGATCGACCCCACGATCGAGCCGGTATCTGCCCAGATGTCATCCGCCGCCGCCGCCAGCCAATAGCCGCCCGAGGCGGCCACATCCTCGACAAAGGCATGAACGGGAACTTTGCGCTCTGCCGACAAGCGCCGGATCCTTGCGGCGATCAGCGCCGACTGCACGGGCGAGCCGCCGGGCGAATTGATCACCAGCGCCACGGCCCTGGGTTTGCCGCGGCGGAACGCGCGCTCGAGAACGGGGCCCATCGCCTCGTCGCTCAAGGGGCTGCGCGGCCCGGCACCGATGCTGCCGGCCAGCCGCACGACCGACACAACGGGGTCAGCCTTCAGGAAGGGGATAAATCGTTTCATGGGCTGCATGTAGAATGTGCCCCCCTGACAAACAAGGCACACCCGCCAAACAAGCGACCGACGGGGCGGATTATTTCGCCCCGCGCTACCAGATCCGCAGGGATGGTCCGTTTCAGCCCTTCAGGCGGCTGAGCCAGCCTTTCTTTTTGGGCGTGGCGTCTTCACCTTCTGCCGCGTCGCCCGCGGGATCATCCTCGGCCGGACCTTCGACAACGGTCTGGAAATTCTCGAAGAACTGGTCGGCCATCTTCTTGGCGAAACCATCGATCAGGCGGCTGCCAAGTTGCGCGAGCTTGCCACCGACCTTGGCCTCGACCTCGTAGATCAGCCGGGTGCCTTCGTCGATGTCTTCCAGACGAACCTTCGCCTCGCCCTTGGCAAATCCCGCAGCGCCGCCCTTGCCTTCGCCGGACAGTGTCAGGCTTTCACCCTCAACCATGTCGGACAGAATGACCTGCCCCTTGAACGTCGCCTTGACCGGCCCGACCTTCTGCACCACGGTCGCCTCGAACCCTTCTTCGGGACTGCCCGTCACCTCTTGCGCGCCGGGCACGCAATCCTTCAGCACATCCGCGCTGAGCAATGCCGCCCAGACCTCTGAGCGAGGGGCCTTGATGTCGCGTTGGTCGTTCATCTGCATGGGTGTTGGGTCCTTCCTGAGCCGCGTGCCGGCGTGGTCTTCGCGCCAGACTACCCCAGCGTCGCGGCTGCGCCAAGCGGTGAGGCGCGGTCAAAAAAAGAGGCTGGCCCAAGGCCCTCGTCAAGGATAGGCATGAACCGATTGCAAAGGTATTCCCATGCGCGCACCCCTTGTCACTGTCCCGCAGAACACAGCCGCGGGCATCCTGTTCGTGCTGGCGGGCATGACGGCCATTTCGATCAACGATGTGCTGATCAAGCAGCTGTCAGGCGGCTATCCCTTGCACCAGATGGTGTTCATAAGGTCAGCCATCGGTATCTTGTTCAGCCTGATGCTGGTGCAGATGGAGGGCGGTTTCGGTATCCTGCGCACGCGCACGCCGGGGCTGCACCTGATGCGGGGGGCGCTGGTCGTCATCTCGAACCTGACGTATTTCGCAGCGCTTGCGGTGATTCCGTTGGCCGAGGCGACCGCGCTGTTCTTCGTGGCGCCGCTGATGATCACGCTACTGTCGATCCCCTTGCTGGGCGAAAAGGTTGGACCGCTCCGCATGGCCGCAGTCACGGTCGGCTTTGGCGGTGTGATCCTGATGATGCGCCCCTGGGAAAGCAGCACGGAGGTATCCCGCTTCATCCTGTTCCTGCCCGTGCTGTCGGCGCTGACCTATGCATTGAACCAGATCATGACACGGCGGCTGGGTGCCACCACACGGGCCTCGGCCATGGCCGTCTATATCCAGGGCATCTTTATCGTGGTGTCCTTGCTGTTCTATGCGGTTGCAGGCGACGGGCGCTTCGCCGAAGGCGTCGACAACGGATCGGTGCAGTTTCTTCTACGCGCCTGGGTCTGGCCGGAAGGAAACGACCGCTGGCTGTTCCTGGGCCTGGGGCTGAATTCGGCCATCATCGGTTTTGCCCTGGCCCAGGCCTACAGGCTGGCGGATGCGGCGGTGATCGCGCCCTTCGAATATATCGGCCTGCCGCTGGCGATCTTCTGGGGCTGGGTCATCTGGGGCGAAGTCCCTGCCCCCGTTGTCTGGGCGGGCAGCGCATTGATCCTGGGGTCGGGGCTGTTCGTTTTCATCCGCGAACGGATGCAGAAACGCCGTCCGCTGCCGCCGGTGCAGGGACGACAGTAGCACCGGGGCGCCGGGTGGCGGCGCCGGATGCGCTCCGCGCGGGGATATTTGGGGCAAGAAGAAACTGCGGAAGGGAAAACGCTTTCGCAGGGCAGGCTTTGCCGCGATAGTCAGCGCATGATCGAGAAACTGGAGATGTTCATCGCCCTTGCGCGCGAGCAGCATTTCGGCCGCGCGGCCGAAGCATGTGGCGTGACGCAACCCAGCCTGTCCGCGGCGATCAAGCAACTTGAGGATCAGCTGGGCGTCATGCTGGTCTGGCGCGGGTCGCGCTTTCAGGGTCTGACGCCCGAAGGCCAGCGCGTTCTTGAATGGGCGCGCCAGATCGTGGGCGACGCGCGCACGATGCGGGAAGAAATGCGCACCGCAAAGCAGGGCCTGTCCGGCAATCTGCGCCTTGCCGTGATCCCGACGGCGCTGACCATGGTCTCGGACCTGACAACACAGTTCAGCCTGCGCCATCCGAACGTGCGCTTCAGCGTGCGCTCGAGCACCTCGATCGAGATCCTCGCGATGCTGGAGAACCTGCAGATCGACGCAGGCATCAGCTACCTCGACAACGAACCGTTGGGGCGCGTGTCGACAGTCCCGCTATATGACGAACGCTACTGCGTGATCCTGCGCGCCGATGACCCATTGGCCACAAGGGCCGGATTGCATTGGGCAGACCTAGGCGATCTGCCGCTCTGCCTGCTGACCCCCGACATGCAGAACCGCCGCATCATCAACCTGCATATGGCCGAGGCCGGGGTGAGCGTCGTGCCAAGGGTAGAAGCGTCATCCGTCATCGTCCTGATCAGCCATGTGCTGGCGGGGGGGTGGGCCACGGTCCTGCCCCTGAAGGCCGCCGAGATATTTCTGACCGGGGGCGACCTGGTCGCCCTGCCCCTCACCGCACCGGACGCGCGTCATGCCGTGGGCTTGATCGCGCCCTACCGCGAGCCGCACACGCCGGTTCTGGCCGCACTGATGCAACAGGCGCAGACGATTGCCGAGACACGCCCCAGGCCCCTGACCTGAGATCAAAAGCCGTTCGTCCCGGCAGGCGGAGCCGGCTGTTTCTTCTTGCCTCAAATATCCAATTAGCCGGCTCAGCCGCTTTTCAGGCGGTTTGCGACTCGAGCGCGAAGCAGGCGGCATACCCCGTTGCGGTCTGCACCGGCACCGGCGCGTCGACCTTGCAGCGTGGCATCGCCAAGGGACAGCGCGGGTGAAAGGCGCAGCCCGGCGGCGGGTTGATCGGGTTCGGGATCTCGCCCTCGACGGGCTTGCGCCGGCGTCCCGACAGGGCAAGATCCGGCACCGCGTCCAGCAGCATCCGCGTATAGGGGTGCTGCGGATCGGTGAACAGACGCTTACCGTCGGCCACTTCGACCAGTCGGCCAAGGTAAAGAACACCGATCCTGTTCGCCATGTGCCGCACCACGGACAGGTCATGACTGATGAACAGATAGGTCAGCCCCATCTCGTCCTGCAGATCCTTCATCAGGTTGAGGATCTGCGCCTGCACCGACACGTCCAGCGCCGATGTCGGCTCGTCGCAGACGATGAATTCGGGCTTGGAGGACAGCGCACGCGCAATCGCGATGCGCTGGCGCTGGCCGCCTGAAAACTCGTGCGGGAACTTCTCGGCATCCTTGGCGGACAGGCCCACCGTATCCAGCAACTCGCCGACCCGGTTGGACACATCCGCCCCCTTCAGCAGGCCGAAGGTGTGGATCGGTTCCGCGATGATGTCGCCCACCCGCCAGCGCGGGTTCAGGCTGGCGAAAGGATCCTGAAAGATCATCTGGAACCGGCGCCGCAGGTCGCGCATCTCGGCACCGGCGGTGCCTGTCATGCGGTGCCCGTCGAATTCGATGGTGCCCTCGGACGCGCCCAGAAGGCCCACCACCATCTTGGCGATGGTCGATTTGCCCGAGCCGCTTTCGCCGACCAGCGCGAAGGTCTCGCCGCGCTTGATCTCGAAGCTGACATCGGCCACGGCAGTCAGGAACTGCTTGTCCTCGCGTTCCAGCACACGGTTCAGCCAGGGTTTGGAGACGTCGAAATACCGGGTCAGGTGCTCGATCTTCAGCAATGCGTCAGACATCGGCCTTCTCCTTCGTCGCGGCGCTTGCTGCATCGTAAAGCCAGCAGGCCACCTTGCGCCCGGCGCCGCGGTCGATCGGATCGGGCCGATCCCTGAAACAGCGATCAAAGGCGCGTTCGCAGCGCGGGTTGAAAGCGCAACCCTGCGGGATCGCGTTCAGGCGCGGCATGGCGCCGGGGATCTGCACCAGGCGGGCATTATCCTGTGTCAGCGTGGGGATGGAGCCCATCAGCCCGGCTGTATAGGGATGCTCTGCCGCCGTGATCACTTCGCGCACCGGACCGATTTCGGCCAGACGTCCGGCATAGAGCACCGCCACGCGGTCCGCAGTTTCCGCGATCACGCCCATATCATGGGTGATCAGCATCACCGCCGCACCACGTTCGGCGCAGATTTCCTTGATCAGGTCGATGATCTGGCTTTGCACCGACACATCCAAGGCCGTTGTCGGCTCGTCCGCGATGACCAGTTCGGGTTCGGCACAAAGCGCCAGCGCGATAACCACGCGCTGCCGCATCCCGCCGGAGAAGTGATGCGGGTAATCGTCGATGCGGCGCGCGGCGGCGGGGATACCGACGCGGTCCAGCAAGGCAATCGCGCGGGCGCGGGCCTCGGCCTCGGAGATATCCGCATGGGTGCGGATCGTCTCGATCAGTTGTTGCGCCACGGTATAAAGCGGGTTGAGGCTGGTCAGCGGGTCCTGGAACACCATCCCGATCCGCTTGCCACGGATCTTGCGCATCGACTCGGCGTCCAGATTGTCGATCCGCTGGCCTTTCAGCAGGATCTGCCCGCCCGCGATACGGCCCGGCGGCTCCAGCAGGCCGATGATGGCGGCCCCGGTCAGGGATTTGCCGGCCCCGGATTCGCCGACCACGCCCAAGACCTCGCCGGGCATGATGTCGAAGGACACATCGTCGATGGCGGTCAGGATGCCACGGCGGGTGGGAAATTCGACCCGCAGGTTGCGGACAGAGAGAAGAGGTTCGGTCATGATCTTACCTCAGCCTTGGGTTCAGTGCGTCGCGCAGCCAATCGCCCAGCAGATTGACCGACAACGCCAGCAACAGCAGCGCGATGGAAGGGAAGAGGATGATCCACCATTCCCCGGAGAACAGGTATTGCTGTCCGATGCGGATCAGCGTGCCAAGGCTGGGCTGGGTCGGCGGCACGCCGACACCCAGAAAGGACAGCGTCGCCTCGGCGATGATCGCCAGCGCCAGACCGATGGTGGCGATCACAAGCACCGGACCCATGACGTTGGGCAGGATGTGCCGCAGCACGATGCGCGTGGGATGCACACCGATCACACGGGCGGCCTGCACATATTCCTTGGATTTCTCGACCATCGCGGCACCGCGCACCACACGGGCATATTGCACCCAGTCGGACAGGCCGATGGAGACGATCAGCACCCAGATCGCAACCTCTTCGCGCATTGTAGGGGGGATGAACCCGCGCGCCACACCGAAGATCAAGAGCGCGATCAGTATCGAGGGAAAGGACAGCTGCACATCGGCGATCCGCATCAGAAGGCTGTCCACCCAGCCGCCGCGCCAGCCGGCCAGCAGGCCCAGCCCGATCCCCAGCACCATCGAAAAGATCACGGCGGCAAAACCCACGAAAAGCGAGATGCGCGCGCCGTACAGGATTGTCGAAAAGATGTCGCGACCCTGGTTGTCGGTGCCCATCAGATAGGTGTTGCCGGTGAACTGGTTCGGCACACCCGGCGGCGTGAAGCCGTCCATCAGGTTCAGCGAGGCGGAATCGAAAGGGTTAAAGGGCGCGATCCAAGGGGCCAGCACGGCCCCCATGATGATGATCAGCGCCACCACCGTGGCGACGATGGCCACGGGCGAATGACGGAAGGACCATGCGATGTCGCTGTCCCACATGCGTGCAAGGCGGTTCATGGCAGCGGCTCCTTAGTGGCGGGTCGCGGCGCGGTCCACGCGCAGGCGCGGGTCCACGACGTAATACAGCAGATCGACGATCAGGTTGATGATCACGAAGACAAGCGCGATCAGCATGAGATAGGCGGCCATCACGGGCACATCGACGAAACGCACCGAATTGATGAAGAGCGCGCCGACACCGGGCCACTGGAACACGGTTTCGGTGATGATCGCAAAGGCGATGATCGAGCCAAGCTGAAGACCCGTGATCGTGATCACCGGCACCATCGTGTTCTTCAAGGCATGGCCGAAATGCACGGCCCGATTGCTGAGACCCCGGGCACGGGCGAACTTGATATAGTCAGTGCGCAGCACCTCGAGCATTTCGGCCCGGACAAGGCGCATGATCAGCGTCATCTGGTAAAGGCCCAGCGTGATCGCAGGCAGCACGAGCGAGGCGCGACCCGATGCGGTCAGAAGGCCAGTGGTCCAGTTGCCCACCTCGACGGTGTCGCCGCGCCCGAAACTGGGCAGCCACTGCAACTCGACCGCGAACACCCAGATCAGCAAAACCCCGATCAGAAAGGTCGGCAGCGAAACTCCGATCAGCGACACGGTCATGATCGAGTTGGACAGCCACCCATTGCGCTTGAGCGCGGTATAGACCCCGAACCCTACCCCGAACACAAAGGCCAGCACACCCGACACCAGCGCCAGTTCCAGCGTGGCGGGCAGGCGCGACAGGATCAGCTCCATCACCGGCTGTTGCAACCGGTAGGAAATGCCGAAATCGCCTTGCGCCGCACGACCGATGAAAGTGGCGAATTGGGTCAGGAACGGATCATTGAGGCCCAGTTGCTCGCGCAGCGCCTCGCGGTCGGCAATTGTGGCTTCCTGCCCGACCATCGAGTTGATCGGATCACCCACAAAGCGGAACAGCGCGAATGACACCAGTGCAACCACCAGCATCACGAGCACCGATTGCAGGATACGTCGGATGATATAGGCCAGCATGATGTGTCCACTCTCCGTCTGAAAATTAGGTCAGTCTTGCTGTCTAAAACAAAAACGCCCGCGCAGCGATAAACTGCACGGGCGCAAGGATCAAGACGGATCAGTTACCGAAGGTGACCGTGGTCATCTTGGGCTGGTTTTCCGGGTGAACGTCCAGATTGATGTTGTCCTTCATTGCATAGGCCAGCATCTGGTTGTGCACGTTCAGGAACACGCGGTCTTCCATGACCTTGTCCCAGATTTCCGCGATCAGCGCATCGCGCGCTTCAAGATCGGTCATCGTCGCCAGCTGTTCGATCTTCGCATCCAGTTCCGGGTTGGAATAGCGCGAACCGTTGAAGCTGCCGAAGCTGCCTTCGCGGGTGTGCACAAGGAAGTTGAAGATATAGGCGCTATCGAAGGTCGGAACGCCCCAGCCCAGCAGGTAGAAGTCGGTTTCCCACTTCTCGATCAGCGGGAAGTGCAGGCTGCGCGACTGCGACACCAGGTTGGCGTTGATCTTGGCGCGGCCCAGCATGCCGACCATCGCCTGGCAGATCGCCTCGTCGTTCAGGTAGCGATCGTTCGGGCAATGCAGATCGACCGAGAAGCCGTCGGGATACCCCGCTTCGGCCACCAGTGCTGCGGCACGCTCGTAATCGGGCTTGCCGTAAGCGTTCATCTCGGCGGTCCAGCCGTTCACGAAGGGCGGCAAGGGCGCGGCCGAAGGCTGCGACTGGCCACGCATCACGACCTGCTGGATCGCGTCACGATCGATCACCAGCGACAGGGCTTCGCGCACTTCGGGCTTCTTGAACGGGTTGTCGTCCACGTTGGCCGAGATCAGCTTGTCCGATGTCATGTCATAGGAGAAGAAGATGTTCCGGTTCTCGGGGCCGGTCGCGATCTTGATGCCGTCGGTCTGCTGAAGGCGTGCGATGTCCTGCACCGGCACATCCTGCACCACGTCCACCTCACCCGAAAGCAGGGCGGCAACACGGGTCGCGGCTTCGGCGATCGGGGTGTAGATGATCTCGGTCACGGCGGGCGCTGCATCCCAGTGGCCGTCGAACGCAGCCATCACGGTGCGCACTTCGGGGTCACGGGAGACCAGCGTGTAAGGGCCGGTGCCGTTGGTGTTGCGGACAGCGAAGTTTTCTTCGCCAGCTGCAAAGTTCTGCGGCAGGACGACGTCATTCGCCTCGGCCCAGCCCTTGTCCATGATGAAGGTGTTGGTCAGGTTCTGGACATAGAGCGGCGACGGCCCGGTCATTTTGACATGCACGGTGTAGTCGTCGACCATCGACACGCTTTCGACGGCGGAGTGAAGCGCCTTGAAGCCCGAGCTTTCGGCGCGGGCGCGGTCGAGCGAAAAGACGACATCCTCGGCGGTGAAATCGGATCCATCGTGGAACTTGACGCCTTCGCGCAGCTTGAACACCCACACGGTCGGGTCTTCGGCGCTGATCATCCATTCGGTCGCGAGACGCGGCTGGAGCGAGCCGTCGGTGGCGCGGCCAACCAGCGTTTCATAGATGTGATGCAGCAGGGTCGAGGTCGGGCCTTCGTTCTGCGAGTGCGGATCAAGCGTCAGCGCATCGGCAACGCGTGCCCAGCGCAGGGTTTCGGCATTGGCGCCGGTCATGGTCAGGGCCAGTGCGGCGCCAGCCATCAGCATGGCACGCCCGGTCCGCGCAAATGCGCCGGTTCTCAGGTTGGAAATCATGTATCAACTCCCGTTAAAATTGCCGGATGGGTCCGATAGAGTGGCCCCCCGGTCGTTTGGATGGTTTTCGTTCCCGCAATGCGGGTGGTGGGCAAAAGATAGCGGTGCGGCTGCATGAGGTGCAACCGGTTTCGCCGAAACATCAATGGCAGCTGTCGCGACGTCAACCCAAGGGTGATTCAGGCCCACTCGCCCTTGCGGAACACGGGCACGCGTCGACCATCGGCATGAACACCATCGATGTCGATCTGATCGGATCCGATCATCCAGTCGATGTGGATCGCGCTGCTGTTACCACCCTGCGCCGCAACTTGCGCAGCTGTCAGGCTTTCGCCGCCTTTGAAGCATTTTGAATAACACTGGCCCAGCGCAATGTGGCAGGCCGCATTCTCGTCAAAGAGGGTGTTATAGAACAAGAGACCGGACTGCGAGATGGGGGATCCATGGGGAACCAGCGCAACCTCGCCAAGGCGTCGCGCGCCTTCATCGGTGTCCAGCACCTTGCGCAGCACCTCCTGGCCCTTGGTGGCATGTGCTTCTGTGATGCGCCCGCCTTCGAATGTGACACGGATCCCATCGATCAGGCTGCCCTGATGCGACAACGGCTTGGTCGAGGACACATGCCCCTCGACCCGCAGGGCATGAGGCGTCGTGAATACCTCTTCCGAGGGGATGTTTGGGTTGCAGACGATCCCGTTGCGCGCAACCGACGCGCCCCCCATCCATTCGTGCCCATCGGCCAGCCCCACGGTCAGATCGGTGCCGGGCCCCGTGAAATGCAAGGCATGAAAGGCTTGTCCGTTCAACCAATCGGACCTTTCGCGCAGGCGCGCGTTATGGTCGGCCCAGGCCGCGACCGGATTGCCCTGATCCACCCGTGACGCGGCAAAGATCGCCTGCGCCAACTTGCCGACAGCCGCGTCGGCGGGCATATCCGGGAACATCAGCTGCGCCCAGGCGCGACCCGGCCATGCGACGATGTTCCAGTTGATCGCAAAATTCGTGATCCGCTCACGGGCGGGCGTGTAGGCGATGGAATTGGCCTTGTTGGCGCGCCCCACCTTGTCGGGATCCTCTTCCGCCAGCAGCATGGGATCGTCGCCCACGATCGCAAGCCTTGCCGCATTGGCATCAAAGGCCTGCCCCATCCCGTCATAGAGCCATCCGGCGGCACGGTCGAAACTGCCATCCTGCCCATGGCGATACCGCGCCAAGACGACCTCGGGATCCGAGAAGAGCGGTGTAACCAGCCCTGCGCCGGCCTTGTAGGCATGTTCTGCGATCCGCCGCACCAGTGGCAGCGCCTCGATCGGGGCGGTCATCACCAGGTCCTGGCCCGGCTGCAGGTTCAGCCCGACCTTCACCGCAAGTTCCGCCAGCCGGTCAAGGCTGACCGCGTCGATAGGGTCGGCTGCAGGTGTCTCATGTCGTGTCATGGGCGTGCCCTCTGCTGTGTCCCGCTGAACCATAGCCGCGCAACCGGAGCCGTCAACGGCTGGCCGGCAAAGGCGCGGGTTTCGCGATGTCCTGCCTTGGTCCGAATCGTCTGATCGGACTGATCGCGTCAATTTTGTTCACGCAGGCAGGCCAATGACACGGTTCTCGCATGAATTGCACACGAACTACCCCCTGTCAGAGCGCGAATTACGACGGAATTGAGGCGGCGCTTGGTCGATTGCGGCGAAACTGTGTACCAATTGAGTCCGGTCTGGGGGGACCGGCGCCACTAAAGTTCTGCGAAGGATGCTGCCATGGACGCCAAGATGATCGTGACCGAAGCGCAGAGAGCGAACGCCTATCAACGGGCGATCCGCAACTTCCCCTTCGAG
>JAJLKH010000044.1:0-37131 GCA_033839205.1 Rhodobacterales bacterium | reverse complement strand
CCCAGTTGTATCATAGGGGGGCGAGACTTCGACCACATCGCCGCCGACAAGGTTGATGCCCGCCAGATCGCGCAGGATCGCGGCGGCCTGCCAGCTGTGCAAGCCCCCCCAGACAGGCGTGCCGGTGCCCGGCGCAAAGGCAGGGTCCAGCGCGTCGATGTCGAAGGTCAGGTAGACGGGATGATCCCCGACCACTTCGCGCACGCGGGCGACCACGGCGGCGGGGCCATCCTCGTGAACGCGGCGGGCATCGATATATTCCATGCCCAGATAGTCATCGCATTCGGTGCGAATCCCGATCTGGACCGAGCGGCTGGCATCCACCACCCCCGATTTCACGGCCTTGTACATGAAGGTGCCGTGGTCGATGCGGGACATGTCGTCATCGGCCCAGAGGTCCGAATGGGCATCGAACTGGATCACCGACATCGGCCCGAATTTCTCGGCATAAGCCTGCAGGATCGGCAGGGTGCAATAATGATCGCCTCCCAGCATGACGGTACCGGGTCCCGCCGCGAGGATGGTGCGGAAATGCTGGCGCACCGCATCGGGGAAGTCGCTGACCCGGGCATAGTCAAAGGCCAGATCGCCGTAATCGATGATGTTGAATTGCCCCAGCGGGTCATAGCCCCATCCATAGGGCGGGTCATAGGGCTGCAGGCAGCTGGCCTCGCGGATGGCGCGGGGGCCGAAACGGGTGCCGGGGCGATGGGTCACGGATTGATCGAAGGGCACGCCCGTGACAACCAGATCGACGCCCGTCAGATCCTTTGTATAGCGGCGGCGCAGGAATGACGTGGCCCCGCCAAAGGCGTTCTCGAAGCTGAGGCCGCGCAAACTGTCGCGCGTAAAGGCTTGATCTACTTGTGTCTTGGCATCTTCCAGCGCCATTGGAGCACTCCATCCATTTGTCAGTAAGCCGCGCGACAGGCGGCGCGGTTCAGGCCTTGAGCGGGGCTGCGCGTTCGACCAGCCTTGCAAAGAACGACGCACCGATCGGGGCCACGGCATCATTGAAATCATAGCCGGCCTGATGCAGTCCTGCGCTTTCGCCCTGGCCCAGGAACAGATAGGCGCCGGGGCGCGCCTCGAGCATGTAGGCGAAATCCTCGGCGCCCATTTCGCGCCCGGCTTCGGGGGTTACCAGGTTTTCACCGACAACTTCCGCCGCCACCTTTGCGGCAAAGGCCGCGCGGGCCGGATCGTTGACCGTGGCGGGATACCAGACCTCGTAATTCAGCTCGGCCTCTACGCCATAGGCGGCGGCCTGACCGGATACGATGGCTTTCATGCGGTCCATGACCATGGCCTGAACGGCCTTGTCGAAGGTGCGCACCGTCCCGCCCACATAGGCGGTTTCGGGCACGATATTCTCGGCGCTGCCGGTATGGATCTGGGTGACCGAGATCACCAGGTCATCCAGCGCATAATGGTTGCGGCTGCTGATCGTCTGGATCGCCTGCACGATGCCTACCGCCGCGACCACCGGATCGCGGGTGGCGTGCGGCATCGCACCATGACCGCCCAACCCCCTGATATTGATGTGAAATGTATCGACCGCCGCCATGATCGGCCCCGGCGTGGTATAGAACGCGCCCTCGGGAAAACCGGGGGCATTGTGCAGCGCATAGACTTCGTCGATGCCGAAACGGTCCATCACGCCTTCCTCGACCATCACGCCGCCACCGCCGCCGTTTTCTTCTGCCGGCTGAAAGATAAGGGCGACCTTGCCCGCGAAATTCCGTGTCTCGGCCAGATAGCGCGCAGCCCCCAGAAGCATCGTTGTATGCCCGTCATGACCGCAGGCATGCATCACACCCGGCACGGTCGAGGCATAGTCGACGCCTGTTTCCTCGGCGATGGGAAGGGCATCCATATCGGCGCGCAAGCCGATCACGGGGCCTGGTCCCTGGCCTTCGATGATCGCGACAACGCCGGTTTTCGCGATCCCCTGGTGGATATCGGTTATTCCGAACTCTTTCAGTCTTTCAACGACATAGGCTGCGGTCTTGACGCAATCGAAGCCAAGTTCGGGATACTGATGAAGATGGCGCCGCCAGCCGGTCATGTCTTCGGCAAATCCGGCGATACGGTTGATCACGGCCATCTCTGGACTCCTTTGGCGGTTGCGGTCACGGTTGCACCAAACCTGAAATCCGGAGCAGCCGCAATGACCGATGACAGCCTGATCCATGACGCGCACGGCGGCTTGCCCCGGCTATTGCGAATCATGCAGCGCCTGCGCGACCCCGAAACCGGGTGCCCCTGGGATATCGAACAGGACTTCACGACCATCGCCCCCTACACGATCGAAGAAGCCTATGAGGTGGCCGATGCGATAGAACGGCAGGACTGGCCCGAGCTTGAGGGCGAATTGGGCGATCTGCTGTTGCAGGTCGTCTATCATAGCCAAATGGCCGATGAGGCGGGCCTGTTCACTTTTGACAGCGTGACGCGGCGCGTCTGCGACAAGATGGTGGCGCGGCATCCACATGTCTTTGGCGATGAAAGCCGCGACAAGTCGGCCGAGCAGCAAACGCAGGATTGGGAACGGATCAAGGCGGCGGAACGCGCCGCATCCGCGCAGGGAGGCGTTCTGGACGGTGTCGCCGTGGGTCTGCCCGCCTTGTTGCGGGCGGTCAAACTGCAAAAACGGGCGGCGCGCGTGGGGTTCGACTGGCCGGATGTCACCCAGGTGCTGGACAAGATCGTCGAGGAGGCGACCGAGCTGACCGAGGCGCGCGAAACGCTGTCGCATGCCGAGATCGAAGAGGAGTTCGGTGATCTGCTGTTCGTGATGGCCAACCTGGCCCGGCATATGGACATCGACCCCGAGGCCGCGCTGCGCGGCGCGAACGCTAAGTTCGTACGGCGCTTTGAATATATCGAGCAAAGGCTTGCCGCGAAGGGCTCAAGCCCCGCGCAATCAGATCTGGCAGAAATGGACGCACTGTGGAACGAGGCAAAGCGCAAGGACAAGGCTGGCGCGTGATCAGGTTGAACTTGGCATTAATTTTCCGACAATTTCATTCAGGTATTGACCCGACAAAAAAACTCAGGCTTACAGGGCGCATCGAAACACTGCCCCAACGAGGACGTTATGACTCGACACCTGACCACCGCCCTGCTGAGCGCG
This sequence comes from Rhodobacterales bacterium, assembly GCA_033839205.1. GTDB lineage: Bacteria > Pseudomonadota > Alphaproteobacteria > Rhodobacterales > Rhodobacteraceae > Seohaeicola. Next base: position 33,995 of record JAJLKH010000044.1, on the reverse strand, counting down.
ACAGCAATGTCACTCGCCCTGCCCGCTTTTGCCGAGGAGGTGAATGTTTATTCCTACCGCCAGCCCGAGCTGATCAAACCGCTGACGGATGCCTTTACCGCTGAAACCGGCATCACCGTGAACGTGGCCTATCTTGAAAAGGGCATGGTTGAACGCCTGGCGGCGGAAGGTGACCGGTCGCCCGCCGATCTGGTGCTGACCGTGGACATCTCGCGGCTGGCCGAAGTTGTCGAGGCGGGGCTGACCCAACCCGTCGAGAGCGAGACGCTGCGCGCCAACGTGCCAGACATCTACCATGACCCCGAAGGGCACTGGTGGGGGCTGACGACGCGCGCGCGGATCATCTATGCCTCGAAGGACCGTGTCGCCGAAGGCGAGGTGACCACCTATGAGGATCTGACCGATCCCAAGTGGAAGGGGCGCATCTGCACGCGTTCGGGCACCAACTCCTATACACTGGGCCTGACCTCTGCGGTGATCCACCACCACGGCGAAGAGGCCGCAAAGGTCTGGCTTGAAGGGCTCAAGGCGAACCTTGCGCGCAAGCCCGAAGGCAATGACCGTGCACAGGTCCGCGCCATCTGGGCAGGTGAATGCGACATCAGCTTGGGCAACACCTATTACATGGCGCAGATGCTGGCCGATCCCGAACAGCAGGAATGGGCCAATTCGGTCAACATCGTCTTCCCGACATTCGAGAACGGCGGCACGCATGTGAACATTTCGGGCGTGGCAATGACCAAGGCGGCGCCGAACCGCGACAATGCGCTGAAGATGATGGAATTCCTGACCTCGCCGGCGGCGCAGCAGATCTATGCCGAAGCGAACGCCGAATACCCGATCGCGCCGGGGATCGAGCCTGATGCGTTGGTGAAAAGCTGGGGTGATTTCACGCCCGACGATGTGAATCTGATGGATCTGGCCAAGCTGCGCGGCGCGGCCCTGCGGCTGACCGAAACCGTCGACTTCGACGGCTGAACGATCAAGTCCTGACGATGCAAGGGGCGGCCTCGGAGCCGCCCCTATTGCATGCGTGAGGCCGCATCAGGGGCGGTGCTACTGGATTTCGACAGCGACCTGCATGTCGGAGAAGGCTATATACTTGTAGCTGAGGTTGTTTTCGGCGCAGACCTCGGCCCAGGCGCGGAATTCGCCGAAGCGCCAGTTCGGATAGCCGTAATATTCATCAAAGACGACGATACTGCCCTTAACCAGCAGAGGCGCGACTTTCTGCAGCACGTAAAGGCTGCTTTCGTAGGTATCGCAGTCAATGTGGCACAGGCGGATTTTTCCGGGCTTCGACTTGAGGAAATCCGGCAAGGTCTTGTCGAACCAGCCCTTGTGCAGGGTGACGTTATCCTTCACCTGCGGCAGGTTGCCATCCAGATTGAAGGTGCCCTTGGGCAGGTGGTAGCCGGTCCAATCCTCGGCCAGGCCTTCGAAACTGTCAAAGCCGTGAAGGGTTTGTTCAGGGAATAGCCCCGCGAAATGGTTGATCGAGCGGCCTTTGAACACGCCGAATTCCAGGATCGCGCCGTCTTCGATCCGGGCGGCCGAGGCTGCGTAGTTCCACAGCTCCTCGTCCTTGGCAAAGATCATGGCCGTGGTCAGGTGCTGTTCGGCATAGCTGGCCGAGTCCGCAATGGAGCGTTCCCGCAACAACTTGTAAACACTGAGCTTATAGGGCGAAAAGACGCGCTTCAGGACAGTAGCCAGCCGACGATTATCCATGAAGCACCCCCAGGACTCTGCAAAAACTTCCGTGGGCATATCGCCCGTGGTCATGCCTATGGCCTGATGGCACCCCGGTCAATCGCGATAAAGGTCGTGGGGTCCTTTCTGCTGCACGGGCCCATACCAAGCGCGGCCCCCGTGCAACACATCCCCCCCAAGATCCATCTTGCCCATGAGAGAGCAAATAAATGGTGTCGTCTTGGTGGATTTTACCCCATAGTCACTGAAAAACAAGAAGACGTCGGGCAGTATGGTACATCAGTCGGCATATGGGATTTCGCTTTGCGAGCACGTGAAGGGGCGCAAAATGCGGTCATTCGCGCGATACGCATTGGATTTTGACGCGTGATCGCGGGGCCTGTTCGTCCGGCCGCCATCATACGCGAAAAACTTGTCCTGCCCCGTGCCGGCAGAATTTTCATCGCTTGCCGCGATTTCTTCACACAGCAGTGACATGGTGGACAGTGTGCCAGCAGTAAGGGTGCAGGAAAAGACGATGAACAAGATGGATGTGTCGCCAGACCGGCAGATCGACATGCGCGTCGGAGAGATCCGCGACATCGCGCTGGCGCAACTGGTTCTGCCCCGTGAGGGGTTTAGCGGCGGGGCGTATGCCAAGGAGTTAGAGGCTTTTGCCGATCTGCGTGGCGACGCCTTTTCGACGGATTATCTTGAGGCGTTCATCATGCTGGTCATCGGGGCAGGCAAGCGCCCGCGCCGGGCACAAAAGGCGCTGTACCGTCTGTACAAGAAACGCCTGGCTGCGGCACAGATGGTCGAGTTCGAGCGTTTTTCGGACCTTTTGAAAGCGGCAGGCGCGCGTGGCCATTCCCTTGAGGGCATCTATTTCCCGCAGAGTTTCCACAACCAGGATCACGACAGTATCTGGGCCGATGTCGGGGCCATGCTGGACAAGGTCAAGGCCGTCATCGGACCCGTCTTTCTGAATTCGGGCACCCTTCTGGGTATGGTACGCGACAAGAGCCTGATTGCCCATGACGATGACGTGGACCTGGCCGTGCTGCTTGAAGCCGACAACCAGGAAAGTGCGGCGCGCGCTTGGCAGGACACCTATCTCCGCCTCAAGGAGGCTGGGCTTCTGTCGGAAAATCAGGGGCCGAACCCTGGCGTGTTCAAGCTGCAGTCGGGCGGCGTCTACAATATCGACCTTTTCCCGGCCTGGATCGCCGAGGGGCAACTGCATGTCTATCCGCATACCTGCGGCGACCTGCCTGCCGATGCGCTGATGCCGCTGGCGCGCTGCGATGTGACCGGGCTGCCCATACCCGCACGGGCCGAGGACATATTGGCGGTGAATTACGGTGATGGGTGGCGCGCGCCCGATCCCGGTTTTGCATTTCCCTGGAACCGCGCAAACCGACGTTTCAGGTCTTTCATGGATGCTCTTGGCAGCAACGACAAAGGTAGTGACAATGCGTAACGAGAAAACGAAGTCAGGCGGTCGCACGATCCTGACCTATGGTACTTTCGATCTGTTCCATGTGGGCCATGTGCGCCTGCTGCGGCGGCTGGCGGACCTTGGTGACAAGTTGATCGTTGCCTGCTCGACCGACGAGTTCAACACCCTCAAGGGCAAGCGAACGGCGATCCCCTATGCCCACCGGGTCGAAGTGCTGGAAGCCTGCCAATACGTGGATATGGTGATCCCCGAAACCTGCTGGGAACAGAAACCCAAGGATATCGCCACCTACGGGGTGGATCTTTTCGCGATGGGCGATGACTGGGAAGGCAAGTTCGACGACCTGCGGCAATATTGCGATGTCCTTTACCTTCCCCGGACCGAGAACATCTCGACCACGAAACTCAAGGAACTGATCCAGACGATGCATCTGATCCTGCCCGACGCCGAGCAGAAGATGACCGGCTGAAACCCGCGTGATGGCAACATCGGGGCGGCGCGGTGCGCCCTGATGGATTGCGGTTCGGCACGCTTGCTTCCATACATGTGACAAGAACGGCCGTGTCCGGCATGACCGGGCATCGGACGCTATTGACCACGACAGGCGCCGCAAGCGGATGCCATGCTTCAAGGACGGGCCATGACCCTGCAGATCACTCCGCAAAAGATCATCATCGACACGGATCCCGGCCAGGATGATGCCGTCGCCATCCTGCTGGCGCTGGCCAGCCCCGCGGAGATCGAGGTGCTGGGGATCACCGCCGTCGCCGGGAACGTGCCGCTGGCACTCACGCAGCGCAATGCGCGCATGGTCTGCGAACTGGCAGGGCGGCCCGATATCCGCGTCTTTGCCGGGTGTGACCGCCCCTTGGGCCGTGATCTGGTGACGGCGGAACATGTGCATGGCAAAAGCGGTCTGGATGGTCCGGTTCTGCCGGATCCGCGGATGCCCTTGCAGGATCGGCACGCGGTCGATTTCATCATCGACACCCTGCGCGCGGAACCATCGGGAAGCGTCACGCTCTGCCCTCTTGGTCCGCTGACAAATATCGCCATGGCAATGGAAAAGGCCCCCGACATCATTCCGCGGATCCGTCAGATCGTTCTGATGGGTGGCGCCTATTTCCAGGTGGGCAACATCACGCCTGCAGCTGAATTCAACATCTATGTCGATCCACAGGCGGCGCGGATCGTGTTCCGCGCCGGTGTGCCCCTAGTCGTGATGCCACTGGACGTCACGCACAAGGTCCTGGTGACCGCCGAACGCAACGACCGGTTCCGCGCGCTCGGCACACCCGTCGGCGTGGCCGTGGCCCAGATGACCGAGTTCTTCGAAAGATTCGACAAGGAAAAATACGGCTCGCTCGGCGCGCCCCTGCATGATCCTTGCGTGACCGCCTGGCTGATCCGGCCGGATCTGTTCAGCGGGCGGCATGTGAATGTCGAGATCGAGACCCAGTCCGAACTGACGATGGGAATGACCGTGGCCGACTGGTGGCGTGTCACGACACGTGCGCCGAATGCGCTGTTCATGGGCGATGTGGATGCAGACGGTTTCTTTGCCCTGCTGACGGAAAGGCTGGCCCGCCTATGAGCCTGTTGCACCTCGCCGCCCCCGAGGATCTGGACCGCATCCTTCCGCTGGTCGCCGCTTTTCACGCCGAGATGGGATACGATACGGACACCGCACATCACACCCGCGCCATAGCACCCCTGCTGGACGGATCGCCCCATGGTGCGGTGTGGTTGATCGGACCGCGTCGGGCGCCCGTGGGCTATGTGGTGATCTCATTCGGCTGGTCGGTGGAATATGGCGGGTTGGACGGGATCGTGGACGAGATCTTCGTACGCCCCGCGGTGCGCGGGCGCGGCATGGGGTTCGAGGCGCTGAACGGCATCGCCAAGGCATTGGGCGTCAGCGGTGTGCGCGCCCTGCATCTTGAGGTGGCGCGCGACGATACCCGCACCCAGGCGTTCTATGCCCGCGCACGCTTTGCTCCGCGCGATCATACGATGTTCATGTCGCGGGTGCTGTAACCCCGCGCGCCCTGCCCTATATGGTGGCCCATGACCCTGCATATTCCCTTCGACAACAGCTACGCCACCCTGCCCCCGCGCTTTTACACGCGGCAGGTGGCCCAACCTGTGCGCGCGCCGCGCCTTTTGGCTTTCAATCACGCGCTGGCCGCCGATCTTGGCATCATCCCAAGCGCGCCCGAGGATATGGCGGCGGTATTCGCAGGAAATGCGGTGCCCAACGGTGCAGCGCCTTTGGCGCAGGTCTATGCCGGGCATCAGTTCGGCGGCTTCTCACCCCAGTTGGGTGACGGGCGCGCATTGCTGTTGGGCGAGGTCGTGGACCGTGCGGGCCATCGCCGGGACATCCAGCTGAAAGGCTCGGGCCAGACACCCTACAGCCGGATGGGCGACGGGCGCGCCTGGCTGGGTCCGGTTCTGCGTGAATACCTGCTGTCCGAGGCGATGCATGCCTTGGGTGTGCCGACGACCCGCGCGCTGGCCGCCGTGCTGACGGGCGAAAGCGTCTACCGGGAAACCGCCCTGCCCGGCGCCGTGCTGACCCGCGTGGCCGCCAGCCATATCCGCGTCGGCACCTTCCAGTATTTCGCCGCAAGGCGCGACCTGGAAGGGTTGCAAGCGCTTTATGACCATACCCGCGCGCGGCATTATCCGCAGGCGGATAGCCCCGCCGAACTGCTGGAGCAGGTGATCGCCGCACAGGCGCGGCTGGTGGCCAAATGGCTGTCGATCGGCTTTATCCACGGGGTTATGAATACCGACAATACAAGCCTGTCGGGGGAAACAATCGATTACGGCCCCGCCGCCTATATGGATACCTACCATCCGATGACGGTCTACAGCTCGATCGACGCGCATGGGCGTTACGCCTATGACAACCAGGCGCGGGTGATCGTGTGGAACATGGCGCAGCTTGCCACCGCGCTTGTGCCGCTGATGCCCGATACCGATGCGGCGATCAGCCAGTTCACCGATGCCATCAATGCCATGCCCGCGCTGATCGAGGCCGAGCGTCTGTCCGCCTTCCGCCCCAAACTGGGGCTGACGGGTGACGATCCGGCCGATGCTGCGCTGATCGAGGATCTTCTGGCGCTGATGCAGGCGGGACAGGCAGACTTCACCAACACGTTCCGGGCGCTTGCACAGGGGCGCGCGCGCGATCAGTTCACGGATCGCGCCGCCTATGACGCATGGAATGCCCGTTGGCGGGAAAGATTGCAGCAAGAGGATGGGGCCGAGGCGCGGATGCTGTCCGCCAACCCCGCCTATATTCCGCGCAATCACCGGGTCGAAGAGATGATCCAGGCCGCTGTCGGAGGCGACCTGGCCCCGTTCGAGCGGCTGCTTTCTGTGCTGTGCGACCCTTTCACCGATCAGCCGGGGCAAGAGGATCTGACCCGGCCCCCGCTGGCGCATGAAATCGTCGCGCAGACCTTCTGCGGAACGTGATACGCTTCAGGCCGGGACGCGCGGCCTGCGGTTGATCAGGACGATCCCCACGGCCACCAGAACCAGCCCGATCAGAACGGCCGGGCCGACCTGTTCGCCAAGGATCAGCCAGCCGAACCCCACCGCAAGAACGGGCGTCAGGAACGAAAAGCTGGCCACCCCTGAGGCGGGGTACATCTTCATCAGGAAGAACCAGAACAGAAAGCCGAAACTGGCGACGGCCACGATCTGATAGGCCAGACCCAACAGATGGACGATCTGCGGATCGCGCAGAAGTGGCCCGAACATCGGCGCCGCGATCATCAGCAGGATGGCGCTGACCGACAGTTGCCAGAACAGCTGCATCTCGGGGGCCGCGCGCTGGATCGCGGTCATGCGCACCACCAGCGCGATCCCGGTCCAGCCAAAGGCCGCCCCCAGCGCCGCCAGATCCCCCATCAGGGAAGCCTGCCCGCCGCCGCGTTGGGCCAGCACCAATGCGACGCCAGCCATGGCCAGCACAAGCCCCAGCAGCCGCCGCCGCGTCAGCCTTTCACCCGGTAGAAGGAAATGCGCGGAAATCGTCAGGATCACCGGCATCGAATATAGAAGGATCGACGCGCGGGCGACCGTGGTGTGATCCAGCGCCCAGAAGAGACACAGGAATTCGGCCGCGAACAGGGCGCCAAGCGCCAGCCCCGGACCCAGCGTATCGCGGCTGAAATCCAGACGGATCCCGCGCAGCCGCATCCAGATCAGCAGCACGACCAGCGCCCCGATCGAGCGCAGCCCGGCCATGAAAACGGGTTGAAACCCGCCGTTGCCCAGCTTGATCACTACCTGGTTGAACGCCATGGCCGTGGCAAAGCCCGTCAGCGCCACCGCCCCGATGGCGTCTATCCTGTCCTTGCGATCCATGCGGCGGAGTGGACGCGAAACTGTGGGTGTCGTCAAGGGCTGCCAGCGGCTCAGCGCCGCTTGCGATGGCGGTTGAAAAACCGCGGATTGCGCTGCACGAAATCGTCGATCAAGCCCATCAGACCGCCCTTGGCCTGCCCTTTCAGATAAGCATATCCGGCGCCTGCTCCGATCACCGCACCGATGAAATCCATGATCAGGTCGGCCATCGTGTCCATCAGGCCGGATTTCTGCATGTTCAGGCCGAAGATCTGATCCATCCCGAATTCGAAGATCTCCCAGATTGCGCCGATGGCGATAGCGAAGCAAAAGGCGAAAAAGGCCACGGCAAAGGGCGGTGCGGCGTAGCGGTCGCCCTGGAACATCATGAAGACCAGAACGAAGCCGATCAGGCCGAAGCCGATCGCGCTGCCGGCATGCATGACCATGTCCCACCACCAGAACCGGTCGTAGAAATCAAAGACCTCGCCCAGGAACAGCGTGCCACCGACAAAGACCACGATGGCCGCGATGAACGACGGCGGCACAACGATCTCGGCCCAGCGGGCGGCGAACAGTGGCACAAGCGATAGCGCCAATGTGGCCAGAGACACGAAAGCCAGCGGCCAGTTGCCCTGAAACAGCGCATCCAGCGCGAACAGCGCCAGCAGGCCCCAGATGATCCGGGCGAGCCAAGTCTGATCGGCAAACACCTCGTGACGCTCCCTTTCGTGGCGGCTATACCCCTCACATGTCCGCATCCCGTCTCAAAATTGCAAGCTACAACCTGCAGAAATGCGTGGGGCTGGACCTGCGCCGCCGTCCCGATCGCAGCCTCAAGGTGATCGAGGGGCTGGGCGCGGATATCGTCGTGCTGCAAGAGGCGGACAAGCGCCTGCCCCCGCGCCCTGCCGCCCTGCCCCATGGCATGATCGAGGATGACGGCTGGCAGATCGTGCCCGTGGGTACCGGCGGGCACAGGCCCGGCGGATCGCTGGGCTGGCATGGCAATGCGATGCTGATCCGGCCGCATGTAACGGTTCTGGCGACCGCGCATCTTGACCTGCCGGGGCTGGAGCCACGCGGCGCGATCCGTGTCGATCTGGACACCGGGATCGGCCCCTTGCGCGTGATCGGCCTGCATCTGGGACTGATCCGGCGCTACCGCATCCTGCAGGTGGCCGCGATCATGCGCTGCCTGCGCGAGTTGTCGCATATGCCGACCGTCATGGCGGGGGATTTCAACGAATGGGGTTCGGTCATGCCCCTTGATACGATGGCGCAGGGGCTGCGCTTTCTGCCGGGGCTGCCCAGTTTTCCGGCCGCGCGGCCGGTGGCGCGGCTTGACCGTTTCGCCCTGTCAGATGATCTGGAGGCGCTGGATCAGGGGGCCTATCTGGGCAAGCCCGCGCGCGTGGCCTCAGACCACCTGCCGGTCTGGGCTGAAATCAGGCGCAAGGACTGATCCGCAAACGGCGTGTGCCACAAAGGAAAAGGCACCCCGAGGGGTGCCTTTTGTGTAGCTTATGCGGCCTGGCTGGCTGAGGGGCCGCGTTTACCGCCACCCGAACGGCGTCTGCGGCGCGGCTGGGTGGTGCCGGGCTTGGCCCCGCCTTCGCCCGCTCGCGCACCGCCACCACGCGGGCCACCGCCACGCGGGCCACCACGGCCACGGCCGCCACCGGATTTCGGCGCATCGGGGGCATCCAGCGCCTCCCAGGGACGGCCCGAAGCCACGGGGATCGAGATCTTCATGACCTTCTGGATATCGCGCAGTTCGCCCATCTCGTCAGGCGCACAGAAGGCGATGGCCGCCCCGTCCTTGCCGGCGCGCGCGGTCCGTCCGATCCTGTGGACGTAATTTTCAGGAACGTTGGGCAGTTCGTAGTTGTAGACATGCTTCACGTCCGGGATATCCAGACCGCGCGCGGCCACATCCGTGGCTACCAGCACGCGGATCTTGCCCGCGCGGAAAGCCTCGAGCGCGCGATCACGCTGGCCCTGGCTTTTGTTGCCGTGGATCGAACCGGCGGCATAGCCCGCCTTTTCCAGCGTCTTCATCAGCTTTTCGCACCCATGCTTGGTGCGGCCAAAGACCAGCGCCAACTCGTCACGGTGCTTGTCCAGCAGTTCGATCAGCAAAGCGGTCTTTTCCGACTTGGCGATGAAATGCACGGCCTGCGTGACCTTGTCGGCCACTTTGCCCGCGGGGCTTACCTCGACCCGCATCGGGTTGTTGAGGTAGGCGGCGGCGATTTCCGACATCTGCTTGTTCATCGTGGCCGAGAACAGCATGGTCTGGCGCTGTTTCGGCAGAAGCCCCGCGATGCGGCGCAGCGCGTGGATGAACCCAAGGTCCAGCATCTGGTCGGCCTCGTCCAGCACCAGGAAACGGGTGGCATCAAGGCGCACGGCGCGCCGGTCCAGCAGGTCCAGAAGACGCCCGGGTGTCGCCACCAGAATATCGGTGCCGCGCAGCAGGCGCCCGGCCTGGGCCGAGATCGACTGACCGCCCACCACAAGGTTCACCTTCATCGGCGTGCCCTTGACGAGGGCTGCCAGCGTGTCGGCGATCTGCTTGGCCAGTTCGCGCGTCGGGGCCAGGATCAGCCCGTGCACATGCTTTTCCATCGGGCGCTTGGGGTCCGCCATCAGCTGCGCCAGAAGCGGCAGGCCGAATGCTGCGGTCTTGCCGGTGCCGGTCTGCGCCAGCCCCATCACGTCCTTGCCATCCAGCGCATGGGGGATGGCCCGGCTCTGGATCGGGGTGGGTTCGGTGATCCCGGTTTCCTTGAGGCGCTTCACCAGGCTGGCCGGAAGGCCCATCATTTCAAATTCGTTCAACGTCATGTCCTTTTTCGCCATGCGGACGCATCCGGCATGACGATATTGCGCGTCCCGACAAGGAACGCCCGTGGTTTCACACCGGGCCTGACCATCGAACGACATGTCCAACCAGCCGCCGCAGCGCTGATCCCCACGCGTGATCTTGGGAAAATCGGCCAAGGTCCTGTTCCGCCCTTCGCGTTCTTGCCGTTTGGCGAACGCAGGGGTCTTGCTTGTCTGCTCACGCGGCAGAGCACCTTGCTTGGGTTGCATATGCGCGCCCACCCCCCAGAAGTCAACCCGCCACGCCAAAACAGGGTGGAACTGCGGCGCAGGTGCCGCTAAACCCGCTTCGACAAGACAGGCACTTCACCCGACGGGGCTGGCACATGGCTGATACGATCATTTCCCGCTGCGAGGCCAAGGGGCTGCGCATGACAGAACAGCGCCGCACCATCGCGACTGTGCTGGAAGGATCCGACGATCACCCCGATGTCGAGGAGCTTTATGCCCGCGCATCCGCCATCGACCCGCGCATTTCGATCGCCACGATCTATCGCACGGTCAAACTGTTCGAAGAGGCTGGGATTCTGGACAAGCTGGAATTCGGCGACGGGCGCGCGCGTTACGAGGATGGCGCGCGCGAGCATCATGACCACCTGATTGACATGCAGACCGGCGAGGTGATCGAATTCTGCGACCCCGAGATCGAGGCGCTGCAGGAAAAGATCGCGCGTCGGTTGGGATATGCGCTGAAAGGCCACAAGCTGGAACTTTACGGCGTGCCCCACAAGCCGCGTGGCGAAAAGACCTGACGGCGCGGCAAAGCTGGGCTAGGTCTGGGGCATGACACGTGATGCCCCCCTTCCTCATGGACTTGATGCCCCTGTGCTGGCAGGGGCCGCGCGCCCCGGTCTATGCACCGATTGCGGTGTCTCGCGGATGGGCGATGGGCGCGCCTGCGGGCGGGCCTGCCAGTTCATCAAACCCGACTATCCGGGTCTTGAACTGGCGGCACATGGGCGGCAGGCCGATCCCGACCTGGGCGAACAGGCATTCTTTGGCCCCTATACGCAGATGATGCGCGCAAGGCTTGCGCCGCCTGCCCCCGGCGCGCAATGGACCGGCATCACGACTGCGCTGGCCGCCGCGCTCTTGCGTGATGGCACGGTAGATGCCGTGCTGACCATGGCGCCCGATCCGTCGGACCGCTGGAAGCCCCTGCCCGTCATCGTGACCGACCCCGACGCGCTGGCGCAATGCCGTGGCATGCGGATGGGTTATGCGCCGCTTCTGGCGCTGCTGGAGCCGGCCCGCGCCGCCGGGCACCGGCGCATCGCGCTGATCGGCATTCCCTGCCAGGTCTATGCGCTGCGCGCGCTGGAAGCTGAACTGGGCTTTGACCGGATCTACGTGATCGGCACGCCCTGTTCGGACAATACGACGACGGAAAGCTTCCATCACTTCCTGTCGCTGCTGGACCCGGCCCCCGAGACTATAAGTTACCTCGAATTCCGCGCCGATTACCGTGTCGAACTGCGCTTCGACGATGGGCGCAAGGCGCGCATGATCCCTTTCCTGCAACTGCCGATCTCGCAACTTCCTGCCGATTTCTTTCCGATGACCTGCAAGACCTGCGTCGATTACACCAACCGGCTGGCCGATATCACCGTGGGCTACATGGGCGGCGACGGCGATCAATGGATCCTCAGCCGCAATGCGCGCGGCGACGAGATGCTGGCGCGTCTGAAGGGGCAGTTACAGACCGCCCCACTGACCGACAAGGGTAAGCGCGCGGGCGCCGTGCGCGGGTTCCTTGTCAATACCGAACGCGCTGCGGGCGGGATGCCGCTACGCCGGATGCCCGACTGGCTGCGCCCCCTCGTGTCCTTCCTGCAGCCGCGCACCGGGCCGCGTGGGTTGGAATTCGCCCGTGCGCGGGTCGAGATGAAGGCGATCGAAACCGTGCTGCACCTGCGCCGCGCGCATCCTGCGCGCCTCAAGAACATGGTGCCGGCACATGTCTGGCGCCTTATCGCGCGCTACGGGCTGACCCCTGCCACGCATGAGACACGCCCCGAAGCCGTCCCGCCGCCCCTTGCACCTTCCGCGCCGCAGGACTAATCCGGTCGCGACCCCAAGCCCCGTCGTCCCCGACGTTGCATCCCCCGACAAACAGGCTTCTTGACCTATGGAAAACCTGCGTGGCTCGCTTTTGATGACCGTCGCGATGCTTGGCTTTGCGATCGAGGACATGTTCATCAAGTTGCTGTCCGCAACCGTGCCGCTGGGCATGGTGCTGATCCTGCTGGGTGTGGGCGGCGCCGTGGTCTTTGCCATTCTCGCGCTGATGCGCGGCGATGCGCTGTTCTCGCGCGATCTGCTGGCGCGGTCGGTTCTGATCCGCAATGCGGGCGAGCTGATCGGCACCGTCGGCTTCATCACCGCGATCGCGCTGACGCCGCTGTCCTCGGCCTCGGCGATCCTGCAGGCCACGCCGCTGGTGGTGACGCTGGGTGCCGCGTTGTTTCTGGGCGAACAGGTGGGCTGGCGCCGCTGGAGCGCGATCCTGGTCGGTTTCGCCGGCGTCATCCTGATCATCCGGCCGGGTTTTGACGCGTTCGAACCTGCCTCGCTTTTCGCGGTCATGGGCGTTGTTGGCCTTGCATTGCGGGACCTTGCAACGCGCACCGTGCCGCGTTCCATCTCGTCCATGCAACTGTCGACCTATGCATTCCTGACACTTGTGCCCGCCGGCATAGGCATGCTGGCCTTTACCGGCGATGCGCCGCGTGTGCTGAACGGGCTGGAATGGTTGCTGATCGCGGCGGCGCTGGCCTTTGGCGTGCTGTCCTATTACGCGATCGTGGCAGCGATGCGGATGGGCGATGTGGCGGTGATCACGCCCTTCCGCTATTCCCGCCTTGTTTTTGCGCTGTGTTTCGGCGTGCTCTTCTTCGGCGAGCGGCCGGACATGGCAACGCTGGCGGGTTCGGCGCTGATCGTGGCGTCGGGCATCTATACCTTCTGGCGCGAAGCACGGTTGCGCCGCAACGCGGCACGCACGGCCAAAGGTTAGCGCAAACCCCGGAAAATACTGAAAAGGTTAGCGCAAACCTGCCCCTCGCCCCCTTTCCCTTGGACCATGCGCCCTCTAAAAGCGCGCGCAATGCAGTTCACATCCCGAAGGGACGCCACCATGAGCACGATCATCGACATCCACGCCCGCGAAATCCTGGACAGCCGGGGCAATCCCACGGTCGAGGTGGACGTCATCCTGGAAGATGGCACCATGGGCCGGGCGGCTGTGCCCTCGGGTGCCTCGACCGGCGCGCATGAGGCGGTCGAGCGGCGCGATGGCGACAAGGCGCGGTATCTGGGCAAGGGTGTGCTTGAGGCCTGCGCCGCCGTGAATGGCGAGATCGCCGAAAACCTGCTGGGCATGGACGCCACCGAACAGGTCGCCATCGACCTGAGCATGATCGAACTGGACGGCACGCCGAACAAGGCTCGTCTGGGGGCGAATGCGATCCTGGGCGTGTCGCTGGCCGTGGCCAAGGCGGCCGCCGATTTCACCACGCAGCCGCTGTACCGCTATATCGGCGGCACCTCTGCCCGTGTACTGCCCGTGCCGATGATGAACATCATCAACGGCGGCGAACACGCGGACAACCCGATCGACATCCAGGAATTCATGATCATGCCGGTCGCCGCGGCCTCGATCCGCGACGCGGTGCGCATGGGCGCCGAGGTGTTTCACACGCTGAAAAAGGAACTCTCGGCAGCGGGTCTTGCCACCGGCGTCGGTGACGAGGGCGGCTTTGCCCCCAATCTGTCGGGCACGCGCGAGGCGCTGGATTTCATCCTCAAGGCCATCGAAAAGGCCGGCTACCGTCCGGGTGACGACATCTGCCTGGCGCTGGATTGCGCTGCTACCGAATATTACCGCGATGGCAATTACGTGCTGTCGGGCGAGGGCAAGACCCTATCCAGCGACCAGAATGTCGACTACCTGGCGGCACTTTGCGCCGATTACCCGATCATCTCGATCGAGGATGGCTGCGCCGAGGATGACTGGGACGGCTGGCGCGCGCTGACGGACCGGCTGGGCGCCAAGGTTCAGCTTGTGGGCGACGATCTTTTCGTGACCAATCCGGCGCGTCTGGCCATGGGGATCGAGCGCGGCTGCGCGAATTCCATGCTGGTCAAGGTCAACCAGATCGGCACGCTGACCGAAACCCTGCGCGCCGTGGACATGGCGCATCGGGCCCGCATGACCAACGTGATGTCGCACCGTTCCGGCGAGACCGAGGACGCCACCATCGCCGATCTGGCCGTGGCCACCAATTGCGGACAGATCAAGACCGGATCGCTGGCGCGCTCGGATCGGTTGGCGAAATACAACCAGCTGATCCGCATCGAGGAGTCGCTGGCCGATACGGCGATCTATGCAGGTCGGTCGATCCTTCGCTGATCATACCGGATTGACACGGAACAAGGGCGGTCCCATCGCGGGCCGCCCATTTTTTTTCTGTTTCTTCTTGCTCCAAATATCCTCGCCGAAGGCATGCCGACCCTGCCGCCGGGCTGTGCGGTCGAAAAAATACGCCCTGATTGAAACTATCGCCTCTCCCCGCCCGTGACTGTGACATGCCCGACCAAAGGGGCACCACATGAAAAGGGAGATATCGATGAAACAGACCTTCAAGGCATTCGTTCTGGCCGCAAGCCTGACTGCCGCATCAGCGGCCATGGCCGCCAATCCACAAGTCGGCGGCGCGGACATGTTCGACACCCGCAACATCGTGGAGAATGCGGTCAATTCGGCAGATCACACCACGCTTGTTGCCGCCGTCCAGGCTGCAGGTCTGGTCGACACCCTGCAGGGATCCGGCCCTTTCACCGTCTTTGCGCCCGTCAATGACGCTTTCGCAGCCCTGCCCGCAGGCACCGTCGAGACGCTTCTGAAACCCGAAAATCTGGGGATGCTGCAAAAGGTCCTGACCGCGCATGTGGTGGCGGGCAACATGAGCACCGCGCAGATTGCCGCGCGCGCCCGCGCCAGCGCCGACGGGTTTTACCATTTCAATGCAGTCTCGGGCGATGCGCTCTCGGCACAGGTCAAGGGGCGCAATCTCTATATCTATGACGAAAACGGCAATGCCGCGCGCGTCACGATTTCGGACGTCATGCAATCGAATGGCGTGATCCACGTGGTCAATGCGGTGCTCGTGCCCAAGTGATCTGCGGGGTTTGACCGCCTGTCCGGCTCTTCCAGCGGCGGGCGGTCATCGGCGGGGTCGGGTGTCTGTGGCAGCAGGCCCCGGCCCTGGTTCGAAAGGAAAGCATGATGCGAGCGTCTGACACAGACAAGGATCATCCCCGGCCCGCCCCACCAAAAACCGCACCCGCGCACCGGAGGCGCGGCCCGCAGCGCGGTGAGTGCCTGGCGCTTGCCCTTCTGGCCGTCGTGATGACCGGTGGCTGGCTTCTGGCGCTGCATGGCTGAACGCGGATGAACCTGACCCGCATCGCCCGCGGCCCGTGCATCGCGGCGTGTCAGTGCCCGGTGAGGAACCCCACCAGCCCCAGGGTCGAGCCGTCCTTGTCCCCGGCCTCGCCCCCTTCGAGCAGCGGTTGCAGTGCAGTCGCCAGTTCCTTGCCCAATTCCACCCCCCATTGATCGAAACTGTTGATCCCCAGGATCACCCCTTCGACGAAGACGCGGTGTTCATAAAGCGCCACGATCTGGCCCAGGCGGCGCGGTGTCAGCATGTCATAGGCCAGCGTGACCGAGGGGCGGTTGCCCGGAAAGACCCGGTGGCGCGCCTGGCGTTCCAGTTCGGCGCCCGAGAGACCTTTGGCCGCCATCATGGCGCGTGCCGCCTCAAGCGAACGGCCGCGCATCAAGGCCTCGGACTGGGCCAGGCAATTCGCGATCAGCAGGCGGTGCTGATGGGTAAGCTCCGGCTCATGTCCCTGTGCCGCGATCATGAATTCGCAAGGGATCACGTCGGTGCCCTGGTGGATCAACTGGTAGAAGGCGTGCTGCCCGTTGGTGCCCGGCTCGCCCCAGACCACCGGCCCCGACGGGCGCGCAAGATCGCTTCCGTCCATCGCCACCCGCTTGCCGTTGCTTTCCATCTCGAGCTGCTGAAGATAGGCGGGCAGACGCGACAGGCGCTGATCATAGGGCAGCACCGCGCGGCTGGCATGGCCCAGCACCTGCCGATGCCAGACCCCCGTCAGGGCCAGAAGGACAGGCAGGTTTTCGGACAGAGGCGCCTGCCGGAAATGCGCGTCCATCGCCGCGGCCCCTGCCAGCATCTGATGGAACCGGTCGGGCCCGATCGCCAGCATCAGCGACAACCCGATCGGTCCCCACATGGAATAGCGCCCCCCGACCCAGTCTTCGAACCCGAAGACGCGATCAGCCGCGATCCCGAATGCGCCCGCTTTGTCGATCGCCGAGGAGAGGGCCACGCATTGCGCGCCCGGATCGGCGACGCTGGCTGCCAGCCAGTCGCGCGCGGTGCGGGCGTTTGTCATCGTCTCGATCGTCGTGAAGGTCTTGGAGGCCACGATCAGCAGCGTGCGCGCCGGGTCCAGATCCTTGAGCGTATCGGCGACATGCGCGCCGTCCACGTTCGATACGAAATGGCAGCGCGGCCCATCGTGATAGGGCGCCAGCGCCAGCACGGCCATAGCGGGGCCAAGATCGGACCCGCCAATACCAATGTTTACCACATCGGTGATCGCTCCCCCCTGCCCCTTGATCCGGCCCGCCCGTACTGCATTGGCGAAATTCTGCATCCGGTCCAGCGTGAGGCGAACACCCGGCATGACATCCTGGCCATCGACAAAGACCGCCGCATCCGCCGGCGCGCGCAGGGCCGTGTGCAGCACGGCGCGGCCTTCGGTTTCGTTGATCTTTTCGCCTGCAAACATCGCCGTGCGCCGTTCCTCGATATCCGCCGCTTGCGCCAGTTCAAGCAGGGCCTTGCGGGTTGGCGCGTCGATGGCGGTCTTGGAATAGTCGAACAGCATCCCGTCGAACCGGGCAGAGAAAGCCCGCGCACGATCCGGGTCGTCGAAGAGCGACAGGATCGATCGCGTCGCCGCAGTCTGTTTCAGGGTGTCAAGGCGTGACCAGCACGCGTCAATCGTCAAAGTCATTTATTCCGCCCAATGAACCTCGGCCTCGTCCAGGATCGCTGCGACCGGGGCCTCTTCCGGTGGCAGGCGTAAGGCGCGCTCAAGGCTTGCGCGTTTTTCGGCGCCTGTGATGACCAGGTGCAGATTCAGCGCATCGCGCAATACCCGCGCGCTCAGGCTGACGCGGGTGCAGTCCAGCCCCGGCGCCCGCATGCTGACCAGGATCGGCGCGCCGGGATCCAGCGCCAGGCGCAGGTTGTCACCTCTCGGGAACAGGCTGGCCGTGTGCATGTCTGCCCCCATGCCCAGAAGGGCGACCGAGATCGGTAGATGCGGCAGGATCATGGTCTCGACCTCGGACAGCACGTCCTCGGGATCGTCGCTGCCGGCATAGAACGGCAGAAATGTCGCCTCGGCGGCCCGCCCGGTCAACAACCGCTGCCGTACCAGCGTTGCATTCGAACGCGGATCATCCTCGGGCACCCAGCGTTCATCGCTGAGCATGATGTCGACGCGCGACCAATCCAGATCGGCATCGCAGAGCGCATCAAAGATCGGGCCAGGCGTTGTGCCGCCGGGCACCACCAGCGTGGCGCGATCCTCGTGCATCAATGTCGCTGTCAGTTTTCCGGCAAGGATATTTGCCAGGTTGATCGCCAGCATCTCGGCATCGGGGTATTCGTTCAGGGTCATGATCGTATCTCCCTCCAGCGGCGGCCGTCGCGGTGCATGAGGGCCAGCGCCTCTTCGGGGCCGGCACTGCCGGAATCGTAGAGCACCGGATCGGTTCCCGCCGCTTCCCAATCGGCGATGATCGGATCGGTCCAGGCCCAAGCGGCTTCGACCTCGTCACCGCGCATGAAGAGGGTCTGGTTGCCCCGGATCACATCCATGATCAGCCGTTCATAGGCGTCCGGCACGTCTTCGGCATCGGGTCCCAACGCTTCGGTAAAGGTCATGTCTAGCGGCACATCGACAAGCCGCATGCCGCCCGGACCCGGCTCCTTTATGGTCACGTCAAGGTCGATCCCTTCGTTCGGCTGCAAGCGGATGGTCAGGATGTTGCGATGCCGACCGGCTTCGGCCCCGAAGATGGAATGGGGTGCTTCCTTGAACACCACGGCGATTTCCGAGGTGCGCGCGCGCAGCCGCTTTCCGGTGCGCAGATAGAATGGCGTGCCCGCCCATCGCCAATTGCTGATATGCGCCTTGAGCGCCACGAAGCTTTCGGTCGTCGAGGCGGGGTTTTCGACGTGTTCGCGGTAGCCCGGCTTGTCGCCGTCAGCGCGGTACTGGCCACGCACGATCTGGGCCGGGGCGACAGGGTCCAGCGCTCGGATCACCTTAAGCTTTTCATCGCGCACCGCCGAAGGGTCGAACTTGGCGGGCGGTTCCATCGCGATCAGACACAAAAGCTGCATCAGGTGGTTCTGCACCATGTCACGCATGGCGCCCGCGCGGTCATAGTAATCCCCGCGCCCGCCCACGCCCACGGTTTCCGCCACGGTGATCTGGATGTGATCGACATACTGGCTGTTCCACAGCGGTTCGAACAGCATGTTGCCGAAGCGGATCGCCATCAGGTTCTGGACGGTTTCCTTGCCCAGGTAATGATCGATCCGGTAGATCTGGCTTTCATCGAAATGCTGGGCCAGCGTGCGGTTCAAGGCCCGCGCGGTTTCAAGATCGCGGCCGAAAGGCTTTTCGACGACGATCCGCGCACCTTCATAGGCCAGCCCATGGCGGTGCAGCCGTTCGGCCAACGGCCCGAAAAGCCCCGGCCCGACCGAGAAGTAATAGGCCTTGATCCTGTCGCGTGACATCAGCCCGGCCAGCCGCGCCCACCCCTCATCGCCCATCGCATCCAGGGTCACGTAATGCAGATCGGCCAGAAAGGCCGCGCGCTGTTCGGGCGCATGGGCATGGCCAGTGTTGAATTCATCAAGCGCCTGCGCCACGAGTTCACGGTAATCGGCATCCGACATCTCGGCCCGCGCCGCGCCGATCAGGCGGGTGCCGGGCTGCATCTGACCGGCGCAATATCGCCGGAAAAGGGCCGGAAGGATCTTGCGCCGCGCCAGATCACCGGTGCCGCCAAAGATGACCAGATCGAAAGGATCGACCGGAATGACCCGAGATGCCATCAGAACAGCCCTTGTGTTTCAACAGGTTGCGCGATGCCCACCGGGGATTGCGCCCTGCATGTTCCGGGCGGGACTCTATCATGCTTGGGCACGGGCACAATGGCTGCAAGCGCCCATGCGTCAAAAATATGTTAGCGCTAACGCTTTCCGCTCAGGATGCCGCCGCCGACGGCGGCACGCACGCCCGTGGTCGCGGGACAAGATGTCGGCAGACCACGCGCGACCCTGACCGCCAGAAAGGCGAAGGCCTGCGCCTCGAGCATGTCACCATCCAGCCCCACCGCCTCGACCGGATCGACCGGGCAATCCAGCCCCGCGCGGAGCATCTGCATCATTACCGGATTGTGCCGCCCGCCGCCGGTGACCAGCAGCCGCGCGGGCGGGATCGGGCAATGTTCCATCCCGCGCATGACGGCGGCTGCGGCCATCGCGGTCATGGTGGCCGCTGCATCGGCGTCATCCAGTTCGTGCACAAGGTCCAGCATGTCGGCAAAGGCATCGCGGTCCAGCGATTTGGGCGGCATCTTCAGGAAATAGGGCTCATCAAGAAACAGCTCCAGCGCGCCATCCACGACCTTGCCGCGCGCGGCAAGACGCCCGCCCTTGTCATAGGTCAGACCCAGCCTCTTGTGCACCAGATCATTGATCGGCGCATTCGCGGGGCCCGTGTCAAAGGCCAGCAGCGCGCCTTCGTCTTCGGGGCGGGCATGCCCCGGATCGACCCATGTCAGGTTGCCGACGCCCCCGAGGTTGAGGAAAGCCAGCGGTTCGGTGGCCCCGATCCATTTGGCGCAGGCGAAATGAAAGAAAGGGGCCAAGGGCGCGCCCTGCCCGCCCAGCCGCACATCGGCGGACCGGAAATCCCATACCACCGGCAGGCCCAGCCGTTCCGACAGCGCCGCGCCGTCGCCCAGCTGATGCGTGCCGCGCCCATCGGGATCATGGGCAAGGGTCTGGCCGTGAAAGCCCACAAGCTCGACCCCTTCAAAGCCTGAAAGGATCTCGTGATGCGCGGCTTCGACCAGCGTCTGCGCCTGTTCCAGCCCCGCATCACCGGGCCATTTGCCCAAGGCGGCGCGCAGCACGGCCTGTTCCTCGGGCGAATAGGGCCGGTAAGCTGTGGGTCCGAAGGCCGTGATCACCTCGCCATCGGTTTCGACCACGGCGGCATCCACCCCGTCGAGCGAGGTGCCTGACATGGCCCCCGACGCGCGGATCACCCTTGCTTCTCGCATTTCTGCACCCCTGCCCAGACCGGCCATTTCCGCCCTCAATAGCGGTTTGCATATACCGCCTCGGTCATTATACATGCCGCGCAAACCACCGAGGGACAAGAGAGATGACCTACCACCCGAAATCGGAATTCCTGCGCATCATCACCGCGCGCGGATTCCTGTCAGACTGCACCGACCTGCAAGGGCTGGACGATGCGCTGATGGCGGGGGTTGTTCCGGCCTATATCGGGTATGACGCTACGGCGAAATCGCTGCACGTGGGGCATCTTCTGAACATCATGCTGCTGCGCTGGTTGCAAAAGACCGGCCACAAACCCGTCACACTGATGGGCGGGGGCACCACGAAGGTGGGTGATCCCAGCTTCCGATCCGACGAGCGCCCGATGCTGAGCCCCGCACAGATCGACGAGAATATCGCCGGGATGGGCCAGGTGTTCGGTCGCTACCTGGATTACGGCGACACCCCCACCGGGGCGATCATGCTGAACAATGCCGAATGGCTGGACAACCTGAACTACCTGGAATTCCTGCGCGACATCGGGCGGCATTTCTCGATCAACCGCATGCTGAGCTTTGACAGCGTGAAGTCGCGGCTGAACGACCCGGACAAGTCGCTGTCCTTTCTGGAATTCAACTACATGATCCTGCAAGCCTATGACTTCATGGAGTTGAACCGCCGCTATGGCGTGCGGCTGCAGATGGGCGGATCGGACCAGTGGGGCAATATCGTGAACGGGATCGACCTGACACGGCGCGTGGTCGATGCGCAGGTCTTTGGCCTGACAACGCCCCTTCTGACCACTTCGGACGGGCGCAAGATGGGCAAATCGGCAGGCGGCGCGATCTGGCTGAATGCCGACATGCTGTCGCCCTACAATTTCTGGCAGTTCTGGCGCAACACGACCGATGCCGATACCGGACGCTTCCTGAAGCTATATACCGATCTGCCGGTCGAGGAATGCGACCGCCTGGGCGCGCTTCAGGGGTCCGAGATCAACGCGGCCAAGATTATCCTGGCCAATGAGGTGACGACCCTGCTGCACGGGGCCGAAGCGGCGGCGGCGGCGGAAGCCACCGCGCGCGAAGTCTTCGAGAAGGGCGGTGTGGGAGAGGATCTGCCCACGCTGGACCTGACCGCGGCCGAAGTGGGCGATGGCATTTCCATCGTGCAGCTGATCGTGCGCAGCGGTCTGGCGGCCTCGGGCAAGGAGGCCAAGCGCCTGATCGCCGAAGGCGGCGCGCGCCTGAACGATGCCGAGGTAACCGATGCGGGTCTGCTGCTGGATGCTGCAAGCCTTGAAGGCGCCGTCAAGCTGAGTGCGGGCAAGAAGCGCCACGCCCTGGTGCGCATCGCGGGTTGAGAGGTGGCAAGGGGGGCTGTCTGCCCCCCTTCGTCCCTGCGGGACACCCCCCGAGGATATTTCAGGCAAGAAGAACGCAGGCGCGATCAGAGGCGGGTGGCCAGGGCATCCGTCAACAGCTTGTGCAGCACATCGCGGGGCACATCGCTGGTGATGAAGGCCTGACCGATTTCGCGGGCAAGGATGAATGTCAGCTTGCCATCCGAGACTTTCTTGTCCTGCGCCATCAGGGCGATCAGCCCGTCGGCATCTGGCAATTCTCCTGGGATATCTGACAGATCGACCTTCATCTTCATGTCGCGCAGATGGGCGCGCAGGCGGCTTGGATCCTCTTGCGAACACAGGCCCAGGCGCGATGACAGCTCGAACGCGAGGGCGCAGCCGATGGCGACGCCTTCGCCATGCAGCAGACGGTCCGAATAACCGGTCGCAGCCTCGAGCGCGTGGCAGAAGGTATGGCCGAGGTTCAGAAGCGCGCGTTCGCCTTCTTCGGTTTCGTCGCGCGCCACGATGGCGGCCTTCATCTGGACCGAGCGGGTGACCGCGCTGATCCTTGCATCCATGTCACCGGACGCGGCACGTGAGGCATTGACCTCAAGCCATTCAAAGAACTGGTGATCCCCCAGCAGACCGTATTTGACCACCTCGCCGTAGCCAGCCAGAAAATCGCGTTCGGTCAGGGTGCCCAGAACCGCCGTATCGGCAAGAACGAGGCTGGGCTGATGAAAGGCGCCGACAAGGTTCTTGCCATGGGGCGAGTTGATGCCGGTCTTGCCGCCGACGGAACTGTCGACTTGCGCGAGCAGGCTGGTGGGAAGTTGCACGAAGCGCACACCGCGCCGCAGGATCGCGGCGGCAAAGCCCGCCAGATCGCCGATCACCCCGCCACCAAAAGCCAGCACCACATCCTTGCGTTCGATCTTCTGCTCCAGCAGCCATTCGACGCAACGGGTCAGATGCGGCCAGCTTTTGGTGCCTTCGCCCGCGGGCAGAACCAGCGCGTCCATCGCGATGCCTTCGGCGGCCAGACCGCGGCGCAGGCTGTCCAGATGGAGGGTGGCCACGTTTTCATCCGTGATCACGGCCACGCGCGGGCGGCGCAGCAGCGGCGCGATCAGCGCGCCGGAACGGCCCAGCAGATCCGGGCCCACATGGACATCATAGGCGCGATCCCCGAGGGGCACATGGACGATTTCGCTTGTCATGAGGCCTCCAGCACATCGGGACGGGTCAGCAGCGCCGCGACGACCTGATCCGCGGTCTGTTCAATCGAGTAGCGTGGCTTGACCTTCACGTGCAGGTCGGCCAGCGCATAGACAGGCACGCGCGCTTCGAACAGCGCGCGCAGCGTTCCCTGTGGATCGGGGGTGCGCAGCAACGGGCGGCTGTCCTTGTGGCGCACCCGTTGCCACAACAGTTGCAGGTCCGCGTCCAGCCAGACCGCAACACCGCGCTCCGAGATGGCCGCGCGGTTGCGTTCGGACATCCAGGCGCCGCCACCGGTGGACAGGATGCCGTGATTGCCATCAAGCAGGCGTTCGATGACCTGGCTTTCCTTGAGACGAAAGAAGGCCTCCCCGTCGCGGGCGAAAATCTCGGGGATGGTGCGAGCTGCAGCCTTTTCGATCTCGGCATCCGAATCGAGAAAAGGGACGTCCAACCGCGCCGCCAGGGCCTTGCCCACGGCGGTCTTGCCCGCCCCCATCATGCCCACAAGAACAACGGTCTTCTTCAGTTTCCAGCCCATCACATGCCTGTTTCGGCCAAGTTGCGCCGTTTTTTGATGTTTCACGCCTGAATGACGTGATCTTGCGGAAAATGCCAGTTAT
This sequence comes from Rhodobacterales bacterium, assembly GCA_033839205.1. Taxonomy (GTDB): domain Bacteria; phylum Pseudomonadota; class Alphaproteobacteria; order Rhodobacterales; family Rhodobacteraceae; genus Seohaeicola. Next base: position 9,929 of record JAJLKH010000044.1, on the reverse strand, counting down.
AACTTGACGCAAAGAGGCCCGAACACAGAGGCTGACAGGCAGGACATCATGAGACGCATTCTGAAATATCTGCTTTATCTTATTGCCCTTGGAGCAATCGGTGTTGTCATTTACGCCTATATCGGACCGCATCTTGGCGAAGATTTTTCGCGTCCCCAGCAGGAGATCCGGTCCACGGTCACGCTTAATGCCGATTGACCCTGCGACAGGCGGATCAAGGACATGTCCGGCCGTACTCGGAGCGATGGCGCTGTCGGGCGTGCTTTCCTTGCCCTTTGGCGCGCAGGCGCAGGAAAACCCGTTTTCGTCGCTGAGCGTATTGAGCCAGCCGGTGGCGCAGCCGCTGTCGGCGATCGACTGGCTTGACCAGGGGCGCGGCCTTGCGGCGCCACCCTTCCCCGAAGGCGCGCTTCGGCTTGCGCTGCCTGAACCTGCTCAACCGACCGAACCGCCTGTCGTGAACAGCGCGCAGATCCCCGATGTGACCGTCACTCCGCTGGAGGATCCGGGCCTTGATGCCGTGGGCCTGTTGCCCAGTGCGGTGTCTGGCCTGCCCCTGTCGCTGTGGCAAGGCAGCCGCACGTCGGACCTGGTGACGCTGATCAGCGAACCGGGGCGACTGGGTCTGCCCGCGATCCAGGGGCTGATGTACACGCTGCTTCTGGCCGAGGCCGATGCCCCGCCCGATGCGGGCCGGGACAGTCTGTTGCTGCAGGCCAGGGTCGATGCGCTGATGCGGCTGGGCGCGGTGGAGCCTGCGCAGGCGCTGCTGGAGCGCGCAGGCCCGGAAAATCCGGCGCTTTTCTCGCGCTGGTTCGATGCGACGATGCTGACCGGGGCCGAGGATACCGCCTGCGCGGCACTGATGCGCGCGCCGCATCTGTCGCCATCCTATGGCGCGCAGGTTTTCTGCAGCGCCCGGCGCGGCGATTGGGATGGGGCCATGCTGACGCTGGACACGGCGCGCGCCCTGGGTGTTCTGCCCGAGTTAGAGGCCGATCTTCTGGCGCGTTTCATGGATCCCGAGCTGTTGGAGGACACAGCGCTGCCGCGTGCTCCGGTACGGCCCAGCCCGCTGGTGTTCCGCCTTTACGAAGCCCTCGGCGAGCCCCTGATCACGGCGCCGCTGCCGCGCGCCTTTGCCGTTGCGGATCTGCGCGACACCGCCGGGTGGCGCGCGCAGATCGAGGCGGCCGAACGCCTGGCCAGTTCGGGCGCGCTGGCGCCGAACCGTTTGCTGGGCCTGTATTCGGAGCGCAAGCCCGCGGCCTCGGGCGGGGTGTGGGACCGCGTGCAAGCGGTCCAGCGCTTTGACGCCGCCATCCGGTCGGGCGACACCGATGCGATCGGCGCCAGTCTGCCAGCGGTCTGGTCGGCGATGGGTGCAGCCGACCTGGGCGTGGCCTTTGCCAGCCTTTACAGTCCGGCGCTGGAACGGGTCGCGCTGAAAGGCGCCGCGGGCGATTTGGCTTACCGCATCGCCTTGCTGGGACCCGATTACGAGGCGGCCGCCATCGCAAAGGGGGCAGAGCATCCCGATATGAGCTTTGCGACGGCGCTTGCGCGTGGACAGGTCGATCTGATGCAGCCGGAAGGTGCCTTGCAGATGACGATCCGCGACGGATTTGCCGCCGTGACGCCCCCGCCCGCACAGGTCGAGTTGCTGCGGGCGCAACGACTGGGTGAAGCGATCCTGCAAACGATCCGGATGATCCAGCGCGCCACCCAGGGCGAATTGGTGGACCTTGCGGGCGGGATCGCCACGTTGCGCGCTGTGGGCCTTGAAGATACGGCGCGGCGCGCCGCACTTCAGCTGATCCTGCTGGGGCCACGGAGTTGAGCCGATGAAAGGACATGACAGCGCAAGCTGGATATCGGCCTTCCTCGAAGCGCAAGCTGCGGAACTGGGCGCTGCCACGAACACCTTGCTGGCTTATGGGCGCGATCTGAAGGATTTTGCCGATTGGCTTGAGGGTCGGTCAGACTTTGCCTCGGTCAGCCGCGACGATGTCGAGGCCTATCTGATCCATTGCGACGCGCAGGGCCTTGCGAAATCCACCAGGGCGCGGCGGCTTTCGGCAATACGACAGCTTTACCGCTTCGCCTTCGAGGAAGGCTGGCGCGGCGACAATCCTGCGATCCAGATCTCGGGTCCGGGGCGGGATCAACGCCTGCCCAAGGTGCTGAGCGTCGAGGAAGTCGATCGCCTGCTGGCCGCCGCCCGCGAGATGGGCCAGCGTCGCGAGGATCGGGTGCGCAATACCTGCCTGATGGAACTGCTCTATGCGACAGGCATGCGGGTGAGCGAACTTGTGTCGCTGCCGGTCTCGGCGGCGCGGGGCGATCCGCGCATGCTTCTGATCATGGGCAAGGGTGGCAAGGAACGGATGGTGCCGCTGTCACCGCCTGCACGCGCGGCGTTGACGGCATGGATTGGGCTGCGCGACGACACACAGAACGCGGCCCGCGCCAAGGGCAAGCCGGCTTCGCGGCACCTTTTCCCTTCGTCCGGGCGTTTGGGGCACCTGACGCGGCATCGGTTCTACCTGCTGATCAAGGATATGGCCGTGCATGCGGGGATTTCCCCGTCCAAGGTCACCCCGCATACGCTGCGGCATGCCTTTGCCACGCATCTTCTGGCCAATGGGGCCGACCTGCGGGCGATCCAGACCCTTCTGGGCCATGCAGATGTTGCCACGACCGAGATCTACACCCATGTTCTGGATGAACGTCTGAGCGCGCTGGTTCTTGAACATCATCCACTGGCGCGGGATTGACCGGTCGCCCCTGCCCCTTGAAGATCGGTCGCGCTCTCACCATAACCCTGTGAAGCTTTTTGGGAATTAACAATGGATACCTCGGTACTCGACGCCGCATTCTGGATCACGGCCTGCGGCATTGGTCTGTTGCTGGTGATGTCGGCCTTCTTCTCGGGCAGCGAAACGGCGCTGACGGCGGCCTCGCGCGGGAAATTGCGCGCTCAGGCGGACAAGGGATCGAAGGGGGCCGCGCGTGCGCTGGTCATCACCGAGGATAACGAGCGCCTGATCGGGTCGGTCCTGCTGGGCAACAACCTGGTCAACATCCTCGCCACCTCGCTGGCGACGGCGCTGCTGACGCGTCTTTTCGGCGAAGGCGGTGTGGCCGTGGCCACGCTGGTGATGACCTTGCTTGTGCTGATCTTCGCGGAAGTGCTGCCCAAGACCTATGCGATCACCAATGCCGAAACGGCGGCCGCCAAGGTATCCGCGCCGATCCAGGTGGTGGTTAAACTGTTCTCGCCCGTGGTCAGCGCGGTACGCCTGCTGGTGCGCGGGGTGCTGCGTCTGTTCGGGGTCAGGACCGACCCCGACAGCCATATCCTTGCCGTGCGCGAAGAAATCGCAGGCGCGCTTTACCTGGGTCAGTCCGAAGGTGTGGTGCAAAAGGAAGACCGCGACCGGATTCTGGGTGCCTTGGATCTGGGCGAACGTACCGTGGAAGAGATCATGCTGCACCGCAGCCGGATCGAGATGCTGGATGCCGAAAGCGATCCCGAGGATCTTTTGCAGCAATTGCTGGACAGTGCCCATACGCGCCTGCCCGTCTACCAGGGTGATCCTGACAACATCGTCGGCGTGATCCATGCAAAGGACCTGCTGCGCGCGATGCACAAGATGATGTTCGGCCCCAACCCGTCGCCTAACGGATTGAAGGATTTCAAGATCCTTGACGTGGTGCGCCCGCCCTACTTCATCCCCGACACGACGACGCTGGACGACCAGATGCGCCAGTTCCTGCGCAGGCGGACGCATTTTGCGCTGGTGGTCGATGAATACGGCAGCCTTGAGGGGCTGATCACGCTTGAGGATATCCTCGAAGAAATCGTGGGCGAGATCACGGATGAGTTCGACACCGCCGCTGAACATGCCGTGCAGAAGTTGAAGGACGGTCATTTCAGCGTGGATGGCGCGATGACGATCCGCGACCTGAACCGCGCGATGGACTGGAACCTGCCCGATGACGAGGCCAATACCGTTGCGGGCCTTGTGATCTACGAAGCGCAGATGATCCCGGCCGTGGGCCAGGTCTTCAGCTTCCATGGCTTCCGCTTCGAAGTGACGGGCCGCAAGGCGAACCGGATCACCAAGCTCAAGATCCGGCCCTTGTAACGCGTACCCGGCGCACCTTTGCATGACCTTGCTGCCGGCGTAACTTTTACGACAGAAAAATGTCGGGTTCCGGCTTGCCCTTTTGCCGCGCCCGGCAAACTCTGTGGCAAACCAGCAGGGGATTTTTCATGAAGACCACTACCAGAGTAGCCGTGATCGGTGGCGGCGTTGTCGGCTGTTCGGTTCTGTATCACTTGACCAAACTGGGCTGGTCCGACGTGATGCTGATCGAACGCTCCGAATTGACATCGGGCAGCACATGGCATGCCGCGGGCGGCTTTCACACGCTGAACGGCGATACGAACATGGCCGCTCTGCAAGGCTATACGATCCGCCTTTACAAGGAGCTTGAGGCGATCACCGGCATGTCCTGCGGTTTGCATCACGTGGGCGGTGTGACACTTGCCGACAACCGCGAACGCTTCGACATGCTGGTCGCGGAGCGGGCCAAGCACCGCTACATGGGCCTTGAGACCGAGATCGTGAGCCCCGAGGAGATCGCGAAGATCGCGCCGATCACCAATCTGGATGGGATCGTGGGTGGTCTTTACGATCCGCTGGATGGCCATCTTGACCCTTCGGGCACAACCCATGCCTATGCGCGCGCGGCCAAGATGGGCGGCGCCACGATCGAGACCCATTGCAAGGTAATCGAGACGAACCAGCGCCCCGATGGCACCTGGGACGTGGTCACCGAAAAGGGCACGATCCATGCCGAGCATGTGGTAAACGCCGGCGGACTCTGGGCGCGCGAGGTCGGCGCGATGGCTGGTGTCTATTTCCCGCTCCACCCGATGGAGCATCAGTATATCGTCACCGATGATCTGCCCGAAATCTACGAGCGCGCAACCGAGCATCCGCATGTGATGGACCCGGCCGGCGAAAGCTATCTGCGGCAGGAAGGGCGCGGCCTGTGCATAGGGTTCTACGAGCAGCCCTGCCGCCCCTGGGCCGTTGACGGCACGCCCTGGACCTTCGGGCACGAACTGCTGCCCGACAACCTTGACAAGATCGAGGACAGCATCGCCTTTGCCTATCGCCGCTTCCCCATCCTGGAACGCGCGGGCGTGAAAACCGTGATCCACGGTCCCTTCACCTTTGCTCCCGATGGCAACCCCCTGGTGGGTCCGGTGCCGGGCATGCGCAACTACTGGTCGGCCTGTGCGGTGATGGCGGGCTTCAGCCAGGGCGGCGGTGTCGGCCTGATGCTGGCGCAATGGATGATCGAGGGCGAGACAGAGCGCGACACCTTTGCCATGGATTGCGCGCGTTTCGGCAACTGGACCACGCCGGGCTATACTCGCCCCAAGGTGATCGAAAACTACCAGAAGCGTTTTTCGATCAGCTACCCGAACGAGGAACTGCCCGCAGCGCGCCCGTTCCGGACAACACCGATGTATGACATCTTCGACAAGATGGGCGCGGTCTGGGGCGCACAATACGGGCTGGAAGTGGTCAACTACTTCGCAGAAGGCGACGAGCCAAGGTTTGAGACACCCAGCTTCCGCCGTTCCAACGCCTTTGACGCCACCGCGCGCGAGGTCAAGGCCGTGCGCGAGGGTGTGGGCATCAACGAGGTGCAGAATTTCGGCAAGTACCTGGTGACGGGTGCCGGTGCACGGGCATGGCTGGACCGGATCATGGCGGGACGCATTCCGCAGCCCGGACGCTTGAGCCTGACGCCGATGCTGTCGCCCAAGGGCCGCCTGATCGGGGATTTCACCGTGTCCTGCCTGGCCGAAGACCGGTTCCAATTGACCGCCAGCTATGGCGCACAAGCCTATCACACACGCTGGTTCGAACAGAATGCGGATGCAGGGGTAAAGGTCGAGAATATCAGCGACCGCCTGACGGGGTTCCAGATTGCAGGCCCCAAGGCGCGGGATGTTCTGGCCGCCTGCACGCGTACAGATATCAGCGACATGGCCTTCATGGATGTACGTTCCATGACCGTGGGCATGGCGGATTGCATTGTTCAGCGCGTCAGCTACACCGGGGATCTGGGCTATGAGATCTATTGTGATCCGATGGCGCAGCGCGCGCTGTGGTCCGTCCTATGGGAAGAAGGCCAGAAACATGGGATGCGCCCTTTCGGCATGCGCGCGATGATGAGCCTGCGTCTGGACAAGTTCTTTGGCAGTTGGCTGAACGAGTTTTCACCCGACTATACCGCCGCCGAAACCGGGCTGGATCGCTTCATCTCGTTCAAGAAGAACGTGGATTTCATCGGTCGCGCAGCCGCCGAACGCGAGCGTGAACTGGGGGCAAAGCGCAAGCTCTGCGCCTTCGAGGTCGATGCGCTGGATGCAGATGTCGTCGCGTACGAGCCGATCTGGCTGGATGGCAAGGTGCAGGGGTTCTGCACCTCTGGCGGTTATGCGCATCATGCGGGCAAGTCGATCGCCCTGGGTTTCGTGCCGACGGATCGCGCCGAGGCGGGTCTTGAAGTCGAGATCGAGATCATGGGCCAGATGCGGCCTGCGCGCCTGATCACAACGCCGCTGTTCGATGCGGATGGCGCAAGAATGCGGGGCTAGCAGCTTGGCCGGCTGCGCGATCCTGGTCCTGGCCGCCGGCGCCTCTTCACGGATGCGAGGGGGCGACAAGCTGCTGGAAGAGGTCGCGGGCCATCCGCTGCTGCGCGTCATGCTGGAGCGCGCGGTCGCGGTCGCGAGCGGGCCGGTGCTGTGCACGCTGCCTTCCCCGGATCACCCGCGCGCCGCCTGCCTTGACGGGTTGGCGGTGCATGCAGTCTTTGTGACCGACAGTGCCGAAGGCATGGGCGCCTCCATCCGGGCCGGGCTGGCCGCAGTGCCGAAGGGATGCGGTGCGGTGATGGTCCTGCCCGCCGACATGCCCGAGGTGACGGCGGATGACATAGGCCTCATGCTGTCCGAACATGCCGCCCACCCGAATGCCCTGTTGCGGGCCGCGGACAGCGACGGCATGGCCGGTCACCCGGTGGTTTTTCCCGCCGATCTTTTCCCGGCGCTTCAGGCGATAGATGGTGACCGGGGCGCGCGGGATGTTCTGAAAGCCAATGCCGACAGGATCAGGCAAGTCCCCCTGCCCGACCGGCACGCCACGACCGATCTGGACACTCCCGAGGATTGGGCCGAATGGCGCGCGGGTCGTTCATCCTTCCGGTGAAAAGCCGCGGTACTTGGTGCCTTTTGAGCGCGATCCCCGCCCGACCGGGCCGGATCGCCCGGCTGAAAGCATTTGCTCAAAACGCCATCACCGCCGATGAACTTTCCTGCCACCGGCAACTATGTTGTTAAAAAACCTCTACGTGCTGCTGCCCTGTGGGGCGTTGCGTTTTTCGCGCTGTTCGATCGCGAGCCCTACATGCCTCAAGAACAGAGACAACGAATGAAAAGGCCCGCAAGACAGGTGTCCCGCGGGCCTTCCGGATTTTTCGGAGAAGGCGCAGCCCCCTGCCCCTTCTCCGTCATGCCCGTACCGTCAAACGACGGTCCAGGCAGCTGCAACCGTTTTGCTCAGCGCACCAGAAGCATGGCCTCGTGCCGCTTGAGCGAGCGCCGCGCGGCCTGATAGCCCGCCAGCCCTTGTTTTGTGCCCAATTCCGGGAACAGTTCCAGGATCTCGGTGCGCTGTGCATTGCCGATCCCCTGCAAGGTGTGATCCCCGGGCTGGAAGCTTTCGGTCCAGCAACCGTTGGACAGAACGACCTCGTGCTGGTCGAACATGAAGTGAATATAGGTGACCTTGGGCACCTCCACCTCGGACACACCAGAAGTGCCGGTCATGTGCTTGGCCGCCGCCAGCACCTCGCGCTCCTCGAAGTAGAGCGAGGTTTTCTCGTTGCTGACCAGCATCCGGTGATTGGGGCTGACCATCATGTCACGCTCGGGCAAGTTTTCACCCAGCGAACCACGCTTGATCAGGATCGGCCTAAGATGCGGCGCGCGGATCAGGTCACTTGCATGCAGCGTCTTGGTCCCGATCCAGCGGATTTCCTGGATCCCGTTGTCGCGGGTGATGATCTTGTCACCGACCTGCAACTCCTCGACCAGGCGTTCGCCGCGCATCGTCGCGATTGCCGTTCCGGGGGTGAAGCACGGCACGACAGTCTCGATCTCGGTGAAAGTGCTGGTGCCGATCACAGCCCCGCTGGCATCGCGATAGGTCACGGTGCCGTTTTCCGGGTTGGCGTCGAAGACAACGTTCAACGAGCCGCCAGCCGGAGCCGAGCCGCGCAGATCAAGCGTGTCAAAATCGTCACCGCCCGCCCCGCCATCGACCACATCGCCCGGGCCTACGCCGGTGAATGTGTCGCGATCATCGCCGCCGAACAGAAGGTCAGTGCCTTCACCGCCCGTCAGAGTGTCGTTTCCGGCATCGCCCGACAAGAGGTCGTCGCCTGCCCCACCATCCAGCAGGTCAGCACCATCGCCCCCGGAAAGCGTGTCATTGTCGATTTCGCCGAAAAGCTGATCGTCACCCGCATCACCGTTGAGCACATCGTTGTCGTCGGCCCCGAAGATGGTGTCGTTGCCAGCACCACCAAAGACAAGGTCGGTTCCGTTCGTGGGTACCAGATCCGTGGCATCGGGGATGTTCAGCTCGTCCGGGAAAAGCGGATCGAGCCCAGCAAAGATCAGGTCGTCGCCAGCATCGCCGAAGATGGTATCCGCACCTTCTCCGCCTACGATGGTGTCACCACCGTCGCCGCCGTAGATCTCGTCATTGTCGATGCCGCCGTCGATGATATCCGTCCCCGCTTCGCCAAAGATGGTGTCCGCGTCGTCGCCGGTGGTGATGGTGTCATTGCCATCACCGCCAAAGACCAGGTCGCGGTCATTCTCTGGGTCGGCATCGGCCGGGAACAGGCCCGGATAGCCAAGATCGGGCAAGGGGCTTTCGGACAACGGCGCACTGGTATCGATCAGATCGTTGCCGGTTCCGCCGAATACCTCGTCGGATCCAGCACCTGCAAAGACCACGTCGTCACCATCGCCAGCCTCGACGATATCGTCATCAGGCGCCTCGCCGGGCAGGACGGCATCATCATTGTCGATGCGGTCGCCTTCGGGGTCTCCATCATAGCCCGCATCGATCAGATCGCTGCCGGCCGAGCCTTCGACGATACCGTCGGGTCCGGTGGCCGTGACAACCACGCTCAGCGTCGAGCTTGCCGTCGCACCGGTCGGATCTGTCACGACATAGGCCACCACGGCCGTGCCGACGAAGCCCGGGTTCGGCGTGAAAGTCACGCTGCGCCCATCGGGGCCGACGGTGATGGTGCCATCGGGCGAGGTGGGCGTGCCCAGGATCGTCAGCGGATCGCCGTCGGGATCGCTGTCATTGGCCACGATGTCCAGCGTGACGGGCGTATCCAGCGGCGTGCCGATCGCATCGGGGGTTGCCACCGGCGCGTCGTTCACCGGCGTCACCGTCACCGCCACGGTCGAGGTCGCGGTGTTCCCGTCCGGATCGGTCACGGTATAGGTGATCTCGTCCGGGCCGGTGAAATCCGGATCGGGCGTATAGCTCAGCGTGCCGTCCGGGTTGATCGTGACGGTCCCGTTGGGCGCCGTCGCCTCGGTCACCGTCAGCGGATCGCCATCGGGATCGATGTCATTGCCCAGGACGTCGATCACAACCGGCGTATCCTCGGGCGTGGTCGCTTCATCGGGGTTGGCCACCGGCGTGTCGTCATCGCCGGTCACCGTCACCGTCAGGGTCGAGGACGCGGTCAGGCCCTCGGGATCGGTCACGGTATAGTCGATCACCGTGGTGCCGACGAAACCCGGG
>JAJLKH010000043.1:0-10157 GCA_033839205.1 Rhodobacterales bacterium | reverse complement strand
CCTGACAGGATGAGTGCGATGGCGCTGCTGCCCATACGGAGTGACCGGATGCCCATGTGAATAACCTTTCCGAAATTTTCGCCCAGTGTGACCTAAGCATGCGGGGCGTCAAGGTGTCTTGCGGCTGGACCCCGCCAATTGCGCGGTTTACCACAGGTAAAACAGGATGAGGACAAGATGGACGCAATCAGGGGCAAGACGGTTCTGATCACCGGCGCAAGCCGCGGGATCGGCGAGGCGGCGGCGCGGGCTTTCGCGGATGCAGGTGCGCAGGTGGTGCTGGCGGCGCGCAACGGCGATGCCGTGGCGCGTATCGCGGCCGAGATCGGGGATGCAGCGGCCGCAATCGCCTGTGACGTGACCGACATGGCGCAGGTGCAGGCGGCGGTCGACCTGGCGGTAAGCCGCTTTGGCGGGCTGGATGTGCTGATCGGCAACGCGGGCGTGATCGAGCCGATCGCGCGGCTGGATGCGGCGGATGTGGCCGACTGGGGCCGGGTCATCGACATCAATCTGAAGGGCGTGTTCCACGGGATGCGCGCGGCCCTGCCGGTGATGCAGGCGCAGGGCCATGGCACGATCATCACGATCAGCTCGGGTGCGGCCCATAACCCGCTGGAAGGCTGGAGCGGTTATTGCGCGTCAAAGGCCGGGGCCGCGATGCTGACGTCTTGCGCCCACCTGGAAGCGGGAGGCGCGGGGCTGCGGATCATGGGCCTGTCGCCGGGCACGGTGGCCACCGACATGCAGCGGGTGATCAAGGCCAGCGGCGTGGGGCCGATCGCGCGGCTGGAATGGGAGGACCATATTCCCGCTGACTGGCCCGCGCGCGCGCTGATGTGGATGTGCAGCGCGGATGCCGATGACTGGCTGGGCCGCGAGGTGTCGCTGCGCGACGAGGGCATTCGCCGCCGGGTGGGTCTGATATGATCGAGCTGGAAAAAGACGCAGGTCTGTGGACCGTCACGATCAACCGCCCGGACAAGGCCAATTCGCTGACCGTGGCCATGCTGGAAGAGCTGTGCGAGATCGCCGAGGCCGCGCAGGAGGCGCGGGTCTTCATCCTGACGGGCAAGGGCCGGGTGTTCAGCGCGGGCGCCGATCTTGAGGCGGCGCGCGCCGGTCTGGCCACCAGCCCGCTGTGGGAACGGCTATCGGGCGCCATCGCGGCGCTGCCGGGTCTGAGCATTGCCGCGCTGAACGGCACGCTGGCAGGTGGTGCGACGGGCATGGCGCTAGCCTGCGATCTGCGGATCGCCGTGCCCGAGGCGCGGTTCTTCTATCCGGTGATGAAGCTGGGCTTTCTGCCGCAGCCATCGGATCCGGCGCGGATGCTGGCGCTGATGGGGCCTGCGCGCACCAAGCTGATCCTGATGGGCGGGCAGAAGATCACCGCCGAGGAGGCGCTGACCTATGGCCTGATCGACCGGATCGTCGAGGATGTGGCCCTGCTGGACGTGGCGCGCGCCATCGCGGCGGACACGCTGGCGGCAAAGCCGGATTTCGTCAGCACGATCAAGGCGATGTGCCGCTGAGGGGCGGTTGTCGGATTGGATATTTGAAGCAAGAAGAAACAGGCCGCCGGTTATCGTTTGCGGCGTGGTCCGGGGCTTTTGGAGTGAAAGCCGGGTGGGCGTTTCGCGACCCATTCCGCGAAGCGGGCAAGGCGAGGATGGCTTCGCAGGGCCTCGGGGGTGTTGAAGTGGCGGGCGAGTTCCGCCTCGGTCAGGGCGGCGTGCACCTCGCGGTGGCAGATGTGATGCATCAGGACGGTCGGGCCGCCCTTGCCACCCTTGAGCTTTGGCACAAGGTGATGCAGCGATTGCGGCGCGTCCGGCGGGATCGGGCGCAGGCAGAGCGGGCAGATGGGCGTATCGGGAGCATCCATGCTGCGCAAGGATGGGACGGGCTGCGGCAAAGGCAAGGGCGGGCATGAAGCAGGCTTTGGTGATCGGGGCGGGACCGGCCGGGTTGATGGCGGCGGAGGCGCTGGCGCGGGCGGGATTGTCGGTGCTGATGGCCGAGGCCAAGCCATCGGTCGCGCGCAAGTTCCTGATGGCGGGGAAATCAGGGCTGAACATCACCAAGGATGAAGCCTTTGCACGCTTTGTCGCGGCTTATGCCGAGGCGGCGCCGGTTCTGCGCCCGGCGCTGGAGGCTTTCGGGCCGGGTGCCGTGCAGGATTGGGCGCGCGGGTTGGGGCAGGAGGTGTTCACCGGATCGTCGGGCCGGGTGTTTCCGGTTGCGATGAAAGCCTCGCCGCTGTTGCGGGCCTGGCTGGCGCGGCTGTCGGGACTGGGTGTGCAGATCCGCACCCGCTGGCGCTGGATCAGTCTGGAGGGCGGCTTTCGCTTCGACACGCCTGCGGGGGTGCAGGTGTTGCGCCCGGATGTGACCGTGCTGGCCTGTGGCGGCGCAAGCTGGGCGCGGCTGGGATCGGACGGGCGCTGGGCGGATCTGTTGCCCGATGTGGCGCTGGCGCCGTTCCAGCCGGCTAACATGGGGTTCGCAATCGCCTGGTCGCCCCATATGGCGGGGCACCTGGGAAAGCCGGTCAAGGGAATCGCGCTGCATGCGGGCGATGCGGTGTCGCGCGGGGAGATCGTGCTGTCGGCCAAGGGGATCGAGGGGGGCGGCATCTATGCGGTGTCGCGCGCCATGCGGGAGGGCGCGCCGCTGCTGCTGGACCTTGCCCCCGATCTGACCCTGTCCGAGGTGGCGGCGCGCATCGCGCGGCCGCGCGGCAAGGCGAGCCTGTCCAATCACCTGCGCAAGACGCTGCGGATGGATCCGGTCAAGCTGGCGCTGCTGATGGAATGCGGCCAGCCCGTGCCGCGCGATCCCGCCGCATTGGCGGGCCTGATCAAGGCGCTGCCCGTGCCGCATGCCGGGCCGCTGCCCATGGACGAGGCGATTTCGACCGCCGGGGGTATCCGCCTTGAGGCGCTGGATGCGGGCTTGATGATCCGCGCCATGCCCGGTGTCTTCGCGGCGGGCGAGATGCTGGACTGGGAGGCGCCCACGGGGGGCTACCTGATCACGGCGGCGCTGGCGACGGGCCTTTGGGCTGGCCAACATGCGGCCCTTTGGGCCGGGCAACACGCGGCCCGATGGGCGCGGGATCAGGGGGCCGCAGCCCCCTGAGATGCAGGGATTACCTGGCGGCGGCGCGTTTGAAGGCGTCGCGGCTACGCATGACCTTGGCATAGGCAAGCAGCTTGGGTTGGTCGATCTCGAACTTGGCGGAATAGGCCCAGTTCAGGCAATGGGCGGCGATGATATCGGCGATCGTCATCTGCTCGCCCATCAGGAAGGGGCCTTCCATCTTGTCGGCCAGCCGTTCGATGTTGCGGGCGAATTCCCACTTGAGGCTGTCCTTGATCTCGGGGACGCGCTTGTCCTCGGGTAGCACGAAGCTGTGGCGCGCGGCGGTCCACAGAACCGCGTCCAGCTCGTCCAGCACCATATGGGTCATGCCGTCCTGGCGGGCGCGGTCGACCGTGCCGGCGGGATAGGTCAGCTTGCCGTGCTTGTCGGCGAGATAGGTCAGTATGGCGGTCGAATCGACCATGCAGGCGTCGCCGTCGCGCAGCGCAGGGATCTTGCCCGAGGGGTTGGCGGCCAGCGCTTCGGGGCTGTGGGGCTTGGCGGGCGTGTGCTTGTAGGGCTGTTCCAGCTCTTCCAGCATCCACATGACCCGGAATGCGCGGCTTTGGGTGCCGCCGATGACTTCGTACATGATGTTCCTCTCCCTCACGGGCGCGGGCGCGCCGGTTCCGTTCCCATGTTGATCCTGTTTCGCCGTGGATTTCCAGAGGTGGCGCGCGGGTTTTACGCGCCGTCCGCGTCAGCGCCGCGCCAGCATCGAGAGACGGATCAGGGTGCGTTCGACAAGGGCCATCGCGGGCGCGTGCTGCCCGGCGGAGCGTAGTTGCAGATCGGTGTCGGTGATCAGGCCGAGCGCCATTTCCAGCCGGGCCACGGGCCAGCCCTGCGCCTGCCGCAGGATCTTGTCGCGGCGCGGGCCGAACACGGGGGGGCGCAGCTTGCCGATACCCTGCGCCGGACCGCCGGGATCGGAGGCCGCGGCATAGAGCGTACGGAAATGGCGCGCGGCGGCGATGCACAGGGTGACGGGCTGGACGCCTTGGGCCAGCAGTTTACGCATCACGGGGCCGATCATCTCGCCCCGGCCTTCGGCCACGATGTCGAGCACATCGTCCATGTCCGCCTCGGAGGTGGCGGGGGCGCAGGCGGCGATATCGGCGGTGGTGACGGGGCTGGTATCGCCCAGTTTGTAGAGCGACAGCTTTTCAAGGGTCTGGCGAAAATCGCCGGGCTCGATCTCTTGCGCCAAGGCGCCAAGTGCGGTCATGGCGGCATTGTCGAGGCCGGTCAGACCCGCGCGGGCCAGTTCGGCCGCGATTTCCTCGCGCGTGGGGGGATTGTCGTAGATCCCGGCCGCATAGGCGTTGGGATGGCCTTCGAAGAGGGTGCGCAGTTTGGATTTGGCGGTGAGCGCGCCTGCTGTGACGATGATCTGCGCGTCGCCCGGTTGCCAGTCGGTGAGCGCGGCCTTGATCACATCGGCCAGCGTGTCGGTCGCATCCTCGACAAAGGCGACGCGGGGACCGGGGAAGAAGCTGATGGCCTTGACCGCATCCTGAAGGGCCGCGGGATCCTTGCGCAGATCGGCGGCGGGCAGGCGGGTGAGGCGCATTTCCTCTTCGCCGGCGGGGCCGATCAGGGCGGCGATCACCTCTTGCCGTTTCAGCGCGACGCGCATCGCATCGGTGCCATAGATCAAGAGGCCGGTCCGGTCCGGGTCGGGGCGTGCGAAGTAGCGCGGGGCGTCGCGGGGGCCGAGTTTCATGGGGCAAGCCTGTCGGCGGCGAGGATCAGGCGCGTGACCATCTGATCGGCCAGCAGGGTCGCCAGACGTTCGTGCGCGTCGCGCCCTGCCGCCTCGGTGGCCGAGGTGGAGCCCGTGGTGGAATAGCCTGTGAACCCTTCGACGCTGTCGCGCAGCAGCACGGCATCGGTGGCGCGATCACGCAGCACGAAATCGACGCGACCGACAAGGTTGATGCGCGTGGTCACGTTATCCCCTGTCACGGCCATGCGTTGTCCGCTGATTCCGTAGGCATAGCCGAGCGCATAGGGGCCATCGACACCGCGGCCAAGACGTTCCTCGAACCGCTGGATCAGCAGGTATTGGTCGCGGCCCTGCGGCGCGTCAGGCAGGATGGCGTTCTGCAGGCGGCTGGCCTGACCGGTGGGGCCATAGACGGGGGTGAAGCCGCAGCCGCCCAAGGCAAGACTACCCAGAGCAAGCCCGCCCAGGCCCAGGAACCCGAGCCCGCGCAGGACTGCTCTTCGGTCAGATGACGACATTCACGATCCGTCCGGGGACGATGACAAGCTTCTTGGGCGCGGCCCCTTCCAGCGCCTTGACCACAGCATCATGGGCCAGGACGATCTTTTCAAGCTCTGCCTTGTCGATCTCGCGCGCCACGCTGATTTCCGCGCGTCGCTTGCCGTTGATCTGGATCGGCAGGACCACGGTATCGTCGATCAGCATCGATTCGTCGGCTACTGGCCAGGGGGCGGCGGCGATCAGGCCCTCGCCGCCCAGAAGGGACCAGATTTCCTCGGACAGGTGCGGGGTCATCGGTGCCATCAGCTGTGCCAGCGTGCGGGCGGCGGCGCGGCGCGCCTCGGTTCCGGCGGTGGATTTGGCCAGTGTGTTGGTAAAGGCGTAAAGCCGCGCGATGGCCGCGTTGAAGCCGAAGGATTCGATGCCGCCTGTCACCTCGTGGATGCATTTGTGCATGGCGCGCAGCAGGTCTTCGTCCGCGGCATTGGGCGCCTCGTCCGAGGCGGCGATATCGGCGGCGATGCGGTGCACGCGGGCCAGATGCTTGAACGTCGCCTCGGCGCCCGAGGCTGTCCATTCCACGTCGCGTTCCGGCGGGCTGTCGGACAACACGAACCAGCGCGCGGTATCGGCGCCATAGGCCGAGATGATGTTGACCGGATCGACCACGTTCTTTTTCGACTTGGACATCTTGGCCGAGGGGATGATTTCGACCGCTTCGCCGGTGGCTTTCAGGCGGCCATTCTCGACATCTTCGGGCAGGTGATAGACCGGCCGGCCGTTGGAATCGCGGGTCTGGTAGATTTCATGCGTGACCATGCCCTGGGTGAAGAGCGCGTCGAAAGGCTCGCGCGCCTTGGCAGGCAGGTGGCCGGTGATGTTCATCGCCCGCGCGAAGAAGCGCGAATAGAGCAGGTGCAGAATCGCATGTTCGATGCCGCCGATATACTGGTCGACGTTCATCCAGTAGTCGGCCTCGGCCATATCCGTGGGGGTTGCGGCATGGGGCGCGGTGAAGCGCGCGTAATACCATGAGCTGTCCACGAATGTGTCCATCGTGTCTGTCTCGCGCCGCGCGGGCGCGCCGCATGCGGGGCAGGTGCAGTCGCGCCACGTCGGGTGACGGTCCAGCGGGTTGCCGGGGACATCGAATGTCACGTCATCGGGCAGGCGGATGGGCAGGTTTACCTTGGATTCGGGCACCACGCCGCAGGTGTCGCAATGCACGACGGGGATCGGGCAGCCCCAGTAGCGTTGCCGCGACAGGCCCCAGTCACGCAGGCGGTACTTGGTCACGCCGTGGCCCACGCCATTGGCTTCGCAGAAGGCGATGGCGGCTTCGACCGCCTGTTCGCCGGTCTGCCAGGCATCGCCCGCGAAACCCTTGTTGTAGAAGACCTTTTCCGACTTGAGCGGCACATAGGCCTGGGCCAGTTCGGTCGCGCTGTCCTCGGACGGCAGGAAGGTCGCGATGATCGGCAGGCCGTATTTCGTGGCGAAGTCGAAGTCGCGCTGATCATGCGCGGGGCAGCCGAAGATCGCGCCGGTGCCGTAATCCATCAGGATGAAGTTGGCGATATAGACCGGCAGTTCCCATGACGTGTCGAAGGGATGGCGCACGCGCAGGCCGGTGTCGAAGCCTTTCTTTTCGGCTTTTTCCAGCGCTTCCTCGGTCGTGCCGCCCTTGCGGCAATCGGCGCAGAAGGCGGCCACTTCGGGGTTGTCACGTTCAAGCTGCTTGGCCAGCGGATGATCGGGCGAGATGCCCACGAAGCTGGCGCCCAAAAGCGTATCGGGGCGGGTTGTATAAACCTCGATCCGGTCGGCGCCATGCGGCCCGTCGATCAGCGAAAAGGCGAATTGCAGGCCGCGCGATTTGCCGATCCAGTTCGACTGCATCAGACGCACCTTGGCGGGCCAGTTGTCGAGCCCGTCGAGTGCGGTCAGCAATTCCTCGGAATAGTCGGAGATCTTGAAGAACCACTGCGTCAGTTCGCGCCGTTCCACATCGGCACCCGAGCGCCAGCCCTTGCCGTCGATCACCTGTTCATTGGCCAGCACGGTCATGTCGACCGGGTCCCAGTTCACCACGGCATTCTTGCGATAGACCAGCCCGGCCTTGAGCATGTCGAGAAACAGTGCCTGTTGCTGTCCGTAATATTCCGGGTCGCAGGTGGCGAATTCGCGGCTCCAGTCGATTGACAGGCCAAGCGGCTTCATCTGGGCGCGCATGTCCGCGATGTTCTGATAGGTCCAGTCCTTGGGGTGGCCGCCGATTGCCATCGCGGCATTCTCGGCCGGCATGCCGAAGGCGTCCCAGCCCATCGGGTGCAGCACGTTGAAGCCCTTGGTCACCTTGTAGCGCGCGATCACGTCGCCCATCGTGTAGTTGCGCACATGGCCCATGTGGATGCGCCCCGACGGATAGGGGAACATTTCCAGCACGTAATATTTCGGCTTGGTCGTCTGGCTGCCCGGCACGGCGCGGAACAGGCCGGCGCTGTCCCAGGCGGCTTGCCATTTCGCTTCGATCTGGGCGGCATCATAGCGTGACATCGAATGACCTCTTGTTCGGGCTGCGGGGTCGCGGCGACCCGTTCAGAGCGCGTGATAGGCCCGCTTTGGCCCATGGTCTAGGGGCGGCACGCAAAAATGCGGGTCTTTGCAGGGCAAAATTGCCTTGTATAAGGTGTCGGCAGGACGAGTACGGAAGGGTTTTCCAGCATGCGGGTGCTTTTCATCCACCAGAATTTTCCGGGACAGTTCAAGCATCTGGCGCCAGCACTGGCCAAGCTGGGCCATGATTGCGTGGCGCTGACCCTGCGCGTGAAGGAAGCGATCACGTGGAACGGCGTGCGCATCCTGCCCTACGCGATCAAGCGCAGTTCGGGCCAGGGCGTGCATCCGTGGCTGGCCGATACCGAAACAAAGGTGATCCGGGGCGAGGCCTGTTACCGCGCGGCGCGTGCCCTGCGCGACAAGGGATTTGTGCCCGATCTGATCGTGGCGCATCCCGGCTGGGGCGAGGCGATGTTTCTGCGCGATGTCTGGCCGCAAGCGCGCATTGGTCTTTATTGCGAGCTTTATCACCTGTCGGACCCGGATCACCTGGGGTTCGATCCCGAATTCATGCCGAAGGTGGATCAGGTCGAACGGATGCGCATTCGCATGAAGAACATCAACAACCTGCTTCATCTGCCACTGTGTGACGCGGGCATCAGCCCGACGCGCTTTCAGGCCGCGACCTATCCCCCGGCCTATCGCGACCGGATCAGCGTGATCCATGACGGGATCGACACCGATCACCTGACGCCCGCGCCTGCCGCGCGGTTCGACCTGGGTGATGGCCGGGCGCTGACCCGTGAGGACGAGGTCATCACCTTCGTCAATCGCAACCTTGAGCCCTATCGTGGCTACCATGTCTTCATGCGCGCCCTGCCGGAGCTGCTGGCGCGGCGACCGCGGGCGCAGGTTCTTGTCGTGGGCGGGGATGAGGTGTCTTACGGGGCGAAGCCGCCCAAGGGGCAGACATGGAAGCAGATTTTCATCGATGAGGTGCGCGGCCGCATGTCCGACGACGACTGGTCGCGTGTGCATTTCCTGGGGCGCATTCCCTATGATCGCTTCGTGACGCTGTTGCAAGTGTCACGCGTGCATCTGTATCTGACCTACCCCTTCGTGCTGAGCTGGTCGCTGTTCGAGGCGATGAGCGTGGGTGCCGCCATCGTGGCCAGCGACACGGCCCCGGTGCGCGAGGCCGTCCGCGATGGGGAAACCGGTTTCCTCGTGGATTTCTTCGATGGTCAGGCCCTTGTGGACCGCGCCTGCGCCCTGCTGGACGATCCCGACCTGCGCCAGAGGTTTGGGCAGGCGGCCCGCGCGCATGTGCGGGGCAACTATGACTTGCGCAGCATTTGCCTGCCGCAGCAGTTGGATTGGATCGGGAAGCTGGCCGCGGCCAGCCCCGGCCAGATCAGCGATTAGCGATCAGCGGCGACCGTCGGCGATGCGCAGCTGGCGCGCGCGCGACAGGATGGCGTCTTCGACCGCGCGCTGGGTGCCGGCGGCGACCGGGCCCGAGCGGGTTTGCAGCGCCACGCTGAGGGCGCGGGCCTCGAGTGCCGGATCCTTGATATGGACGGTGCCGCGATAGGCCTGACCGCCGCCTGGCGGGGTGCCATAGCCAAAGACGATGACGCCCGTGAAGGGATCGACCGATTCGATGGGCATGAAGTTCAGCACATCCAGCGAAGCGTTCCATAGATAGCGGTTCACCTCGACCGATACGTCTGGCGGGTTGCGCCGGAATGCGTCGAAGATCGACTGTCCCGTATTGAAGGCATTCGCATCGCGCCCGGCGTCAAAGATGACGGGCGGGCCGTCTGCCTGGGCGTCATCCTCGGCGCGGTTGCCGCAGGCGGCCAGGGTGAAAACCAGCAATCCTGCAGTGAAAACCCTGAAAGCGTGCAGTTTCATCTTTGCCCAGCCCAGTTTGGAAATTCCATTGTCACCGTCCTAGCCAAGCCTGCCCTGCGGGGCAAGCTCTTTGCTGAAAGGCGCGGGCACGGGGGCGGGTTGCGGCTGCTGCCACATGTGGTCCGGCGGGCAATGTGTGACATAGGTGCACCACGTCCCACGGGTTTGCGCCGTTATCTTCTGGATCGCTTGCATCGGGCAGGCAAAAAGAGCGAAACGATTGCCATACCCAAGGCAGACTCGCTGTTTTGGGCAATCTTTGAAAAACCGAGGGCAAAGAAATGAAAAACCTTCTTATCGCAAC
>JAJLKH010000042.1:0-7746 GCA_033839205.1 Rhodobacterales bacterium | reverse complement strand
GGGTCAGGCAGCGGGCGCGGCTGGCGTGGGCACGGCCAGATAGGCCGCGTCGGGGATGTCGCACAGACCAGACAGGTGCAGCGCCGCCCGGCTGTCGGCGGGAAGTGCGGCGATGGCCGACGCGATGGCGCGGGCGAGGGGGGCGGGATCGCGGCCAAGGGCGGTGATATAGGGCAGGCCGGGCGTGGGCGCGGTGCGCGCCAGCACCCGAAGCCGCCGCGCCGCAGGTTCATGGCGCAGCGCCAGTTCCCATGTCACCGCGTCGATCGCGGCCAGCCCCGCGCGCCCTTCGGCCACCGCCCGGATCGAGGCGCGATGCGCGCCGGTGGGCAGCAGTCGGTCGAAGCGCAGGCCAAGGGCGGCTGCGTGGGTCATGGGCGCGGCCCATCCCGATTGTGATCCGCCTTCGTTAAAGGCGAAGATTTCATCTGTGAAATCAGAGAGTTGGGCCCGCCCGTCCTGGGCATTCGCCACGATCACGCTGCAATAATGCCCCGCCGGACAGCCGGGCAGGGCATAGTCGGGCGTGCCGATCCGGGTGACCTTGCCGACAAGCCGCGTCCGGTAGGGCATGCCGCAGGTCTGCGACAGCAGCAGGTCAGGGCGCAGCCAATGGGCGTGCATGTCATCGGGGTCTCGCGCAAGGTCTGCCGGGCCGGTCCCGAGGGCTGCGCGGATCGCTTGCCAATACCTGTTCGTATGCGCCCGCACCTCCGGCCAGTCATACATCGGCAGGCTGGCGATCATCCGCGCGCCTGCATCCGCTGCCGGGCCATCGCGCTGTCCTGATCGCTGACCCCCAGCATGCTGGAGACCATGCGCACCAGCGCATCCTCGGCCCCGTCGCGCGCGCCATCGGCAAGGGCCACCTGCCAGAGCGCCTCGATCACGGCGACGCGTTCCTCGTAGGGGACGGCATCCTTGATCGCGCGGGTGAAGCGCACCGTATCCGGTGCCTCGCTTTCCAGCACCTCTGCCTCTTTTCTGAGCGCGATGACAGCATGGGGCGACAGCCCGTAGCGCTGCATCAGGATGCGGTCGATTCTATGCACCTCTTCGGCGGCGTAATCGCCATCGGCCCGCGCGATGCGCACCAGCAGCGCGCTGAGGGCAAGCCGCGCGTCTTCGGCGGGCAGGCTGCGGTCGGGGCCCGGTTGGGTCAGGCGTTTCAGAAGGTCGGCAAACATCGGTCGGGTCTCCGTTCTGACGGACAAGTGTGGGGCGAAATCGGATGCCGTCAACCGATGGCGTTGCGCGCGCGGGCCAGGGCCTCGCGCAGATCGTCCTCGTCCAGCCCCAGGATCACGCGGGTGGCGTGGATTTCCTCGATCTCTTCGACATGGGGCATGCCATCGACCAGCATCACCTCGCATAGCGCCTCGAGCGCGGACAGCCGGTGGGCATGGTCCAGTTCCTTGCGGATCAGGTCGGCGAATGTATCGGTATTGGGCGCGCGCGCATCCAGTTTCTCGCAGGTGGCGCGCATCTTGGCGGCCTCGACCGGGTTCAGGTCAAAGAGCCGGGCGAGCAGCCGGTCGATCCGCTGGATTTCCGACAGATGGTAGCTGTGATCGGATTTCGCGACACGCACCATCAGCACACCCAGCGCCATTTGCGGGTCGGGTTGGGGCAGGGGCGCATCGTGATGGGCGCGGAAGGAACTGAGCAGCTTGCCTAACATGCGCCGACACTAGCGCGCGGTCTGCGGCCTGCCAAGACGGGCGCGCGCGCTTGGTCTTGCGGTGTGGCCGCGCGGCCCATCAGTGCTGCGCGGGCAAACAGGATGTCATCCACCGCGATCCCGCCCGGATCGGTGTTCAGGATCACCACGCCCGCGATCAGCGGCTGGCCGCTGGCGGTCTGAAAGCCAAGGGCGGTGACGCCTTCGGTCAGGGCGACATGCACCTGGCCCAGCACCGTGCCGTCGCGCGCCAGAAAGATCACCTTGGCCGCGCCGCGCTGGGCAGGGCGGCTGCCCAGGGGATCGGGGTAATCGGAATGGATCAGCAGGCCCGTCGCGCGCTGGTCGTGATCGAAGAGGATCGCCAGCGATCCTTCGCCGCGTCCCGACAGCCGGTCGAAGCCGTCCGGCCCGATGGGAAAGGCCGCGTTCGAGCCGAAGCCGCGATGCCGCGCCACGGCCATGCCCTGCCCATCCGGCCCGGTTGACAGGCGCAGGGGGGGCGTGGCGCGGGTCGTGGTCAGGCTGTCGTGCCGCGCGCCGTCGCGGCGGGTCAGGATGGCGGTCTGCTGCCCCTCGAAATGGCTGGCCACGGCCAGGCCCGGCGCGCGGTGGGGCGCGCGCAGCAGATGGCCGGGTTCGTCGCGCATCGGCCAGGCCTCGAAACCCTCGCGGCTGTCCAGCTCGCGCAGCAGGTCCGCATAGGGGCGGCTGATGATGCCCTCGGCCCGCAGGGGGGTGGCCAGCACACCGCATATGGACAGGCACAGCAGCCAGACCACAAGCACTGGACCGGTGTGAAGCCGCAGACCGCAGGCGTTAAACCGCCGATTGCACAGGCTTGTCACATTCGCTCCCCAAAATAACCGCAGTGAACCGGCATTGTCCGAGCAGGTTAGCTCGTAGAAGGATCGTGTGCCATGGTCGGTGTGGACCTGATGGATGTTGAAAAGATGCAAGGCCAGGCGGGGCCCGGCACAGGCGCGGTGGCCGGGTCGGTGACTGGCGCGATGACTGGCGCGGTGACTGGGGCGACGGCAAGCCATGCCGCCCTTCTTTTCGATTGGGACGGCGACGATCCAGAGCTTTTGCGCCTGCTGATGACCCGCAAGGGGGTCGATCTGGAAACGGCCGTGCAGGTGTTCTTCAACGGCGCGCCGGAACGCTACAACATGATCGCCAAGGCCGATCTGCCGCGCGAGGCGCAGGCGCGCTGCGGCCTGCTTGATTCCATTCACCGCCGGATCGTCTGCGGCTTTTACCTGCCCGATCCCGACCGGGGCCTGGGGCTGGCGCATATGGCCATGCAGGACTGGATCAAACGCCAGGAGATCGATGGTACTGCCGGCAAATCGGGGCGCTGGGTCTTCGACCGCGAGATCCTTGATCTGCAGATGACCGGGCCGGGCCGCGCCATCGTCAGGCCGAAACAGGCGGCACCCGTCAGCGCCCCCGCGTTGTGGGAACGCCTGGCCCGCATCGTGATGCGCGAGAAACCGGCGGGGCGCGATCCGTCATCGGAGATTTGAAGGCGAGGGGCCCGCGACAGGGCAGGCCCCCTGCCTCAGACCAGGCGCGAGGTTTCGACCGCCGCGCGGACGAAATCGGCAAACAGCGGATGCGGCGCGAAGGGCTTGGACTTGAGTTCGGGGTGGAACTGCACGCCGATGAACCAGGGATGGTCCTTCCATTCCACGATTTCGGGCAGACGGCCATCGGGGGACATGCCCGAGAACATCAGCCCGCAGCCTTCCAGCTTTTCGCGGTAGCGGATATCGACCTCGTAGCGGTGGCGGTGGCGTTCTTCGATCGCGGTGCCGCCATAGACCTGCGAGACCAGTGATCCGGGCGCCAGCGTCGCGTCATAGGCGCCAAGGCGCATCGTGCCGCCCTTGTCGTCGCCGACCTTGCGTTCGACCACGTGGTTGCCCTGCACCCATTCCTTGAGGTGATAGACGACAGGTTCGAAGCGTTTCTTGCCAGCCTCGTGGTCGAATTCTTCCGATCCTGCCGTGGTCAGCCCGGCCACGTTGCGCGCGGCCTCGATCACCGCCATCTGCATGCCAAGGCAGATGCCCAGGTAGGGGATCTTGCGCGTACGGGCGAATTCGGCCGCCTTGATCTTGCCCTCGGTGCCGCGTTCGCCAAAGCCGCCGGGCACAAGGATCGCGTGGAAACCTTCCAGATAGGGGGCAGGGTCTTCGGTATCGAAGATCTCGGCATCGACCCATTCCACGTTGACCTTGACCCGGTTGGCCATGCCGCCGTGGGTCAGCGCTTCCTTGATCGACTTGTAGGCGTCTTCCAGCTGCGTGTACTTGCCCACGATGGCGATATTGACCGCGCCGTCGGTGTTGTGGATGCGGTCCACCACGTCTTCCCAGACGGTCAGGTCGGGGCGCGGGGCGGGGCTGATCTGGAACGCATCCAGCACGGCCTGATCCAGCCCTTCGCGGTGATAGGCCAGCGGCGCCTCGTAGATCGAATTGAGGTCATAGGCGGCGACAACCGCCTCTTTGCGCACGTTGCAGAACAGCGCGATCTTTTCGCGTTCCTTTTCGGGGATCGGATGTTCCGACCGGCAGACCAGGATATCGGGCGCGATGCCGATGCTTTGCAGTTCCTTCACGGAATGCTGCGTCGGCTTGGTCTTCAGCTCGCCCGATGCGGCCAGGTAGGGCAACAGGGTCAGGTGCATGAAGATGCACTGCCCGCGCGGGCGATCGTGCGAAAACTGGCGGATCGCCTCGAAAAACGGCAGGCCTTCGATATCGCCGACGGTGCCGCCGATCTCGCAGAGCATGAAATCGACCTCGTCCGCGCCGACGGCCAGGAAATCCTTGATCTCGTTGGTGACGTGGGGGATCACCTGGATCGTCTTGCCCAGGTAGTCGCCGCGCCGTTCCTTTTCCAGCACGTTGGAATAGATGCGCCCCGAACTGACCGAGTCGGTCTTGCGCGCGGCCACGCCGGTGAAACGCTCGTAATGGCCGAGGTCCAGGTCGGTTTCCGCGCCATCGTCGGTCACGAAAACCTCGCCATGTTCAAAGGGCGACATGGTGCCGGGATCGACGTTCAGATAGGGGTCAAGCTTGCGCAGGCGCACCGAGAAGCCACGCGCCTGCAACAGGGCGCCCAGCGCCGCCGACGCCAGGCCCTTGCCCAGCGAGGACACAACCCCACCCGTGATGAAAATATAGCGTGCCATCGGTTGGCATCCCCCGTCGTTCAGGCTGCGTCTCTCAGCGAATTAGCGCCTCTTGCGGATATCCGAAACCGCAGCACCACGGGATTTGACCCATAGAGGATTCGCGGACAAAAGGCAAGCTGGCCGCAACATGATGTTGCGGCAAGATTTAGTGTCTCAATCCCTAGTGGATCAGTCGGCGCGCGGCACCAGCGGGGCCGCATCGCCCGCGGGCGGGGGCAGCAGGTCGCCTGCCGGGGCCACCGGATCGGCCGCGGGCGCGCTGCGTTCGCCGCCCACGCGGTCCAGCACCGAGGTGCCCGCCGATTTCTGCGCCGCGATGATCGTCAGCGTGATCGAGGTGCAGATGAAGGCAATCGCCAGCACCCATGTCACCTTGCCCAGCGCCGTCGCCGCGGCCCGGCCTGTCATCGCGCCGCCGCCACCGCCGCCCATGCCCAGGCCGCCACCCTCCGAGCGCTGCATCAGCACGACGCCGATCAGCGCAAGCGCCAAAAGAAGGTGGATGATGAGGATGACGTTTTCCATGGACGATCGCCTGACTGGTCTGTGTGGGCCACGTGGTTGAGCCGTGTTCTGCGGTGCTATCTAGGCAATTTGATCACGCGGGGCAACCCGCGAAACGGGGGCTGTTCGGGGGCTTTGCGCGAAACGGCGCACAGAAAGCGCCGTCAATGCCTGCGCGCGCCCCAATTTCCGGTTTCATGTGCCCGCGCGGGTCGATATGACGGGCGCGGGTTTGATCCAGCAAAGAAGGACAGGCAATGGCGAACGTGGTGGTCGTGGGGGCCCAGTGGGGCGATGAAGGCAAGGGCAAGATCGTCGACTGGCTGTCCGAACGCGCCGATGTGATCGCGCGCTTCCAGGGCGGTCATAACGCGGGCCATACGCTGGTGATCGACGGCAAGGTGTTCAAGCTGTCGCTTCTGCCCAGCGGAATCGTGCGCGGCGGCAAGCTGAGCGTGATCGGCAATGGCGTGGTGCTGGACCCCTGGCACCTGGTCAAGGAGATCGCGGGCCTGCGCGCCCAGGGTGTGACCATCACCCCCGAGACATTGATGATCGCGGAAAACACGCCGCTGATCCTGCCGTTCCATGGCGAGCTGGACCGCGCGCGCGAAGAAGCGGTGGGTGTGGCCAAGATCGGCACCACCGGGCGCGGCATCGGCCCCGCCTACGAGGACAAGGTCGGGCGCCGCGCGATCCGCGTGGCCGACCTGGCCGATCCCGAGACGCTGGAGGCGCGGGTGGACCGCGCGCTGGTGCATCATGATGCCCTGCGCCGTGGCCTTGGCATGGAGCCGGTTGACCGCGCGGCCCTGATCGCCGCGCTGACCGAGATCGCCCCCGCCGTGCTGGAATATGCAGCCCCCGTCTGGAAGGTGCTGAACGAAAAGCGCAAATCGGGCAAGCGTATCCTGTTTGAGGGGGCGCAGGGCGCGCTGCTGGATATCGATTTCGGCACCTATCCGTTCGTCACCTCGTCCAATGTGATCGCGGGGCAGGCGGCAACCGGCGTGGGCATGGGCCCCGGCGCCATCGATTTCGTGCTGGGTATCGTCAAGGCCTATACGACCCGCGTGGGCGAGGGCCCGTTCCCGGCGGAACTGCATGATGCGGACGGTCAGCGCCTGGGCGAGCGGGGGCATGAATTCGGCACCGTGACCGGGCGCAAGCGGCGTTGCGGCTGGTTCGACGCCGTGCTGGTGCGCCAGACCTGCGCCACTTCGGGCGTGTCGGGCATCGCGCTGACCAAGCTGGATGTGCTGGACGGGTTCGAGACGCTGAAGATCTGCGTCGGCTACGAGCTGGACGGCGAGCGGATCGACTATCTGCCGACTGCTGCGAACCAGCAGGCGCGCTGCAAGCCGATCTACGAAGAGATGCCGGGCTGGAGCGAATCCACCGAAGGCGCGCGCAGCTGGGCCGATCTGCCGGCGGCGGCAATCAAATACGTGCGCCGCGTCGAGGAGTTGATCGATTGCCCGGTCGCCCTACTTTCCACCTCACCCGAGCGGGAGGACACGATCCTTGTGACCGATCCGTTCGAGGATTGATCGCGAACCACAGGTCCAAGGAGGGCGCGACTGTCATGGCGCTGAGTTACAAGGCCCGCAAGCGCTGGTCACTGGTCATCCTGCTGATCGGCCTGCCGCTTTACATCATGGCGGCGGTCACGCTGGTCAACATGATCGAGCGTCCGTCGATCTGGGTGGAGTTCCTGATCTACGTGGGCCTTGGCTTTCTGTGGATCATGCCGTTCAAGTTCGTGTTCCGCGGGATCGGTCAGGCCGATCCCGACGCGCCGCAGGATGACGGGCAGACCCGCGATTGATCCGCGACTGAACCGGACAAGCAAAAGGGCGGCCAGTGGCCGCCCCTTTTCGTATCCGGTCTGCTGATCCTGATCAGCCGGCGCGGCGCGCGGCCGGCTTGAAGCTGATATCGTCGGATGCCGTGAAGCGACCCGCCCGGATTTTCTGGATCTTGCCCTGGCGCAGCAGCTGGCCGAAGGCGCGCAATCCGTCTTCGCGGCTGAGCGTGTCATCGGACCCCTGGCGCGCCTTTTTCATCAGCTGCGGACGCGAGAATTCCTCTTGCGCTTCCACATGCACCAGGTAGGCGGCGGCCGCTTCCAGCAGGTCGGGCAGCGACGTGGCCCCCATCTTGCGGGCGAAATCTGCAAATCCCTTTTCATCTTCCGCCTTGCCCGTCACCGGGGCCTCGTCGATGTCGGCATCCTCGGGCAGGGGCGCCAGGGACACGCGGCGCGGGCGCACAGGCGCGCCCGAACGCGTCTCGGGCAGGTCAACCCGCTGTTCCGCAACCAGTTTCAGCGGCGCGGGGCGCTGTTCGG
>JAJLKH010000041.1:0-32966 GCA_033839205.1 Rhodobacterales bacterium | reverse complement strand
AATCGCCAGATCGAGAACAGGGTCACCGAGGGCCGGGCACTGCCAGTCGATCAGGACTGGCGGCGCCTTGGGGTCATCTGCCGGGCAGACAAGATTATCGGGAACGGGGTCGCCATGCAGCAGGCACAGTATGCCCGAAGGGGGCACATGCCGGACCGGCGCAGGCATGGGAAGTTGCGCCGCTTGTGCCGCCGGCAGGTTTTCCAGCATCGCAATCGCCTGACGGGCCAGCGCATCTGATCCGTCCGGTGCGACGGGCAAATCCACCAAGTCTTTTGCCACAGGTTGCACATGCAGCGCCTTGAGGGTTCTTGCCACGCTTTCAGGACCCTCGCGCCAAGCCTGTCCGGCCTGATGCGCATAGACAAGCACGGGGTCAGCAGATGTTCCGGCCGCACATAGAACAAGCGGCGCCAGACCAGTGCCGTTCAGCGCAGAAAGAACGCGCAGTTCCGCGTGCGGATCGTTGCGAAAAAGTGGCGTCGCCGCAGCCTTGACGTAGCGTTTCACCACGCGCGGGCCCCTTGGATCATCGACTTTCCAGAGATGGTTGGTCCTGCCGCCAAGCAGGCGGGTCCACCGCTGGCCCGGCAGGATCTGTCCGGTCCGGATCAGTTCCGTGACAACCGCGGGCGGTGGCATGGTCCGAGACTGTGAGTAATCAGGCATTCGCGCCGGTGTCCGCCAGGGTTTTGTGTCGCTTCGCACAGTCGCCACCCCGGATCCCGGAAAACTGGGCGAATGTGCTTGCGCTTGACCTAGACTGTCCTTCCGCCAAAGCCCAGAAAAGATCAAGGCAATCTCAGTTGCGCAATGCCCTGACCTCTGCGGCGTCGATACTGGCGCCCCCTTCCATGACAAGGACGGTGCGGCCGGCATCAAGCCGCGCTTCTTCGATGCGGCGATAGACCTCTGAAGTGGTGGTGCTTGTCAGATCGCCACCACTGTAGTTTTCAACCTCGAAAGCATAAAGCCCGGACGGAAAGAACTGACCTGCGGCATCGCGCCCGGTCCATACGAACATCTGCTGATCCGGTGGCAGGGGCAGGCTTTCGACAACCGAGCCCTGGGCGTTACGAATGACGATACGTGCCGCATCTGCCGTCGGCGAAACAGTC
Source organism: Rhodobacterales bacterium (assembly GCA_033839205.1). GTDB lineage: Bacteria > Pseudomonadota > Alphaproteobacteria > Rhodobacterales > Rhodobacteraceae > Seohaeicola. Next base: position 31,848 of record JAJLKH010000041.1, on the reverse strand, counting down.
GGGGAGACGGTGATGGGAAACCCATCGAACTGGGCAGGCATGGGCGCACGTGCTTCCATCCCGACCCAGGAGGCAAGTTGCGCCATGCCCATCTGCCCCATCTGACCCGACAATCCGGTCAAGAGATCGTTTGTCATGACCTGCTGTTCCACCGACGAAAAGGTCGCGAGCTGCACCGCGAAATCAGACGATTCGATGGGGTTAAGAGGGTCCTGGTTCTTGAGCTGCGTCGTCAGCATCTTGAGGAAAGTCTCAAAATCCGAGTTGATGACCGGGGCGGGCGCAGGTTGCGCAGCCTGCACGGGGGGGCGTGTGCCAATGGTTTCGATAGGTGTCATTTTCAGTCCTTATATCCGCAGGTCGAGGCCGTTCTTGTGGCCATGCCCGCCGTCCGAAAGGATAGGCCCCGGCTGATCATCCGATTTAGCGGATGCGGCCTGGTTGGGAGTGCTATCTGATTGATTGTCTTGTTGATTGTCTTGCCGCTGGTTATGTTGGCCAAAGGAAAAACTGATCAGCCCATAGCCAAGCTGACGGAATTCCTGGTTCAGCTGATCTATGTGCCGACGCATCAAGTCGAGCGTCTCCGGCCGTTCCGCAAGGATCGTGACGGTGATTCCGCCTTCGGCCATGGCCATGCTGATCCGCACTTTTCCCAACTCCTCGGGATTCATATCGAGGTCAACAGGCCCATCGGCTGCGCGCATTGCCACATCCGCCACTTGCTGGGCGATATGTCGTGGCAAATCGGCGCGCGGGATAGCCGCATCCGGGCGCGGCACCGCAGGTGCAGGGCTGATGGCTGCGGGGGCCAAACCCTCTGTCATCTCATCTGTTAAATGGCCTTCCCCAACCCCACCCACGATTGTGGTGGGGTACTGGGCCAAATCCGCCCTCATGGGTGCCCTATCCTGAGCCTTCGGCGTGGAGGTCACACCGAAAAAAGAGGTCTTGAGCCTGTTCACTGCAGGCCTTTCAACCTGAGCAGGCGGCGCGCGATTCTCTGCAGGCCCTGCGCCCCATGCCAGATCATCGATTGCAATGGACGGTGTTGACGGCACCGTCGTCGTTGATGTGGGTGCCGTCATTGGTGCGGTTGTGCCTGGGGCGGCTTGTGGACGGGCAGGATCACTGGCAGGTCCCGGGGGTTCAGCACCCCGCATCCCCAAAATCTTTGCGTCCGCCCCATGCCATGCTGACGCGTTTTTTGGCAGAGGTAGAGCCGCAGGGTCGCGCTCCGCCATGGTTTTTTCCACCATTTGCGGCGGCTGCAGCAAGGCAGTTTCGACCTTCTGAGGCGCAATCGCCAGGGTTTGCGGCGGAGCTGCAGATTCGCGGCTGGGCTGGAGAAGTGACAAGCGACCCTCGGCTTCGGTTGGGTCAGCAACGGCTGCCAGGGGCGGCTTTTGGGGCAATACAGTCCCTGTTTGCGAAGAAATCGGCGTTTCGCGATCAGCGCCTTTGTAGGCGCCATCGGCGGATGGTACCAAGACGGTCACAGGATGTGACGCCGGTCTTTCGCCGTCATGCGGCATGCCGTGCAAGCCGTTCCGCGCAGCGCCGTCTACAAAGGTGAATTCCTGCAAGGATATGACCCGGTCCCTGACCTTGGGTGCGCCACCAATCACCGATGCCACACCGACGGGACCGGTCGATACGGTCGCGCCGTCAGGGATCTGCTGGATGGTTTCGGCAAGACTGAATTCATTCAAATGTGTCTCTGACCCTGCCTTTTCGGCCAGATTCGGATGCCGTGGCAGGGCTTTCACCGGTTCGCCTGAAAGCTCAGCCTTCTGCGTGACTGCATACCGTTGGTCGCTTTCATCTGCGTTCAGCGCGTCTTTCCCTGCAAGGACGGGCGTTTCGAAAAAGGCAGCTGTTACTGGCGTCTCCTCAATGGCGGAAAGGGTGCTATCGGCCTGCAAATCCTCTTCCGCGGCAAGGCGGTCGTGCAAGATCGTCTGCGGTTCGGGGGCAGAGCAGCATTCCTTGCCCCCAAGATCCACCGGTTCGGACGCGCCGCTGGTGAAATCTGCCATCATTTCTGCAAAATCTGGCGCAGCAGCCAGAATGACATGCGCCGAAGCCTGCCCTTGGTCCCTGATCGTACGTGTCGCTGTCAGACCCTCGGAAGAGAGGGGCAGCGAGATGGTGCTGGTGATGGGCAACGGCGCAAGGGACATCCGGTTCTCCGAGATTTCTGTCTCTGACCAGATTGCACAGATGTCGTTACCGCTTCTTTACCACCCACAGGCCATAGTGGAAAAAATCACGCCAATTGGAGCAAAACAGTGCCGCAACCCCCTTCATTCAACTTGCAGTCCCCTATCTTGCCGCAGCCGACACAGCGTCCGGAAAAGACGCCCCTGCGCGCAGCCGCCGAGCAGCTTGAGGCAGGTTTTCTTGCCGAGATGTTGAAATCGGCAGGATTGGGAAACACAAGCCAATCATTCGGAGGAGGGGCCGGTGAGGATCAGTTCGCATCGTTCTTGCGAGCAGCACAGGCCGAAAGGATGGTCGCTGCTGGTGGAATCGGTCTGGCGGAAAACCTGTACCGTGCCCTGAAGGAGCGCCAGAATGAGAAGGAATGAGCCAAACAGCACGGATTCGAGCCTGATTGCAGCGCTTCTCGCTGACCTTGATGACATGCTGGAGCGGGAACGCGAGGCCTTGCTTGCCGGCGATCTGGAGGGGCTTTCACGCGTCTTGCGCGAAAAGGAGCGTTTGATCGATGCCGTGAACAAGGGACTGCCTGGCGATTCGGAAAGCCTTGGTGCGTTGAAGACAAAGGCGAGCCGAAACCAGGCGCTTCTTGGCAGGGCAGAGGAGGGAATTCGTGTCGTTGCCGACCGTGTGTCCGCGCTGCGCCGCGTCCGTGAAACCCTGGAAACATATGATCAGTCTGGGCGAAAGACGACCTTGGAATCCTTGCACAAAGGGCGCGTGGAGAAACGCGCCTGAGGTGGGATTTGCATCAAATCCCGCATAATTCCGGGTGCTTGCTTAGGACTCCCTTAGGACATGGCGGGTCATGTTGGCTTTGCATCCGATCGGATGGCGCAAGTGTCGGATCCATACGGCTCTTGCAGATGTCAGAAGGCATGCGTTCGGACGGTCTGTCCGACTTCATGAACCGGTGCAAAATTGCGCCTTACGTCAAAGGTAATACAAGCTATGTCCAGCATTCTGACAAACAACGGCGCAATGGTGGCGCTGCAGACTCTGAAAAACATCAATGCCGATCTCGGCAAGACGCAAAACATGATCTCGACCGGTAAATCGGTCAGCTCCGCCAAGGACAACGCCGCGCTCTGGGCCATTTCGAAGGTCATGGAATCCGATGTGAAGGGATTCAAGGCAATTAGCTCCAGTCTTTCCCTGGGCCAGTCGACGGTTGCGGTCGCCCGTCAGGCGTCTGAAACGGTCACCGACCTGTTGACCCAGATGAAGGAAAAGATCGTCGCTTCCCAGGAAAGCAACGTGGATCGGGCCAAAATCCAGGAAGACATCGTTGCCCTGCGCGATCAGATCACTTCGGTCACCACGGCGGCGCAGTTCAATGGGCTGAACCTGCTCTCGAACCGCGAGAACACCGCAGGCAGCGGAACCGTCAATATCCTGTCTTCACTGGATCGTGCCGCGACTGGCGTCACCTCGAGCAATATCTCGGTGCGAAAACAAGATCTTGGAACCAATGCGACCAACTGGACGACAGGTACGGCGGAAGCGGCCGGATCCGGATCACGCATCTCGGGCACGCTTGACGCAGCGACGGCGGTGGCACTGGCCGGCAACGGCACGGTCTTGGACACTTCCGAAACGCTTGTCATCGACAGTGTTGCCGCTGGCGTTGGTTTCCAGATCAACATTTCCTCCAGCGGCGGGACGGTTCCGACCGCTTTCAATACTACGGCCGCCCGCGAAGTTTCTTACGTCGCGCGGGACGGTGATACGCAAGCCGACGTGGCCAATGCGCTGGCCGATTCTTTCAACAAACGCGTCCAGGCGTTGAAGGACGCAGGTTCGCTTCCGGCAGCATCGCAGCTGAACGCCGCGGTGACCGTCGGTGCAACCGGCGCGGCAACGATCACCTTCACCTCGAGCAGTGTTCTGGCGGCCGATACGGTTTCATTGCAGGCCGTACAGACCAATGGCGCGACGGCCGGTGGCCGGCTGGAAGCGCTATCGGACATCGATGTCACAACGAGCGCAGGGTCTGACAGTGCATTGACTGAAATCGAAGGCTTGATCCAGATCGCGATCAATTCCGCATCAGCCTTCGGTTCTGCCCAGGGTCGCGTCGATACGCAAATGGCCTTTGTGGACCAGATGACGGACGCGCTGCGCTCGGGAATCGGCACTCTGGTCGACGCCGACATGGAAGAGGCATCCGCGCGTCTGCAGGCGCTGCAGGTGCAACAGCAGTTGGGTATCCAGTCGCTGTCCATCGCGAACCAGGCGCCGCAGTCCATCCTGTCCTTGTTCCGTTGATCCTCTACGGCACGGAGGTGAAAACCCACCTCCGTGCCCTTTGTCTGAGCCAAAATGCAGCAGGAAGGATACGACGTGAGAAATCACTCGCTGGCGCATAGCGCCTATCAACAGATTTCCGCACCGACTCGAACGGTCAGAGGCACCGAATACGAAGTCGTGGCCCGCGTGACGCACAGATTGAAAACAGCGGCCATCAAGGGAAAAACAGGTTTTCCGGATCTTGTATCGGCGCTGCATGACAATCAAAAACTCTGGTCTGCATTTGCGCTGGACGTTGCAGACCCAAAAAATGCGCTGCCGCAGGATCTCCGTGCACAGATCTTCTACCTGGCCGAGTTTACTCTTGAACACACACGGAAAGTCCTGGCCGGGTCAGCGGAGATCGCGCCGCTGCTTGACATCAACACGGCCGTCATGCGCGGGCTGCGTGGTCCGGGGCAACCAGGATGAGCGGTCTTGTTCTCAAGCTGAATCCGAAGGAGCGGGTTCTCATCAACGGGGCTGTCATCGAAAACGGTGACAGGCGCAGCCGCCTTTCTATCATGACCCCGAACGCGCATATCCTGCGCCTGCGCGATGCAATTCATCCCGATGAGGTGACAACACCCGTACGCCGGGTCTGTTTCGCGGCGCAGTTGGTTCTTTCGGGTGACGCGGATCCTGCGGACTCCCGGTTGCCCATGCTGCGGCGCATCGAGGAGTTGAGCCAGATCCTGACCGATCCAGACAGCCGAACGCAACTCGGCAAGGCATCCGAAGCCGTGATCGCCGGGCAGTATTATGCCTGCCTCAAGGCCTTGCGCACACTTTTACCAAGGGAGGATCGCCTGCTGGCGGTGCGCAGGACATGAGTTTTCAGCCGGTCATCCCGCAGCCGGGCCTGGCTGGCTGGCGCTTTCTGCAGCGCACCTTCGACTCGCAGGCCAAAGCCTTCGAAAACAGTCCATCCTTGGCAAGGGATACCGCCTATTTCGAGGCGAGGATAGGATCGATCAATACGGCCGAAGAGTTGGTTCAGGATCGTCGCCTGTTGCGTGTGGCGCTGGGCGCTTTTGGTCTGCAGCAGGATATCGACAGCAGGTTCTTCATCCAAAAGGTGCTGGAAGGCGGTGTTCTGGACCAGGGTTCCCTGGCAAACAGGCTGGGAGATGACCGTTACCGCGAGCTGTCGAGGACATTCGGGTTTGGTGATTTCCCGGTTCCCAGCACCAAGCTGTCCGATTTCGGAAAGAGGATCACCACGTTGTATCGGCGGCAGCAGTTCGAACTTGCCGTCGGCCAGCAGAATGAGTCGATGCGCCTTGCGCTCAACACGACGCGGGACTTGCCGGAGCTTGTGGCGAGTGGCGACAATGAGACAACCAAATGGTTCAGAATCATGGGACGACCGCCGCTTCGCGCCGTGTTCGAGACTGCTTTGGGACTTCCCCGAAGTTTCGGCAGCCTGGACCTCGAGCAGCAACTAGGCGTTTTTCGCGAACGCAGTCGCAGCCAGTTGGGAATAACAAGCCTTTCCGATCTGGCCGATCCCGCCCAGTTGGACAGGTTGCTGCAAAGATACCTGCTGCGCGCGGAGTCGGCGGAACAGGCGCGCTTCGGATCAGCCTCGATCGCGCTTGGGCTTCTCTTGAACACCAGACGCTAGGACTAAATCCTAGTTCCCGGAACGCCCCTGCGGGATGGTACGCCTTGCCGCCACACTCGCTACTGACATCTGGGTTTCAGGCGTTGCATTGCTTTCCCGCTGGATCATCGGGGAGAGTTGACCAGTTCGCGGGAGCACCGGCCGAGCGCGACGCAGAAGCAAACCGAGGCGGGCAAAACTGTTGGCGATATCGATCCTTTCTTCCTCTGCAAGGAATGCATCCAGCTCGGACCAGATGCTGATTGCCCTATCCAGCAGGGGATCACTGCCGTCAACATAGAGGCCCGCGCGGATCATCACCTCGGACTGCTCATAGACAGCCAGAAGGCGCCGCACCTCGGACAATTGGGCACATTCGGTCTCTGTTGCGGCCGAAGGCAAGCTGCGCGACACCGAGCGCAGGAAATCAATCGCAGGATAGCGACCCCTCTCGGCGATCCTGCGATCCATGACGACATGCCCATCCAGAACGCCGCGCAGGATATCGGCGACCGGTTCATCCATATCCGATCCTGCAACAAGCACCGTAAAAACGGCGGTGATATCGCCACTGTCCCCGGCACCAGGACCCGCCCTTTCGCAGAGCGACATGATCGTGTGGGCAGTGGATGCAGGAAAGCCCCGCAGGGCCGCCGCCTCTCCTCCGGCAACCGCGACTTCGCGATGCGCTTCGGCAAAACGTGTGACGGAATCGGCCAGAAGCAGAACATGCAGACCTTGATCCCGAAAGTGTTCCGCCACACTCATCGCGGTCCAGGCGCAACGGCGCCGAACCAGCGCAGAGCGATCAGATGTGGCCGCAACCACAACCGTTCGCGCCATTCCGTCTGCCCCAAGCACCGTGTCCACGAACTCTCGCAGTTCACGGCCCCGTTCACCAATGAGAGCGACAACAACCACATCCGCCTGCACCTGCCGTGCCAGCTTGGCCAACAGGCTGGATTTGCCGACACCTGATCCGGCGAAAAGGCCAAGACGTTGCCCCCGCACCAACGGCAGGATCGTGTTGAACGCGGTCAATCCCGTCTCGAGCCGTGCCCCGAAACCCCGGCGCTGCGCCGGCGGCGGCGGGCCTGCCAGAACCGGTCGGGATTGTGTGCCACGTAGTAATTGGCGGCCATCAAGCGGGTTCCCGTAGGGATCGATGACCCGCCCCAGCCAGGCATCCGTGGGCGCGATGTCCGCAGGATCCTGCAGGAGGACGGGATCGCCCAGCGCAACACCCTGGGTCGATGCATCCGGAAGCATCATCAGATCATTTGCGCGCAGTTGCAGCACCTCGCCATCAAGCCAGGCCCCGGATCGACGCATGACACGCAGCCGATCGCCGATTCGCGTAGCGGCGCAAAGCCCGGTGACACGCAGATACCCGGCCTCGACCGCGCAAACGCGGCCCGCTTGCCGAACGGCACGCAGCCGCGCGAATTCCGCATGAAGGTTTTCAAGTTCGGACTTCGGCATGGGCGACTCCAATCCAGGTGCTGAAAACAATTTCTAAAGGAATCAGGGTTAAGCCTTGGTTGCAGAAACACGTGGGAGAAGCCCCGATGCACCAAAATCTGACTCTTTTCCGAGTTGCACATGCGATGGCCAGCCACGCCGGTACACGACAGGCGGTAATCTCGCAGAATATCGCGAATGCTGACACACCGGGCTACCGCGCGAAGGATATTCCCGCTTTCCAAGAGATGGTTGGACAACAGATTGGGTCGACGCAACGGGCGACGCGACCTGCCCACCTGAACTTCGGGCAGAACACGGCATCGCCGCAGATCGTCGCGGCGGCAGCCACCGGACAAACCAGCCCCAACGGGAACAGTGTCTCTCTCGAAGAGCAGATGCTGAACGCGGTTGAGGTCAAGCGCCAGCACGATCGTGCCCTGGCAATTTACAAATTCACCCTCGGCGTCCTTCGGACAAGCCTTGGACGACGCTAGAAAGGCGCAAGATGAACGAGTTTTCCCAATCTCTTTCGGTTTCCGCCAGCGGGTTGAAAGCTCAGGCGGCCAGATTGCGGCACCTGTCGGAAAATATCGCCAATGCCGACACACCAGGATACCGGCGCAAGGCAATCCCTTTCGAAGCCACATATTCGGCACAAGACGGGGTCAGTCGGGTCACGACTGGTCGGGTGAAACTTGATCAGTCGGATCTGAAGCAGATTTACGATCCATCGCATCCACTTGCGGATGCCAGCGGCCATCACGATGGGTCGAATGTCGATCTGGTGGTGGAAATCGCAGACGCGCGCGAAGCGCAACGCAGCTACGAGGCGAACCTCAAGATGTTCGAACAGGCACGGGAAATGTCCTCGGGTCTGATGGACTTGCTGCGCCGTTAAAGTTTCATTCAGAAGGAGAAAACTGATGGATATCAGACCCGTTACTGCGGCACTTGGCTATGCGGCCGCCCGACCTGCCACCGAACCCCTTCCCGACCCAAACGAGAAGTTTCCGACCGCCGCCGGCGTGTTCCAGGATTTCGCGACAACCCTCAGGGAGGGCGAGGCCGTCGCAAAAGCAGCCATGACCAGCGGAGCGGACCCGCATTCCCTTGTCCAGGCGCTGACCCAGACCGAGCTTGCCGTTGAAACTGCTGTCACCCTGCGTGACCGGGTGGTCGAGGCCTACCAGGAAATCTTGCGGATGCCAGTCTAATGCTGACCGAAACCATCTTTTTCGACACGCTGCGTCAGGGCCTTTGGATCGCCGTCATCACATCGGTTCCGATCCTGACAGTGGCGCTGGTGGCAGGGCTGACCATCGGTTTGTTCCAGGCTCTGACCTCCATCCAGGAAATGACCCTGACCTTCGTGCCGAAACTCGCGGCCATCGTGGCGGTGTTCTGGATGTCGATGGGGTTCATGTCGCAAACCTTGGTCTCGTACTTCCAGGACCAGATCATCCCGATCATCATCGGAGGCTGAATTGGACAACGCAATCTACACGACCCTGACCCGGCAATCTGGGCTGATGCGCGAGATGCAGGCCCTGGCCAACAATATCGCCAACGCTTCGACAACGGGTTTCCGGCAAGAGAACGTTATCTTTTCGGAGCATGTCAAACGGGTTGCTGGCGGCACATCATTGTCTATGGCGACCGCTGCGGTGCGCCACACCTCGATGTTGCAGGCCGGGCTGACCCAGACGGGTGGCCCGTTTGACCTTGCTATCGAGGGAGAAGGTTTTTTCCTGATCGACACACCGCAGGGCCAGCGATTGACCAGGGCCGGGCATTTTTCGACATCGGCCGAGGGCGAATTAGTGACGGCGGATGGGCATCGCGTGCTGGACAGTGGTGGCGCCCCGGTCTTTCTTCCCCCGGACGCAGGCGCGTTGTCGGTTGCCGCGGATGGCACGCTCAGCGCGAACGGTTTGCCCTTGTCCCAGATCGGGTTGGTACGTCCACGCGATCTATCGGGGCTGATCCGGGAGACCGGCCTTCTTTTTCGCGCGGATGAGGGGGTCGAACCCGCCGAAAACGGCAGGATCCTTCAGGGGTTCCTGGAGTCATCGAATGTCGATGCAATCGGGCAGGTCGCCCGGATGATCGAAGTTCAGCGCGCCTACGAGATGGGTCAAAGCCTTCTTGAGCGCGAGGATGAACGCATCAGAACGGCCATCAAGACCTTCATCCGGTAACACAGCCCTTGGCGCAATACACTGAAACATAAGGAGTCGCAGAATGCGTGCCCTCAAGATCGCGGCGACAGGCATGGCCGCCCAACAGATGCGGGTCGAGACGATCTCGAACAACCTCGCGAACATGTCCACCACGGGGTATAATGCAAGACGTGCGGAATTCGCTGACTTGCACTATCAGCAGGCCACCCGTGCCGGGACGGTGAATGCAGCCGACGGGACAGTTCTTCCGACCGGCATTCAGCTTGGCCTTGGCGTGCGGCCGGCGGCGGTATCGATGCAGCTGGCACAGGGGGCCTTGTCGGCAACCGGGGGCGATCTTGACCTTGCGATCGAGGGACAAGGCTATCTTGAGGTCACATTGCCCTCGGGCCAGGCCGCCTTTACCCGCGATGGCGGATTGAAGCGATCGGCTGATGGGGTGATCGTCACATCCGACGGATTTCCGGTTGCACCGGAGATCGTGATCCCTGCGGATGCCCGCAGCCTATCGATAAATGCGGCCGGCGAGGTTTTTGCCTATTTCGACGACGCTGTCGAAGCGCAGCTTCTGGGCCAACTGACCTTGGCGGGATTTACCAATCCCAAGGGTCTTGAAGCCATCGGAGGCAACCTTTTCGTTGAAACCGAGGCATCGGGGCCATCGCTTGTTTCAGAACCTGGTCAGGATGGGCTGGGCACGCTGCGCCAGGGTTATCTGGAAGACAGTTCCGTAGACCCGGTGCGCGAGATCACCGAACTGATCGAGGCCCAGCGAGGGTATGAGTTGAACGCCAAGGTCATCTCGGCTGCCGACCAGATGCTTGGCGCTACGACGCAGGTAAGATAATGCGGTTTTTCGCCATGTTTGTCTCTGTTTTCGTCGCAACACCAGTTCTGGCCGATGCTGTTGTCGCCACGCGCACCATAAGGGCGCATAGCGTGCTGACGGCGCAGGATCTGGCCATAAAGCCGATTGCCATGAACGGGACCTTCGATGATCCGTCGCTGCTGATTGGAATGGAAACGCGGACGGCGCTTTATGCAGGTCGTCCGATCCTCGAGGGGGACATCGGCCCTCCGGCCATCGTTGACCGCAATCAGATCGTGACACTTCTTTACAGGCAAGGCGGCCTTACGATCACGGCCGAGGCCCGATCACTGGGGCGCGGGGGTATCGGAGACACGCTGCGCGTTCTCAACATGTCCTCCCGGATGACGGTCGAAGGCCGAATTCAGGTCGATGGCAGCGTCCTGGTCAACTAGGAAAATCATCATCATGTTCCGCTTCATCAGTGCCTGTTTCGTGGTAACGGTGGGCCTTTCGGCCTGCGGCCGGGAGGACCATATCGGCAGGGCCCCGAGTTTCACGCCGAGTATAAGCAATACCGAACATGTCGCGATGCTGTCACCCGGCTTGCCGCTGACCACGGAAGACACGGGACCGTTGCAGCAAGCCTCGCTTTGGAACGGAGGCAGGAACTCCTTGTTGGGAGATCGCCGCGCCATGCAGCGGGGGGATATCCTGACCGTTGTGGTCGAAATCGATGACGAGGCGGAAATCTCGAACACCAGCGCCCGGTCACGAAACGGCTCGGAAAGCCTGAACTTACCTCAATTGTTCGGACTGTCGCAGCGCCTCGATGAGCGCTTGCCGAACGGCGCCAGTGCCGCCGCAGCCGTTTCCATCAATTCCGCGAGCGACTCTCGCGGCACCGGGACGGTCAGGCGCAACGAGAAGCTGACGCTGCGCATTGCCGCCACGATCCTCGACGTCTTGCCAAATGGTGTTCTGTCAATCCAGGGGTCGCAGGAGGTCAGGGTCAATTTCGAGATGAGGGAGTTGTCCGTCTCGGGCTTCGTTCGTCCTGCTGACATCAGCAGGCAGAATGAGATCACCTATGACAAGATCGCGTCGGCGCGAGTGTCATATGGCGGGCGTGGTCAGATCAGCGATGTGCAACAACCGCGGATCGGACAACAGGTCCTGGATGCCATCCTTCCGTTCTAAGGACACATGATGAGAAAACTGCTTCCCGTTCTTCTGGCACTCCTGGGCCTTGGTGGTGGAGTCGGCGCAGGCTTGGCCCTGAAACCCGCCGATCCGGCGGAGGTCGACGCGTTGGAGTCACGCGATCCATGCGGCGATCTGTCGACACCTGCCGCGGAACAGCGTGCAAGCGCGGGACCGGCACCCGAGTTGCAGGAATATGTGAAGCTGAACAATCAGTTCATCGTACCGGTGGTCCTGAACGAACGGGTCAACGCGCTGGTCGTTCTGTCCCTGAGTGTCGGTGTCGAAAAAGGCCAATCAGGCATGGTCTTCGATCGCGAACCAAAGTTGCGCGATGCATTCCTGCAGGTGCTGTTCAATCACGCCAATATCGGCGGGTTTCAGGGAGCGTTTACGGAAAGCGCTAATATGGCGGTCTTGCGCCGCGCGCTGAACGAAGCCGGTCGCGCCGTTCTGGGCGACATGATGGGCGATGTCCTCATCACCGACCTTGCGCGGCAAGATGTGTGAAACCGCCTTCGTTTGGGCCTGATCAGTCTCTGTTATTGAGCTTGTTGCGTTTGGCTTTGGCCTCAATCCTTGCGTTGGTCACAAGAGTTGCCGCAACTTGCGATCGCCCGAAGGCCAGGCGCAGCGCATCCATCAGCGCCGCCTTCTGCACCAGCAGGTTTGCCAGCTGCGTGTTGATTTCGCTGCGCTGCCGGGTCAACCACCCCTGCCAAAGCAAGTCGGCCCCCAACGCACGCATTGCATGATCATCCAAGGCGGATCCTGTCGAGATCTGGCGCATGTCTTCAAGACAGCGCAGCGCATCACGCAACTTGACCTCCTGCGCGATGAGACTCTGCAAGCCGGATACCCGGCTTTGGTACATGGCATCCATGACTTTGCTGACATCTTCCAAGGCTTTCGACACTAGATTTTGCCCCTTCTTTTTCGCCTTATGGTTTCGGCAAACCGAATTGCGGCTGCAACGGCGCGGTAGTGCTGAGGTGCAATTTCAACACCTATGTCGGTCGTGGCAAAAAGAGCGCGCGCCGTGGGCGGATCGCTGTGCAAGGGTACGCCGTTTTCCAGGGCCAAGGCACGAATGCGCGTGGCTGTGTCGTCAACGCCCTTGGCAACACAGATGGGTGCTTCACCCCGCTTGCGGCTCCATTTCAGGGCAACGGCATAGTGTGTGGGGTTCACGATCACGACGTCGGCTGTCGGAACATCCTGCATCATCCGGTTGGTGGCGATCTCATACCCGCGGTTCCGACGCTCCTGCTTGAGATATGGATCACCTTCAGCTTCTTTTGCCTCATCCCGAAGTTCCTTGTGGGACATGCGGTTCTTTCGGATGTGTTCCTGTTTCTGCCAGAACAGATCTGCAAGACCGACCAGAATGGACACTCCAAGCACAACGAAAAGGAATGCTGTCGTCAGCTTTCCCAATAGCACCATTGCGATACCCGGTTCTGTCCAGATCGAGACCATGAGATCATCCAGCCGATCCTTTAGAAAGAACCACAGAACGACAGAATACACGGCCATCTTGACCAAGCTCTTTGCGAATTCGAAAAGCCCGACCCGGCCGAACTTCTGCCCGGCGTTGTGCAGCAACGAGATCCGCGAGAGCCGAGGTGCAAGGTGAGACGGGGTGAAGACGAAGATCCGTTGAAGCAAGATCATCGTCAGCGCCGCGAGGGCCGGAAACAGGAACCAGGGTGCAAGCAACAGCGGTAGCTCTGCGGCGAGACCCTGAAGACCAGCAGCGGCAGATCCGCCGAAAACCAAGGGGGCAAGCCGATCGGGCTGATCCAGAAGCGAGGTCAAGGCAGCCCCAAGCCCCGTGAGCGAGCCGGCACCCGCAAACATGAACGCCAAGAGAAGTCCTGCGTAACTGCCGGCCGTGGTCAGATCAGTCGACCTTGCAATGTCCCCTTTTCGGCGCGCCTCCTCCAGTTTTGTCTGGGTAGGCTCGTGAGATTTCTCGACATCATCATCCTGATTAGCCGCCATCCGGTTGGTCCTAAGGCATTGAACCGAAAGGGTTTTCAGAGAAGTCGCGTAGCGCCTCGATCCAGGCGGTCAGCATGACGGGCGCAAGCAGCATCAACAGGACGAGGGCGCCAAGAGTAATGGCGGGCGCACCAACAAAAGCAACCATCAGTTGCGGCATGGCCCGGTTGATGACGCCAAGCGTCAGGTTGTAAAGAAAAGACACGATCAGGAACGGCGCCGACAAGCTGAACGCAAGCGAGAAGCTTTTGCCAATCTGTGCAACACCCCATGAGGAAAGATCACTCGGATCCGGAAAATGTCCCGCCGGTAAAAGGGTGTATGAGAGAACAATGGCATGCACAACCTGGACATGCAGACCAGTCATCACGGCAAGCGCCAGCCCCGCGACAACCAGAACCTGACCCAAGGCCGGCATCGGATCAACGGCTGAGCCACCCAGGATCTGTGACAGTGACAATGCTTGCGCCGCGATCACGCCGGCGGTTTGCAATGCAATGACGAAGAAGCGAAACCCCAAACCAACCGTCAGACCAATGATCGGTTCAGTGAGAAGAAATGGGATCACTGTCTGGAAAGACGTGATGGCGAATGGCTGCGTTGGGGGCAGCGCAGGCGTCACCACCAGCGTGAATGCAAGCGCAAGGGCAAGCTTTACGCGGACCGGAACACTTTGCTCGCCGAATGCTGGAAGCACCGACATCACGGCCCCGATGCGCAGAAATATGGTGAAACCGTGCCACAGGAGTGTCTGGTAGGCTTCGACAAACGAGAGGAGTTCACTGCTCATGCAGCGACGATCCCGACAAGTGACGGTCGGGCCTCGAGCCCGATTTCGTCGAAGGAGAGTACCGGGTTTGTGATCCCGCGCGCCGCCATCACGGTTCTGAGGAACCGCCTGCGGCGCGTTGAGGTGACAACTGCGGGATGGATCCCCTTGGTTCCCGCGATGCTGACCTGCTCACTGACCGATGTGGCGAGACGGTTGAAGGCATCAGGTGGCAGCGCAATGTCGACAGCTCCTCTGTCTCCGTCAATCTGGTAGGTTGCGAAAACATCCTCCCACTCCGATGCAAGCTGGAGGAGCGGTATGGTTCCATCTTCGCGGCGAAGCTCTGCAACCAGCTGGAATCCGAGGCGCTTCCGGACATGCTCGCATATCGCATCTGCCGTGGGGAACAGCATCCTGCCCTCGGCCACTGCCTCCAGGATCAGGGGCAGGTTCCGGATGGAAACCTGCTCCTCCAGCAAAAGCCTGAGCACGGCATGGAGCATGTCCACCGGAACGCGATCGGGGATCATCTCGTCAAGCAATCGACGGTTCGCGTCTGATCGGGCCGGATCGGACAGGCGTGTCATCTCGTCCAGAATTCGGCGAAGTGCCTTCAGGCTGAGCAACCGACCAAGGCTGCGCTTGACGACTTCCAGTAGGTGGGTCGCGAGCACCTCGGCGGGAGTGACGACAGTAACGCCCGAGATTGCCATGTTTTCCTGGGCAGAGGACGCAATCCACCTGGCTGGCGCTTGATAGACCGGTTCACGTACATCGATACCCGGCGGCAAGCTGGCCCCATTGCCCTGGGACAGGGCAAGGATCTGGTCCGGGTAGAGGCGCGCGCGCACCTGCTCAACCCCCTGGATTCGGATGACATATGTTCCCGGCGGCAGCGCATGTTCGTCGGTCAGCCTGATCTCGGACAGTATCAAGCCGAAGCTGCGTGCCACATGGGTTCGCATGTTGTTGATGCGAACATCGAGACCGGTGCCAGGATCGAGCACCATGCTGACCAGATCCGGTGCAAACTCGACATGGATATCGTCAACGTCCAGCACATCACCCATGGCTGATGATGACGTATTCGTCTGGACTCCGTCCGTGACAGCAGAAACGGTTTCTGGGCCTTTCTGACTGCGATGCGCAAGAAAGGCGGCAATGGCAAGAGCGATGCTTCCTGCGACGAAAGGCAGGAAAGGTAATCCAGGCATGAGGGCAAAAAGAACCAGCAGAAGCGCAACGGTTCCCAATGCAGCCGGATACCGGCCCATCTGCGCCACCAAGGCAAGGTCGGTGGCGCCTTTTGCGCCGCCCCTTGCCAAAAGCAAGGCAGCCGCAATCGAAATGATGACAGCCGGTATCTGTGTCACCAGGCCGTCGCCCACGGTCAGAATCGCGTAAGTCTCGAAAGCCAGTCCCAAGGGCATGTCATGGACGACCAACCCCATGATAAGGCCCATGACGAGATTGAGGATCGTGATCAAAAGCCCGGCGATGGCATCGCCTTTGACAAACTTGGATGCGCCGTCAAGCGAGCCGAAAAAGGTGGTTTCCTGCTGTTCGCGTTCGCGCCTCGCTTTCGCCTCTTCATGTCCTATTGCGCCGGCGGCCATGTCGCTGTCGATCGCCATCTGTTTGCCCGGCATTCCATCAAGCGCGAAGCGTGCCCCGACTTCAGCCATGCGGGCTGCGCCTTTGGTGATCACAAGAAAATTGACAATCAAGAGCACGCAGAAAACCACGAGCCCAAGAAAAACATTTCCACCCATGATGAAAGTAGCAAAACCTTCAATCACATCGCCAGCAGCATCGGTGCCTGTATGACCCTGTCCGATGATCAGCTTGGTTGAGGAAATATTCAGCGACAGGCGAAGCATGAGCGTCGCCAGAAGGATCGTCGGGAAAGACGAAAAATCCAGGGGTCGCTCGATGAAGAGTGTGACAGTGAACACAAGAATGGCCAGCGCGAAGGACAGCGCAAGCCCCACGTCCAACACCCATGACGGCATTGGCAGTATCATCATCACGATGATCATCATCAACGCGATCGCCAGCAGAACGGTCGGCCGCATGACCGCGCGAAGGGTCATCATGTCAGCCACCCGGACCTTTCCAAAGATCGATCACCGGTGTCGAGGATGCATGGGATTGGAGCGGCACAAGCGACGCCAGTCCCGATCCTTTTCCAGGCTGAAGCAGCATGAAACCATTTTCGCGCCGTTCCGGCGGAAAAGGCATGTTCGGGACATCTGTTTGCAGGCGCGAAACGCTCAGCTCATCCACGATCGAGTCAAACCGCACCATGTAACGGTCGGCATGAACTGCGGTTCTGGAATGATACCTTGCAACCGCCTGACTCCAATCACCGGTTTCCTTGTAAAGCGTCGCCAGAAAGGATGCCGCATATAGTGCGTTTGCCAGCGGATCGAACATGTCCTCGATCGAAGCGAAGTTGGCGCCATGCCATCTGTAGTTTATCTGGAAGCAACCAATGTCGAAGCTTCGCGCGCCTGTTTTGAAATAGTCGAAGACGTAAGCCTGCGCCTCTGCGCGTGTATCGAACCAGATGCCACGCCCTTCCATGTTCACGGTCCAAGGCCAGGGTTCCGTCACACCCTGATTGGCGCGCCCTGTCTCGGTTCTTGTGATCGCAAGAAGTACATGGATAGGGACGCCGGTTTTTTGTGACGCGGTATGGGCCGCACTGTCGCAAAGTCGAGCGATATTTACCCTTTGATCATACGCAGCTGTAACGAGAGAAGGTGTACAGGCAACCTTTGCCAGCACCAGAAAAAACACCGTGCGGTAAAGTCCTATCCCAGCGCTTGCGCCATTTCTGGACGTGGCCGGAACAAGAAAATGGTGACTGCCCCGAAGGAGATTCACGAAAGCCTTCAACTTGAACCTCATTACAAACCATCCGTTCCACGTTCTTCCTATTAAGAATGATCGTAGACTGCAGTGTCTTTAGATTCGGTAACCGCAGAGGGATGCAGATGATTGAATCAATGCCGTCGTTTTGATCACTGCTGTGCATCCATCTGAAAACGCTGCAGGAGACTTTCGATGATCAATCGAGAGTCGCCACTTTCGGTTATCAAGTCACCCGTTTTTTGAAGCACACCAGTTGCTTCGTTCTCCAATGGATTGGGCGAAGCGGTTTCTGGCGTTGAGTCGTCTCTGGCCATCAAGCGGGCCGCTTGGGAAAGCACTTCATCTTCCGACGCCATAAGGGTTGTCCAATCGCCGGCCAGCCAGGCAAGCTCATTTCGTTTTGTGGCCACCTCAAGGTCTTCGATTTCAGCAAGCGCCGCCGCGAAATCGCCGCCGCGTTGCTGCGCCTCTGCCCTGAGGAGCTGGACATCTTCCCCGGACAAACCAAGCAGTTCCGCCTCTGCCTGCAGTGGCTGATCCAGGGCAAGTGCGGCCCTTGCCCTTAGCAAACGACGCTCACGGCCTTCGTCCCCCTGGGCTGATTTTGTCAGAAATCGGTTTGCCATTTCAGCAAATCCCAAAGACAGCAAACGCGCAGCGACACGATTTTCAGTTTCCGAAGCCAAGGCCATCGGGAGAATGGTTGCGGTACCTGCAAGAAAATCAATATCCGTTCCGTGAGACACAAGGCGCGACATGACGCGTGAGGCCGTGATGCTGGCGCTGTCTGCGGAGAAGTCGTTGCTTGCCATGAGCAGGCGATCAAAAGCTTCCGGAAACTCGCCCGCATGCGCGAGCGCCAGAACGAGTGTTCGTGACAAATCAGCCGCCAGTGGCGAGCGCCGATTCTCGAAAAGATAGGCGGCCACAAGTTCGACCGTATCCCGGTCAATTGATTGATCTGCCTGAACAGCGCTTTCCACGAACTTCACGAGGGCCTGAGGAGAAAGCGCGGTATTCGTCTGAACAAGAGGCTCCAAATGCTCGTCGGCGCCCTGAATGTTTCCTGTTTCCAGCTCGAGCGATGCAGTTGCAAGCGCAACGGGAGGCGTGACTTGGCCCAGGGATCTGGTTGTGCTTGCCAGAACTTCCACTGCCGCGCTGTTTTCATCGGCAGCAGATAGTCTTTCGGCCAGACGAGGACCCAGCAGTTCCTTGAGATGAGCGGGCAGTTCCTCGAATGCAAAACGAAGCTCCGAGATATTCAGATCAAGCGGCTGAGGAGGATCTTGATCGGACAGCAGCGACCAAAGCGCGACGGGCCCGGGACATCCCGTCATTCCCGATAGCACGCCATTCTCGGAAGCATGGCCATAGTCGATGATGCGCGCCAGGCTGAGAAGACGTTCAGTGTCTTCATTGGAAAGCTTCGCCGCCGTGAGGGTTGCAATTGCCTCGGCCCCGAAACCGTAGTGGAGATAGTGGCGAGCCAATCCGAGTATCGCTTCAGCATCAACGCGGTCCGTATCCTTGGCAAGCTGAATACGCCAGGCAACTATGCCGTCTGAGAACCCGTTTACATGGCCCCAATTGGCGATATCAAAACCCTCCTGTCGCAGACATGCCGGGTCCTTTTTCTGTCCATCGTTCGGATCCGGGGAACCAGGTGACGGCTCTGGCGCAGTCCGTGTTCGGAGATTTGGAAAGGCTGTCAGATCTGGGGTGGTTAAATTCTCGTCGCGGATCGCGGGGAATTCAGGAGACGGCTGAAGCAGGCCTTGACGTGTTGCACGGTCAATTTCTTCCGCCAGGGGGGAGGCTTGCGTCATGCGCGCGTCGGACATTCGGGGGAGAAGGGGTAGAGCAGGAGGCGTGAGCCCGGCCTGCGCCCAGGCGCCCAGGTCTTGTGGCCTTGCCGTCAGGTTTCGCGATGGCTTCGAGGGAAGAAGCGGGAGATCAAGCGTTTTTGCCGGATCCGACGCGCCGGCCCATCCGGTCGTGATCGATCCTCCATCACCATAAACCGGGTCTAAATCAAGCGAGCCAACTTTGGCTTGCTTTGGAAACGCTTCGCCAATGTCGATGACCAGAAGCGCTTCGGAATGCCGAAAGACGCGGAAACCGCAATCGCATCCGAGCATCACCTCCAGACCTCGACCATCATCGCGTGGCGTGATGCGGCGGATGCGATTACGCTCGATCCTTTCAAAAACCGTCTCTGTTTCAATTGCCTGCATGGGCAGGGAAAGTGACAGAAGCAGTTTTTCGTCACCCGCATCAATCCGCCATTCAGCTTGCGGGAGAAGTGATGCTGTCAGGCGTGTGTATCCGTCATGTTCACCCGATCGCAGCGTCATGACCTGTGCCGACACCGCGGTTGCGATGAGGGAAAAGGCGGCAACAACAAACAGCAATCGGGTCATGCTGCGTCCTGTTTGACCGATTTCAACGCATCTTCAAGCTCGTTGAACGTGGGCCGATAATGCGATGGCGTGTTTTGGCGACCCACCTCGATACAAATATTGGTCGCATGATTGTGCAGATTGGCGACAAGAACTTCGCGGATCAGCTGATAAAAATGGGCATCCTCTTCGACTATCGACTTGATCTTGGTTGCGAATGGACCAACCAAACCATAGGCCAAAAATACACCCAGGAAGGTTCCAACCAGCGCCCCGCCAATCATTTTTCCAAGAATCTCAGGTGGTTGATCAATTGATCCCATGGTCTTGATCACACCGAGAACGGCCGCGACAATTCCAAGCGCGGGCAAGCCGTCGGCAACTGTCTGCAAGGCGTGGCTGGAATGCATGGCGTGATGCAGATTGGCTTCGATCCGTTTTTCCAACACTTCTTCGACTTGATGGGGATCATCGTAGTTCAAGGAAGCGGACCGCATCGTATCGCAGATCAGTTGGATCGCCTCAGTGTCAGTCATGATCTTCGGATACCTTGTGAAGATCGTAGAGGTTTCCGGGGATTCGATATGCTCTTCGATTGCGACGGGGTTCTGCCTGGCGAGGCGGATCAACTCAAAAAGCAGGCAAAGCAAATCGCGATAGTCCTGCTGCGTCCATTTTGGCCCCTTGAAAACCTTACCCATATCCTTGGCTGTGTGTTTCAACCCAGCCTTGTCATTACTGATCATGAATGCGCCAATCGCCGCACCACCGATCATCATCATCTCGAACGGCAACGCCTTCAGGATGATCCCCAACTTGCCACCGGCCAGAAGGTAGCCGCCAAAGACCATCACGAAAATCATCACAATTCCGCCAATCCCCAACACCTTGGTCTCTCCTTTTGCCTAGAGCTTTGAAGATGGCAGGCCCGGGTTAATATTCTCTGTTTTCTGGCGGCTCATTCTCGTGGTGCGGACGCATTTCTTCCTGCCAGGATCACGCTGAGCGAATATGCAGATTGTGGCGTCAAACCAGCCAGGATCCCGGCTGCCGCTTCCGGCCTCATGCGACCAAGAAAGCCCGCGGCAAACTCGGGGCTCATTTCCTCGAAAAGGATGGCTGCTTCCTTGGGTTTCATGGCTTCATAGACCGTCACAAGCCGGGATATGTCATCTTCGGCGGCAGTCGCCGCCAGTGACAGCGTGGCGCGCAGGCTTTCTTCGGACTCGGCAAGGCTGGTCAATTTCTGCTCAATCTCGCGGTCGGCAAGCACAAGCGCTTGCATCCGGGCGTTAATCTGCTCCTCACGCATGTTCAAACGTTGTTCCCGGTTCTGGAACTCGGCGATCAGTGCGGCCATTTCGGCTGGCGGTTCACATGCCACGACCGCTTCGGTTTGGGTCGGATCATTACCTGTTGCCATGGCTTCCGTTGCCCCGATCCCGGCGCGGATCAGCGCCGAGCCGACAAGGAGAATCCCAATCGTGGCAAGGGAGCCCCGGCCAACTCTTGCAGGTAGCCTGTTCTTGCGTGGAGATTTCATCTGGCGCCTCCGCCCTCGGCTGCGCGATGGCGCATGAAGACCGGTTCAGCCCTTGCTGCGAGCTGCAGATCATCAACCGTGTTTCTAGGTGTTTGAGGGCGCTGCGGCTCTGCTGGAAGATCGTGCATCGAGGCCACCAACAACTCAAGGCGCTTGGCGACAGTTTCGGCGCGGTCAGTCAGCCCTTCGAGGGTCACGTTCGAAGTAGAAGCGGTTTTCTGAGCGGAGACGAGTGTTTTCGCAAGATCGTCGACCTGTGCCGAAAGCACCGCGACTGCCGCGCCTATGCCATTCTCGAGATCGTTGAAACGGGCCAGCCGCCGCGCGAGGACATAGCAGTAGAAACCAGCACCCAACGCGCCTGCTACAAGCAGGATATCCGAAATGACCCTGATTTGCGCAACCGTATCCATAACTTGCATCCTTCAGTTCAAGATGAATTCCATGATCAGAACGTCACGCACGCGATCCGGTCCGACGACGATCTGAATGCGACGCAGCATCTGTGATCTCAGCGTCTGCAACGCTGCCGGATTCTCCAGATCGCTGGTCTCGACAGCCCTGAGGTAGGTATTGAGGACATCAATGATCCTGGGCAGCAACTCGCGGACCATTGCGGTCTGCGCGGCTTCGACCTCGAGCTGAGCGTTAAAACGCAGCTGTCGATTCCCTGAATTTGCTGCGAGCGAAATCATCATCGGCTCAAGCGGAATGAACGCGACCTCCGGGGTCGGGACGGTCGATTCAGAGATCTTCTCAGGTTGTGATTCGCCAAGCGGCAATAGCCCGGAAAACACAGCATAGAACCCTGCGCCTCCCGTCACGACAGCAAGAAATAGTCCCACAAAAATGGGTATCTTGAAGGACTTTCGCGGGGTTTCTTCCGTCTTGGTGTCAATAGCGGCCATGCCCGAACCTCATAGGTCTACGAACCAATCTGTAACTCCGAGGAGCTAACCGATTGTTAAGACCGATCTGCGATCAATCCGGTGAGGCAGGTAGAATTTCCGTCGATGACAAAGGTGAATCGTGCAGCAAATCGTCAAGATCTGGACCGGGCTGGATACCGGCAAGAAGCTTCTGATCGGTCTGGCCAGTGTTGCAGTGGTTGCGGCATTCATTGGCCTTTTTCGTATGGCCTCCAGCCCTGGGATGACCCTTCTGTACGCGGGACTTGAAGCGACCGCTGCAGGGGATGTGATTCAGTCATTGGAGCAAAAGGGCATCAACCATGAAGTGCGGGGCGGAGCGATCTATGTCGAATCGCGTGCACGCGATGTGTTGAGAATGACCCTTGCGGCGGAAGGGTTGCCGAAAAACGGGATGCAGGGATATGAGCTTCTGGACACGCTGACCGGTTTTGGCACCACATCCCAGATGTTCGATGCCGCATATTGGCGCGCCAAGGAAGGCGAGCTGGCGCGCACAATCGTTGCCAGCCCCATGATTACGGCCGCGCGTGTTCACGTCGCCAATACCGGCAGCAATCCGTTTCAGCGCGCGGTCACGCCGTCAGCGTCCGTGACTCTGACGACAACCGGCGGAAATGTCGCTGCCGCTCAGGCCCGAGCGATAAAGTTCCTTGTCGCATCTGCTGTACCGGGCCTCAAACCAGATGATGTCGCGATCATCGATAGCGTCGCCGGTCTTGTCGCGGCGACCGAAGATCCTGTGCAAGGGCAGAATGGCACAGACCGAAGCGACGCGCTGCGCGATCGCGTGCTGCGCCTTCTGGAAGCCCGGGTTGGTGTCGGGAACGTAGTGGTCGAGGTTGATATTTCAACGGATTCTGCAAGCGAAACCATACGAGAGCGTATAGTAGACCCGTCCAGCCGGGTTGCCATCAGCACCGATACCGAGGAATCCAGCAATGACTCGACAGGTGTCGCAGATGGTGCTGTTACGGTGGCCTCCAATCTACCGGATGGAGAGGCAGCGGGTGCAGAAAGTTCACGCAACTCGAACAACCAGAGCCGCGAACGCGTAAACTATGAAATATCAGAAACCTCGCGGGAAGTTCTGCGGAGTTCCGGCACGGTGAAACGAATAACAGTCGCTGTTCTTGTGAACGGGATCCAGCAGGTTAATGGCGAAGGCCAGCTAACACTGGAACCTCGCACCGAGGACGAGCTTGAAGCCCTGAAGGATCTTGTTGCCTCTGCCGTCGGGCTGGATGAGACACGGGGTGATCTGGTCACGCTGAAATCCATGGATTTCCTTCAGAACGTGCCAATCGGAGCCTACGCGGAAAGCAGTCTGCTTCATAGCCTGGGCCTGGATGCGATGTCTCTGATTCAAATGTCCGTCCTGGCGATTGTTGCCTTGCTTCTTGGGCTCTTCGTATTGCGACCGATCCTGGCCCCCAGGCCCGAGTCTTTCCCGCTTGTCACTCAGACAACAAGCACGCGCAGAAGCATCGGCAGGGTCGACACCGAAAGTGATGAACTGACTCCGCTTACAGGCGAAATCGCGGATGATGATTTCGAGTTTGGCGCATTGCCCGCTGCTCAGGCCAGTTCGGGTTTCTCCGCAGGTGGCGACCAAGACAAAGCTCTTGATCCTGTCGACCGCTTGCGAGCGCTGATTGCGGAAAGGCAAGACGAGACAGTCGAAATTCTGCGTGGATGGATCGAGAATCGTGGGGAAAAAGCGTGATGCCGATTTCTCATCTTCTTGAGGATTTTCACAACGATCCCAGTCGCGGGAACCTTCACATCATCTCGGATGAAACGCTGGAGGAGGCACGCCTTTCGTCATTCGAAAAGGGATATCAGGCCGGATGGGACGACGCGAGTTCTGCGCATGAAGGCGAGCAAACACATATTTCTGCAGAGTTTGCCCGGAATTTGCAGGACTTAAGCTTCACCTATCAGGAAGCCTACAATCATGTGATGCGGTCGATCAAACCCATACTTGACCGTATGTTCTTCGATATCCTGCCTGAAATCGCCATCCCGTCCCTTGGAACGCGGCTGTCTGAAGAAGCGTTGAGCATGGCCCGCCAAAGTGCGGAAGCTGTCATCGTATTGCGAATGTCACCGGATATGGCGCAACGGATGGAACCCCTTTTGATGAAGAAAATGCCAATGCAGGTGCGATTGCTGGAAGACGACACAATCGGAGGCGGACAGGTCTACCTGAGCCTGGGTGAGCAGGAGAAATGCATGGACCTGGATGGTCTCATTGGCGGGATGAAAACACTGATCGAGGAATTCACCCAAGACTTCGGAAGGCCCCAAACCGATGGATGAAATAAAGAAAGCAAGAGCCGGCATTGATTCTGCAAATCCACTTGCATCGGTGCCGATAGAGATCACCATCTCGGTTGGTCGTGCGCGGCCGCTTATCCGCGACCTTCTGCAGATGGGTGCAAACGCGGTCTTGCCGCTGGATCGACGCGTGGACGATCCAGTCGAGCTTTTCGTTGGCGACAGGCTGATCGCGCGTGGCGAACTTGAGGAACTGGAAGGTGAAAGCAAGGGGCAGCTTGCTGTTCGACTGACAGAGGTCAGCGATCTTAAGGGCGAGCTTGAATGATCAAGTTCGGGACGTCCGTTCCCCCATTCCTGGTGCTGACGATACTGACCCTCATCTTGTCGACCGGTCCGGCAGCGTCGCAAGATTTATCGATCCCAGACCTGGGTGGCGACGCATTGACGGGGCGTAGTCTTCAACTCATCGCGCTCCTGACGGTTCTAAGTCTGGCACCGGGAATCGCGATTATGGTGACCTGTTTTCCCTTCCTTGTGACTGTCCTGTCGATCCTCAGACAAGCTATCGGACTTCAACAATCACCCCCGAACATGCTGATCGTCAGTCTCGCTCTTTTTCTGACTTACTTCATCATGGATCCGGTGTTCAGAACGGCATGGAACGATGGTTTGCAACCATTGTTGCAAGACACCATCGGCTTTGAAGAAGGTTTCGAGAGAACACTTATGCCTTTCAGGGTTTTTATGGCGGGCCGCCTGGATCCTGAAACCTTTACATCAATGGCAGAGTTGCGGCCCGACGCCAGCGGGCTTCAACCGGGGCCAGAGGCCCCGCTTTCCATCTTGATTCCCAGCTTCCTGCTGTCTGAGATCGCGCGG
Organism: Rhodobacterales bacterium; assembly: GCA_033839205.1. Taxonomy (GTDB): domain Bacteria; phylum Pseudomonadota; class Alphaproteobacteria; order Rhodobacterales; family Rhodobacteraceae; genus Seohaeicola. Next base: position 6,386 of record JAJLKH010000041.1, on the reverse strand, counting down.
GCGTTTCAAATTGGGTTTCTGATATTCCTGCCCTTCCTGATCATTGACCTCGTAGTGGCAGCCGTTCTGATGTCGATGGGGATGATGATGGTTCCGCCCGCAATCGTATCCTTGCCATTCAAACTTGCGTTTTTCGTTATCGCCGATGGGTGGCACTTGCTCGCAAGTGCCTTGGTCAGGGGATATTCTTGATGTCTGTTCCAAGACGTCAAGAGCTTAGACGAGCCAAGAGCATGCGGCTGAATGAGCGTTGATACCTGCCAGTTCAATAAACAAAAACCGTCCGAAGCCCTGCTTTTTCCAAAAGATGCGGAGAAAACCAACGCAGGCCTGTTTTTGCACAACGAACCCAAAGATCAGAAACCCGACATCTCATCGCATTTTGATGCGTATACTTACGATATTGACATGCCAACGCCCTGTGGCTTATTGATAAGTATGCTTAGCAATAGGACCAGGCCAAATGCAGTATCATCTCAACGGATTTCACAGTGGTGATCCCAGCATCGCGGATGGTATTGAACGCGACGCGTCCTCCCAGGAAAATGTGGATGTCCTGATCGTCGGATGTGGACCAGCAGGCTTGACGCTTGCGGCGCAATTGTCGGCTTTCCCGGATATCGTGACCATGATTACGGATCGCAAATCCGGCCCGCTCCAGGTCGGTCAGGCCGATGGTATTGCCTGTCGTTCGGTCGAGATGTTCGAAGCATTCGGATTTGCGGAGAAGGTCCTTAAGGAAAGCTATTGGGTCAGCGAGGTTGCATTCTGGCGGCCAGGTGCGGATGGTGCACCCCTTGTGCGCGCAGACCGCATCCAGGATGTTGAAGACGATCTGTCAGAGATGCCGCATGTCATTCTTAACCAAGCGCGTATCCATGATTTCTATCTTGAACTGATGCGCAATTCCCCGCGGCGGCTTGAACCTGTCTATCGGCGCGAGTTGGTTGGTCTGATGAAGACGGACGACCCGGACTATCCCATTGTCGCAACCTTCAAGGACAGCGAGACGCCGGAACATACCGAGACAATTCGCGCCCGATACGTTGTGGGTTGCGATGGTGCACGCAGCACGGTTCGCAGGTCGATGGGTTACGACTTGAAGGGCGAGGCCGCGCGCCAGCTTTGGGGTGTCATGGATGTTCTGGCCGTGACTGACTTCCCGGATATCCGGCTCAAGGCTGCCATCCAATCGGCCCATGATGGCAGCGTCCTCGTCATTCCGCGCGAAGGCGGATATATGGTGAGGCTTTATATCGAACTTGACGCATTGCATGGCGATGAGCGTGCCGCCGATCGCAATGTGACACCCGCGATGCTGATCAACAAGGCACGCAGAATACTTGCGCCATATACGCTGGATGTGAAGGAAGTGGCTTGGTGGTCTGCGTATGAGATCGGGCAGCGTGTTTGCGATAGTTTCGACGATGTGCCGGAAACCGAACGGGGTTCCCGTTCCCCTCGTATCTTCATCGCAGGGGATGCCTGCCATACCCATAGCCCGAAAGCGGGACAGGGTATGAACGTGTCCATGGCCGACACGTTCAATCTTGGCTGGAAACTTGCAGCCGTGCTGCGCGGGCAAGCAGATGCAACCCTGCTGGATACATACTCCGAAGAGCGGCGGGCGAAAGCCAAGGAATTGATCGATTTCGATAAGGACATGGCACGCCTGTTCAGCGCCAAACCGAAGGACGCTGCTGAATCCGCCCAGTTCCAGCAATATTTCAAGAAGCACGGCCGCTATACTGCGGGGGTCGAGACCAGATATGCACCATCGCTTTTGACGGGCAACGGATCACATCAAAAGCTCGCCACTGGTTACCAGACCGGCATGCGTTTCCATTCAGCGCCTGTCATCCGGCTGTGTGACGCGAAGCCGATGCATCTGGGACATGCTATCAAGGCCGATGGCCGATGGCGTGTGGTCGCCTTTGCCGCCAAAGAAGACAAGGGACAACCCAAAGGGAAGATTGCCGCGCTTTGCCAGTTTCTGCTTGAGGGACCAATCGCGCGCTTCACGCCCGGGACCGCGGATATCGACAGCGTAATCGATCTGCGTGTTGTTTTTCAGGCACCACATCGCGAGATGGATGTTGAAGCCTTGCCGGATTTGCTGCTGCCACGCAAAGGCAGATACGGGTTGATCGACTACGAAAAGGCGTTCTGTCCAGATTTGAAAAGCGGGGTCGACATATTTGACCACCGAGGGATCGATCGCCAGCAGGGTGCAGTTCTTGTCGTGCGGCCGGATCAATACGTGGCGCAAGTCTTGCCACTGGATGCCCATCCCGAGATCATGGCCTATTTCGACGGATTCATGATCCCGGCCTGATCAGTCTCGAGCGATTGCCACGCCCGGCATTGCCTTGGGTGTGGCCAGCCTTTGCTTGTCCTGCAAACGTTCACGCAACGCAATCCGAATCCCCTGGGGACTAGGGATCTGGTGCATCTTGATCATGTATTGTGTTGGAAAGTGGTGCCGCTGAAGGGACTCGAACCCCCGACCCCATCATTACGAATGACGTGCTCTACCAGCTGAGCTACAGCGGCCTGTGAGGCGGGGCTATAGCACCCCGCCCATGGATGGAAAAGACCTATTTTCGGGCAGTATCCCCATCCGACGCAGCCGCATCTATCGGACGATGCAGTGTTTCTTCATCAGGAAGAAGTTCCGCATCCGGGACATCTTCATCCTCTGACGAGGTTTGATCCTTGATTGAACCCACAATCATGGGAAGCATTTCCGACCCGGCCTGGGCCGAAGCGGCACCCGCGGGCGGTGAAATCCAGGCGAGCGTGTCGAAGGATTTGCAATTTTCGCAGATCGGCACCCATTCCGGATGTATGTTGTGACACTTCTCGCAGACCCATTGCGGCCCGCGCGGGGCTGTCAGCGCCCTGGCAAGCCACCCCTTGACCACGACATCTGACGCACCTTCACCTCGGGCAATGGCGGCCATGACTGTCATCACGCGGGCATCCGGAGCCGTGTCGACAAGATCGCCCAGCGCGCGCCGCGCCTCGGGGAAATCCTCGTTCGCGATATTCAATTCGGCCAGCAACAGGCGCGACTCCACGTGATCCGGATGTTGAGCGACAAGTGGCTTGAACCGCTTCAACCGCGCTGCCGGTGTTTCATCAGGCACGATCGCCGCAAAGGCAGCGGCAAGATCAGGATGCGGCTGGGCGGCCCAGGCCTTCTTGATCACGCGCGTCGCATACTTAGGGTTGCCTTGTTCGATGTAACCACGGGCGGCAAAGGCTGCTGCAGGGATCAGATCGGGCGAAAGCTTGTTAGCTTCGATCGAGGCCTCGCGCGCCGTGATGTCGTTACCCTCTGCCAGTACTTCCTTGGCCTCGGACAGGGCCAGCACGGCATCGCGGCGCTTGTGCACGTCTTTCGGAAGGCTACCGTACTTGAGTTTCGCACCCAGCGTGCGGCGCGCGCCGGCCCAGTCATGCGCGCTGGCCTGAAGGCGCAACAGAACATCCTGCGTCTCTTCATGCTTGGGGTGCAGATCCAGAGCCTTTTCGGCCAGCTTCAAGGCGGTCGCCGTATCACCATCCGCCAGTTTCTGCTTCATGATCCCGCGCACCGCGACAAAGCGGGTGGCATCGTTTTTCAGAAGGCGTTTGTAGACCTCTTCCGCCTTGCGCCGATCGCCGCACATTTCGGCGGCCTGGGCTGTCAGCAGGTTGGTCAACTCCGGCTTGTGAAGATAGCGTTCCGCCTTGCTGGCCTTGGCCATGGCAAGACGCCCCTCGCCTGCCGCCAGCGCCAGCATGCCCTCGGACAAGGCCTGATAGCCTTTGCGCTCCCGGTTGCGGTTGAAATATCGGCTCAGCGCTGTTTCGTCCCCATTGATGAATTTCAGGACAGCCACCAGCAAGGCCAGAAGGCGCAGCGTCAGCCAGACAAGGAAAACAAGAGCGATCAGAAGGATCACTGCGTAGAGCGGCGACAGGTTGATCTCGTAACCGAGAGCGGCGATGCGAACTCCGCCCTCCAGTTCCATCAGGTAGACGGCCCCCATCGCTGCAGCAGCAACCAGAACAACGAAAAGGATAATCTTGATAAGCGACCAAAGCATTCCGTTATCCTTCAGTTCGTGTTCAGAGATTGGGCAAGATTACGCGCGGCATCTGTCAATGTGACGCGCATCTGAGCCTGGGCCTGCCAATCAGCCAAAACTGTCGCCGCCTCTTCCGGCAAGCGCGCGATCTCAGCGAGCGTGTCGGACAACCGCCCATCGCGTAGCGCCGCTTCGGCCCGCGACAGGATTGCGTCGGGGTCATCGCCTTCACGAGGCTGCAATGACCTCAGTCCGAGCTGCGTCTCGAAAAACCCACCGATGCCACCGGGATTCTGTGCCTGCCGCGCCGCGCGCAACGCGTCACGTGCAAGATCGGGAAAGTCGGCCTGCAGGGCGGCAAGTGTCGGTGCCCCTGTGTCCGCCTGTTCCAGCAGGATTGTCGGAACCTCGACATTCGCGGCAGACAGATCGTTCAGCGCCTCGGTATAGCCTGTCCCGGCATCCAGCGCCGTCACGATGCGCGTCACGGCCGCACGCGTCATCGCAGCCTGCGCCGATAGCTGCGCCTGCGCTTCGGCTTGTGCAGCCTCGTCCGAGAGTGTTGCGATCTGTGCCTGTTGCGCCGCAAGCGCGGTGCGGATCTGATCCAGTTCGGCACGCGCGTCTGCAAGGGCAGCCTGTGCCTGCGGATCGACAGCGGCACCTTCGGCTATCGGTCTGGCTTCCAATGCGTCGATACGGCCTGCCAGAACACCAATCTGAGTCGTCAGATCGTCGATTGCAGGGGCAAAATCGGGCAGCTCAGGCATCGCTTGTGGTTGGGGAGCCGCCTCGAGAGCGGCAATGCGGGCCTGCAGATCCGATACCAGGGTCTGCTGAGCTTTTGTTCGGTCGTCAATTTCGGTCAAAAGGCTCTGCCCAGCCTCGAGGCCAGGCAAGGGCATGCCTTCGAGAACACCGCTTCTGGCAAGGCCAAAGCCGACGGCCGCCGCCGCGACACCGCCCAAGAGCATCGGGAAAAATCCGCCCTTTCTGATCACAACCTTTTCGGTCGGAACGGGCTTTTCAGGCTTTGCCACCTCGGTTTCGCTATCTTCATCCAGGCGTTTTTCGACCTCGGCAGTCTCCTGGCCTGCCGGGGCGGAATCATCCTGTTGATCCGCAGACGTCTCGGCCGTGGCATCCTTTTCGAGGTCTTCTGGCTGCATTTCTTCGCCGTTCTCTGCAGAAGGATTTTCAACCCCTGCTTCATCACCGGCCGCTGCCTTTGCTGGCGGATCACGGTCATCTTCAGGATGGTTAGGATCATTCAGGATGACGGCATCTTCTATCTCGTCACTGGGCCGTTCCTGGTTCGGGGAGTTCTTTTTCTTTTCCGGCACCGGCAGCAACCCTTTCGAATCTGATATCACGCAAACTTGCATCACCCGAAAGCCTACTGTGCCGGGCTTTCTGCCTCAAGCCATGCATACCTTTATAATGGCATCTGTTTATCCCAAGGGGTGGTATCCAGCAGATCGGCGACAACCTTTGCCATGCTTTCAAAGTCAGGGTGATCGGCAACATGCATCTGTTCAACGTCAAAACGAAGGGAGGCTGCGGTCGCATCGCTCATCGCGACGGCATAAACTCTGGCACTTACAGGTGAAGATCCCATCAACGCGGCGCTGCGTGGTGAAAAAAGCGGCAGGATTACCGGCCTGTCCCCATCCAGAAGGGATTTAGCCTCTTCCGTCAGGTTCAGGGCGTTCTGATGGTAGACGATCGCTTGGGCCACGGGGAACCCGCATTCGCCCAGTCTTTCCGGGATGTCACCCCGGGCATGAGCGCCCCGCACATGCAACATCGGAGCGGGCGGCTTGTCCTGCTTGATGCGTTCAACCAGCGCATCGGCGTCACCCCCTGCGGATGTCGCCTGCAAACCTGCGGCAGCGGCGGCCCGGGCGGTTGCGTCACCAACAGTGTAACAGGGAAGGGACTTGGGCCCGTTGGCCGCGACATAGGCTGCAACACCATTGGCAGAGGTGAAGATCAAGGTCTTGATGCCGTCGAGGCTTGGCAAACGCGGATCAAGCACGATCTCCATCAAGGGAGAAATGCAGATGTCCAGGCGATCACCGAATGCAACAGACAACAGCTTCGCCATCCGGTGCGATGACGCTTCGGGACGGGTCAACAAGATGACAGGCCGTGTCATGGTTGCGCCGGGATTGTTTGCATCCTTGTCTGGTGTTACCTCGCAACCCGTGGTCTTGCAACGTTCAGGGCCGATAGTGGCAGGATTGAACGACCGATGGCCAAGGCGCTGACGATACTGGGTCTGGAAAGCAGCTGCGATGATACCGCGGC
>JAJLKH010000040.1:0-55628 GCA_033839205.1 Rhodobacterales bacterium | reverse complement strand
CGGCTTGTCGCGCGCGGTTTGGTACAGGTGGCCGGGCTAACGCCGTCTGATGCCAGCCATGCACTGGGTGTGTTGCGCGCATGGGATCGCGAAGCCGCCGAAAAGGCGCTGATCCTGATGGGGCGCAGGCGTACAGGCTCGGGCGAGGTGCTGGCGCATGATCCGGGCACGATGGCCCGGATGATTGTTGACCGTCTGACCGAGCAAACCGTTCTGGCTCTGCTTGAAACCGCTTTCGCCGAAGAGGACCATGGCTTTGGCTTGCCGCCCGCAGAACTTGCACGGCATGTCCTGATGCATCGCGGTCTTGTCGGGCATCGCGGTCTGGTTACCTTGCAGGCCGGTCTTGCTGTTGACGTCATCGGCCTTGGGGCGTCCGCCGCAAGCTATTATCCCGCCGTTGGCCAGCGCCTGAATACCCGAATGATCCTGCCGGACCATGCCGGCGTCGCCAATGCGATCGGTGCAGTGGTCGGACAAGTCAGTTTCCGAAAAACAGGTACTGTTACATCGCCTTCCGAGGGAAAATACCGGGTCCACCTGGAAAGTGGCCCAGAAGACTTTGGTGATCCTGAACAGGCCATGGACCGACTTGAGGCTGCCTTGCGCGCGGACGCGGAGACAGAGGCCCACGCGGCCGGCGCGGCAGATATCCTGCTGAAGACCGCTCGTGATGTGCGTCGCGCCGAAATCGAGGGGCGACCGGTCTTCATCGAAGCGGTCCTGACCGTCGAGGCGAACGGCCGGCCGCGCGTTGCCACTGATGCGGTTGCCATCTGACTGGGCGCTGAATGCGGGATGAGCATGGCGCAATGGCATGCTATGCTCGAAGGATAGCAGCGGGAGGGTAAACACAATGCGCGCAGCAGACAGGTTCGATGAAGACCTTGCCAAGCGGCTTGACGGTCTGCGAGACGAAGGGCTGTACAAGGTCGAACGCGTGATTGCCTCGCCGCAATCGGGTGAAGTGGTGGTAGAGGGTGATGGGCATGCCATCAACCTGTGTGCCAACAATTACCTCGGCCTGGCGGATCATCCCGACCTTGTCGAAGCAGGTCGCGCCGCGCTGGAGCGTTATGGATACGGCATGGCCTCGGTCCGTTTCATCTGTGGCACGCAGGAAGAACACAAGGCGCTCGAGGCGCGGATCGCAGCCTTCCTGGGGATGGAGGATTCCATACTCTACTCAAGCTGCTTTGATGCCAATACAGGCCTATTCGAGACGCTTCTTGGGCCTGAGGATGCAATCATTTCGGACGCGCTGAACCATGCCAGCATCATTGATGGTGTGCGCTTGTGCAAGGCGCAGCGCCTGCGCTACGCCAATTCGGACATGGCCGACCTCGAGGCGCAGTTGCAGGCCGCCTCTGGCGCGCGACACCGACTGATCGCGACGGACGGGATATTCTCCATGGATGGCTACATGGCAAAGCTTGAGCAGATCTGCGATCTGGCAGAGCGTCACGACGCCATGGTGATGGTGGATGATAGCCATGCTGTCGGTTTTGTCGGCCCGACCGGACGCGGTACAGCCGAAGCTTGTGGCGTGATGGAGAGGGTCGACATCATCACTGGGACCCTTGGCAAGGCGCTGGGCGGGGCATCGGGTGGTTACACGGCCGCCAGCGCGCCTGTCATCGACTGGCTGCGACAGCGGTCCCGCCCATATCTCTTTTCCAACACCTTGGCGCCGGTGATCGCGGCAACCAGCCTCAAGGTATTTGACATGCTGGAAAACGGAACGACCCTGCGGGCAATCCTGTGGGAAAACGCGGCCTATTTCCGCGCCCGCATGGATGCTCTGGGGTTTGAACTGTTGCCGGGTGATCACGCGATCATCCCGGTCATGCTGCGTGATCCCAAACTCGCCCGGGACATGGCGGCGCGCCTGCATGAAAAGGGCGTGTTTGTGACTGCTTTTTCGTTTCCCGTGGTCCCGCGGGGCCAGGATCGCATCCGCACACAAATGTCGGCGGCACTGAGCCGCGACATGCTGGACCGGGCGGTCGAGGCTTTTGCTGTGGTGGGGCGTGATTTGGGAGTGATCAAATGAGCAACCAGATGAAAGCATTGGTCAAGGCGCGCGCCGAACCGGGTCTGTGGATGGAGCGTGTCCCCATGCCCGAGCCGGGACCTACCGATGTGCTGATCAAGGTGAAGAAATCAGCGATCTGCGGCACGGATGTGCATATCTGGAAATGGGATGATTGGGCCAAGGCAACGATCCCTGTTCCAATGGTCGTAGGCCATGAATTTGTGGGCGAAATCGTGGAAACCGGTGCGGCGGCAACCAAATACGCGGTCGGAACGCGGGTATCCGGCGAGGGGCATATCGTCTGCGGCATCTGTCGCAACTGTCGTGCGGGGCGTGGGCATCTGTGCCGCAACACAAAAGGCGTGGGTGTGAACCGTCCAGGAAGCTTTGCAGAATATCTGTGCATCCCTGAGGCCAACGTAGTCCCTATTCCACCTGAAATCCCTGATGAAGTGGCTGCGATCTTTGATCCCTTCGGTAATGCGGTTCATACAGCCCTCAGCTTTGATTTGGTCGGTGAGGACGTTCTGGTAACGGGCGCGGGGCCCATAGGGATCATGGGCGCCTTGGTCGCGCAGCGTGCAGGTGCGCAGCGGGTGGTGATTACGGACATCAACCCCTACCGCCTGGATCTGGCCCGTCGTCTTGGCGTGCAGCACGTGGTCAAGGCCGACGAAGAGGGTTTGGATTCCGTCATGGCGCGGATCGGCATGACAGAAGGCTTCGATGTAGGGCTGGAGATGTCGGGCGCCCCCCCGGCAATGCGCGACATGATCCATTACATGAACAACGGCGGTAAGGTCGCGCTCTTGGGTATTGCGCCGCAAGGCTTTGCCGTCGACTGGAACGAAGTGATCTTCAAGATGCTCCATATCAAGGGCATCTATGGCCGCGAAATGTTCGAGACATGGTACAAGATGATCGCGCTGGTCCGGGGCGGGTTGGACTTGTCAGGTTTGATCACGCATCGCATCGGCATCGACGATTACGAGACCGGCTTTGCCGCGATGATTTCCGGGGATGCGGGCAAGGTCGTGATGGACTGGGGATCGACCGGTTGAGGCGATCTCGGTATTTTGACTGCAAGACGCAGAATGAAAAGCCAGTTGTGCCTTGAAAGTAAGGGTCTGAGACGCAGCTTTCACGGCAGATCAGGCCAGCACGGAGACTGTTATGCCGAAATATGAAAGAAACCCCGATGTGGTGGCAAGCCTGACGCCGGAACAGTTCTGGGTCACGCAGGAAAATGGCACAGAGCGACCGGGATCGGGCAAGCTGTTGCGGAACAAGGAACCGGGGATTTACGTCGATGTTGTCTCTGGCGAACCCCTTTTTGCCTCATCCGACAAGTATGAAAGCGGCTGTGGCTGGCCCAGCTTCACCAAGCCGATTGAGCCGGCTCATATCCAGGAACTGACCGATACCACACATGGCATGGTCCGCGTCGAAGTGCGCAGCACACATGGCGACAGCCACCTTGGCCATGTCTTCCCTGACGGACCCCGCGATCGGGGCGGTTTGCGGTATTGCATCAATTCAGCTTCGCTGCGTTTCGTGCACCGCGATGACATGGAGGCCGAAGGCTATGGCGATTACCTCGATCAGGTGGAGGATCTGCGATGAGTGAAGAACGCGCTGTACTGGCGGGTGGTTGCTTTTGGGGAATGCAGGATCTGATCCGCAAACTTCCCGGCGTTCTGCGTACACGGGTGGGCTATACCGGCGGCGACGTCCCCAACGCCACCTATCGCAACCACGGAACCCATGCCGAAGGGATCGAGATTATCTTTGATCCGGCGCGCATCACTTATCGGCGTCTGCTTGAGTTCTTTTTTCAGATCCATGACCCGACCACGCTGAATCGGCAGGGTAACGATATCGGGCTGTCTTACCGTTCGGCCATCTACTACGTGGATGAGGCCCAGAAGGAAGAGGCCTTGCAAACCATCGCGGATGTCGAGGCTTCAGGGATCTGGCCGGGAAAAGTGGTGACCGAGGTTGAACCCGTCGGCGATTTTTGGGAGGCGGAACCCGAGCATCAGGATTATCTTGAGCGTATTCCCAACGGATACACCTGTCATTTCCCGAGGCCCAATTGGGTCTTGCCACGCAGATGACATTGGCTGATCCAGTCAAGGGCGGCTCAATTTGAACCAGAAAAAACCGGACCGAAAAACAGGCTTCGCCCATCTGATCGCCGCCACCGGCTATTCCATGGCCGGATTGCGCCGGTTGTGGCAGGAATCGGCGTTCCGCCAGGAAACGATCGGCGGTGCGCTTGTCTTGCTGCTGCTCCTGGCGCTGGACGCATCGGCGCGTCAGATCGGCTTGATGGCGGTTATGCTTCTTGCGCTTCTTGCCATCGAGGGCCTGAACACGGCGATTGAGGCGATCGTGGATCAGCTTTCGCCGGATTGGTCGGTCTTTGCCAAACAGGCCAAGGATATCGCATCTGCCGCGGTGTTTCTAATGATCCTTGCAAACGGGATATGCCTGTCGGTGATATTGGTCGATCTTGCGCGTACAACTGCCTGATCCATGTGGCCACGCCATTTAAAAAGGGCGCCCGACGGGCGCCCTTCTCGTTTGCTCAAATGGTTTTCCAGATCAGAAGCGGTAGTTTGCACGCACCTGGAAGGTGGTTGCTTCGATGTCTGCAGTGCTCTTGAAGTTGTCGAACTCGTGATAAAGCACTTCACCGCCCAGAGAAATGTTGTCGGTCAGCATATGCTCGTAGCCTGCACCAACGAAATAGCCGGTGTCGTAGCCCAGGCCGTCGACATCCGCACCAACGCCGCCAGCGGTTGCGTAGATCAGGCCATTGCCCAGATCGTAACCGCCGCGCACTTTCAGGCGGTACACACGCTCAAGCGTCAGAGCAGGCGAAACTGCCAGATCTGCGATGTCTGCGTCCAGACCGACACCAAGCACATAGTTGCCCAGATCAAAATCATAACCGGCAGTGAAACCACCGATGACATCATCACCGCCGACGCCGGCAAGATTGGTGCTGATATCGGCATAGCCCAGCTGCAGACCGGCATAACCACCGGTCCAATCGCGGCCAGCGGCGATAGCGACGGGAGCGGGTGCTTCGATCACAGGCTCCATGGCTGCGGGTGCAGCCGAACCGGCGAATGCGGGTGCTGCCAAAGCGGAAGCGCCAAGCGCAGCAATCAGTGTACGTGTCAGTTTCATAGTCCCATCCTTTCGTTACGGGGTCGCTCCGTTCCAACCGAGACAAGTCTTCGCGCGGCAGTTCGTCAGCGATCCCGGCACAAATGAGTAGGAAATCACTATATCGCAAGAGTAGTGTAATGAACTTTCGAACAATAAAATGTGAGCAAAATAAGCAATAAATAGCCGATGCTTAGGGCGTTTTCCGCCTATCTGAGACACACGCAAGAATAGAACTTGTTTTTGCTATGGTAGCTGCCCGAGTTGGCCGCCCATTGACCTTTCCCTTCCAGCGGGCAAGCATCCGCTGACATGGGCAAGGATCAGGATTCATGCAGCCATTACGGGGTATTATCCTCAAACTTTGTTCGGTGGTTCTGTTCATCACCATGGCGTCATTGATCAAGGCCACGGCCGATCATGTTCCTCCGGGACAGGCGGTTTTTTTCCGATCCTTCTTTGCGATGCCTGTGATTCTGGTCTGGCTCTGGATGCGGCATGACCTGCATACAGGTCTGCGAGTCAAATCTCCGCTGGGACATTTCTGGCGCGGCTTCGTGGGGACCGCGGCCATGGGGCTTGGATTCGCGGGTCTCGGCCTCTTGCCACTGCCCGAGGTGACAGCAATCGGATATGCCGCTCCGCTGCTTGTGGTGGTTTTTGCCGCGATGTTCCTGAACGAAGAGGTCCGCGCCTTCCGCCTTTTTGCCGTGGCTTTGGGTCTTGTCGGCGTATTGGTTGTGCTGGCCCCGCGCCTGACGCTTTTGTCGGGGCCCACGGTCGATACATCGGCCGCCTTCGGCGCGATGTTGGTGCTGATGGGCGCTGTCTGTGCGGCACTGGCGCAGATCTATGTCCGCAAGCTTGTCCAGACCGAACAGACCTCGGCCATCGTATTCTTCTTCTCGCTGACGGCGACTGGATTGTCGCTGCTGACATTGCCCTTCGGATGGGTCGTACCCCAACCTTTCGAGGCCGGCCTTCTTGTGGCTGCTGGCCTTCTGGGTGGGCTTGGGCAAATCTTCCTGACCTCTGCCTATCGCTTTGCCGATGCCAGTGTGGTGGCGCCGTTCGACTATGCCTCGATGCTGTTCGCAATCCTGATCGGCTACTTCATTTTCGACGAAGTTCCGACCTATCAGATGTTGATCGGCGCTGGCCTGGTGATACTGGCCGGGGTCATGATCATCTGGCGCGAACATGCGCTGGGACTGAAGCGCGAAAAGGCGCGGTCCGGGATGACACCACAGGGCTGAACCCTGCATTGACCACCAAGCCGCAGCGAATACAGTGACCTTCATCTGAAAGAAACGGGGCATCGAGATGAGCAAGCCGCGCGCCCGTGACCTTGGGCTGCCTTTTCCCGGCACACCGGGCCCTTTCAATTCCATCACGGATGTGCCGGGTGTTCGCGTCGGGTTTACCACCTTGACCGACCCGGACCGCGGCATGCGGACCGGTGTCACCGCAATCATTCCGCGCGAAGGTAGCGCCCCGCAACCCGTCTGGGCTGGCCACTATGCGTTGAACGGGAATGGCGAGATGACGGGCACCCACTGGATCGACGATGCGGGTTATTTCATCGGACCGATCATGATTACCAACACCCATGGCGTGGGTGCCGTCCATCATGGCGCGACCCGCTGGATGATAGACACTTATGCCGACTATTTTCGCGATCAGCACGCCTGGGCCATGCCAGTTGTGGCCGAAACTTATGACGGCGTTCTGAACGACATAAATGCCATGTTCGTCACGCCCGATCATGCAATCGAAGCGTTGAATGCGGCAAGAGGCGGGCCCGTGCCCGAAGGGTCAGTCGGCGGCGGCAACGGCATGATCTGCTACGAGTTCAAGGGCGGAACAGGTACTGCGTCGCGCAAAATCCAGATTGGCAGGGTTGAATACACGATCGGCGTGCTTGTGCAGGCCAACCATGGCATACGCCCATGGCTGTCGATCTTGGGGCGCCCGGTTGGAAAAGCCATGCCCGAAGGCACCCTGATGAAGGCCGAGCAGGGATCCATAATCGTGATCATAGGTACCGATGCCCCGCTTTCCGCATTGTCGCTTCGCGCCATGGCCAAACGTGCCGCTATCGGTATCGGGCGCCATGGCACCCCCGGCGGCAATAATTCTGGTGACATCTTCCTTGCTTTCTCGACCGCGAATACAGGCTCTATGCCTGCCCAACAGGCGCCAGTCGTGATGCGGAGCGAGGTAAATCAGGAATACCTTGACCCGTTCTATCTTGCCTCTGTTCAGGCCGTCGAAGAGGCGGTTGTGAATGCCCTTGTCGCGGGCGAGGACGCACCGACAGTCAAGCCGTCCGGCAAAACCGTCGTGGCCATCGATACCGCACGGCTGGCAGCGATGTTCCGGGACTGATTTTCAGAGGTCAGCCAATCCAGCCAGCGCATAGCCTGCCGGCAGCAGTGCCCGCCGAAACCGGCCAAGTGGAAAGCGCGGTGCATTCGCGCGCATGACATCCGGATAGGGCAAGCGGGTTGGCTTGTCCTGCACAAGATCTGCAAGCAATGCGCCGGTATAACTTCCCATGGCCACGCCGTTTCCGTGAAAGGCAAAACCGGCAAAAGCCCCGGCCAGATCAGGGATAGGACCGCAATAAGGGGTCCGGTTCTGGGAAAAACAGACCATTCCACTCCAGCCATGGGGCGTTTCGACGTCACGCCAGGCGGGGAACATCGCCTCGAAATGACGCCGCGCGCGGTCGGTGATGGCGGCCTCGGCTTTAGCCGATGCCAGAAGCCCGCCGCGCATCCCGAAAAGGAAACGGTTATCGGGCATCAGGCGGAAGTAGTGCAGCAGGTTGCGCGTGTCATATGCCATCTGCCGGCTGGTCCAGCCCGCGGCATCCAGCTCGCCTTGCGTCAGCGGACGTGTGACCAATACGTTTGATTGCGCCGGCAAGTAGCGGCCCGCCATCCAAGGCGGCAGATCCTCGGATGAATAGCCATTGGTCGCCACGATCAGTCGCCGCGCACGCACGCTTCCAAGATCGGTCGCAAGCGTGAACCCTCCGCTGTCCTGCGTGATCCGCAACACCGGGCTGTGCCCATGCACGCGGGCCCCCGCGGCCAGCGCCGCGTGCAAAAGCCCGGCGATGTATTTGCGCGGATTCAGCGCGAAACCCACCGGAATCGTCAAGCCGGCCTTGAAGGGCCCGGCCATGCCGAACCTCTCCAGATCATCCGGGCTGTGCCACGTCGCATCTGCCCCATACTCATCCTTAACACGGGCGACATCCTGTGCCAAATCCCGCGCAGATCGGTCATTGTGCGCCAGTATCGTCTCGCCCTTTGAATGGATGTCGGCAACGATGCCATTCTCCTGCAAGAGCCGGGCGACAAGGGCCACGGCATCCTGTTCTGACCGCCGCCACCCTGTCAGAGCACTCCGCCCGAACCGGCGCGCAAGTTCGGCGCTGCTGGCCTTGGCGCCGCCAAGGCAGCAAAAGCCACCATTGCGACCGGATGCACCCCATCCAGGATACATGCTGTCCAGGACAACGACGTCGACACCGTCCTGCCCAAGGTGAAGGGCCGCAGACAGGCCGGTGAAGCCTGCTCCGATAATCGCGACATCCGCGGTGACCTTGCCGCTAACGGCAGGCGTGGCCGCGCTGTCATCCGGCACTGTTCCGGCCCAATAGCACCCTGAAACAGGGCCGTCCCCATAGGCATAAGCCGGAAAGATGCGGGTCATGCCGTTCGTGCTGCAGCCTGTTCGTCGCGCTGCTGGATCAGGCTGTTGCGCTTCGTGATGATCGACGCGGTAATCACACCGATCGTGACGATCGCAATCATGATCGTCGACAGCGCGTTGATCTCGGGCGAGACCCCAAGACGCACGGCTGAAAAGATCCTGATCGGCAAGGTCGTGGCCGATGGGCCGGCTGTGAAGGATGCAATCACCAGATCGTCCAGCGAAAGTGTGAAGGCCAACAGCCAGCCGGAAATCACCGCAGGTGCGATGATCGGCAGGGTGACAAGGCGAAAGGCATCGAAGGGTGTGCAGCCAAGATCAAGCGCCGCCTCTTCCAGCGACTTGTCAAAGCTGACAAGGCGCGACGACACCACGACTGAAACGAAGCACATCGAAAATGTGGTATGCGCCAGAACGATGGTGAAAATGCCCCGCTCAAGGCCAATCCCAATAAACAGCAGAAGAAGCGATAGACCGGTGATCACCTCAGGCATGACCAAGGGCGCATAGATCATGCCGGAAAATACCGTACGCCCCATGAAACGACCGCCGCGCACCAGAACGTAGGCCCCCATGGTGCCAAGTATGGTCGCAATCGTTGACGATGCCACAGCAACCTGCACCGTGACCCAGGCCGCATCCAGAAAGGACTCGTTCTGCAAGAGTGTGCCGTACCACTGGGTCGAAAACCCGGCCCAAACAGTCACAAGGCGCGACGAGTTGAAGCTGTAGATGATCAGGATGATCATCGGCAGGTAAAGAAACGCAAAACCAAGAGTCAGCGATGTCGCGTTGAACCAGGAAAAGCGCCTCATTGATCCATCTCCCGCTGTTTCTGCTCGTTGCGCTGGAACAGGACGATGGGAATGACAAGGATCAGCAGCAGGATCACCGCCACTGCAGAGGCCACGGGCCAGTCGCGGTTCGAGAAGAACTCTTCCCAAAGGACCTTGCCGATCATGAGGGTATCGGACCCACCCAGAAGCGAGGGGATGACGAATTCACCGAGTGCCGGAATGAAGACCAGGAAACAGCCCGCAATGATACCGGCCTTCGACAATGGCACAGTGATCAGCCAGAAGGCCGACAATCGCGAGCAACCCAGATCCTCGGCCGCCTCAAGCAGTGACCCGTCCATCTTTTCGAGGGCCGAATAGATCGGCAGGATCATGAAGGGAAGGTAGGTGTAGACGATCCCGATATAGACGGCGGTGTTGGTATTCAGGATCGTCAGCGGGGTCGAAATCACGCCAGTCCACAGCAGGAACTGGTTCAGGAACCCTTCGTTCGACAGGATGCCGATCCACGAATAGACGCGGATCAGGAAGCTGGTCCAGAAGGGCAGGATCACCAGCAACAGAAGCGTCGGACGCCATTCGTCAGGGGCCTGCGCCATGCCATAGGCGATGGGGTAGCCGACCATCAGCGTCAGCACTGTCGAAATGGCCGCGATCTGAAGCGATGATACATAAGCCTTCCAGTAAAGCGGGTCTTGCGTCAGGAAGGTGAAGTTTTCGAAATCGAGCTGGGACAGAAAGCTTTTGATCCCGTCCCACCCGGCCGACAGGTCAAGCTGCGGCGTATAAGGCGGAATCGACAGCGCAATGTCCGACAGCGAGATCTTCAGCACGATCAGGAACGGCACAAGGAATAGTGCCAAAAGCCACAGATACGGAACCGCGATGAGGATAAAGCGCCGCATCGCCTCAGCTCTCCAGAACGACGGCGGCGGTGTCCGTCCAAGACAGCCAGACCCGATCTTCCCACGTAAAGGTTCGACGCGACAGGCGCCGCGTGTTCGCAGCTTGTGCCTTGATCATCTGCCCATTGGTCAGCTTGACGTGATAAGTCGATATGTTGCCCAGATAGGCGATGTCGATGATCTGCCCTTCGACGGCATTCGCCATATCATCAGGACGCTCGGCTGAAATCGCCACTTTCTCAGGACGTATCGCAATATGGCAACGCTGCCCTTCAGAAAAGCTGTTGGGCGTCTTGGCAAAGAACGGCTCCTGTCCCTCGGCCCAGACAATCCGATAGCCATCGCGATCGGCTGTTGCCACACCATCGATGATGTTCACATCGCCGATGAAATCCGCGACATAGACGCAATTGGGCGCCTCGTAGATTTGTGCCGGCGTAGCAACCTGGATGATGCGCCCCTCGTCCATGACTGCAACGCGGCTGGACACGGTCATCGCCTCTTCCTGGTCATGCGTCACGATTACAAAGGTCGTGCCGGTCTTTTCCTGGATATCCATCAGCTCGAACTGGGTGTCCTGGCGCAGTTTCTTATCCAGCGCGCCCAGCGGCTCATCCAGCAGCAGTAGTTTCGGCGCCTTGGCAAGGCTGCGGGCCAGCGCCACGCGCTGCCGCTGTCCGCCAGATATCTGGTGCGGCTTGCGCTTGGCGAATTTCACCAACCGCGTCAGGCGCAGCATTTCATCGACGCGGGCGTCGATCTCGGCCTTGGGTTTGCCCTCGCGCTTGAGACCGAAGGCAATGTTTTCCCAAACACTCAGATGGGGAAAAAGGGCGTATGACTGAAACATCATGTTCACGGCCCGTTTGTTGGGCGGAACATTCGCCATGTCTTGTCCGGCGATCAGGATCTGGCCTTCGGTCACGTTCTCGAACCCGGCCAGCATCCGCATCAGGGTGGTCTTGCCGCAGCCGGACGGACCCAGCAGCGAAAAGAATTCCCGTTCGTAAATATCCTGGGTCAGGTTCTCGATGGCGGTGAAGTCGCCGAACCGCTTGGTCACGTTCCGGAACTGGATGAGAGGCTTTGCCTGCGGATCATCCCATGGGGCGAAGACGGTCTGTGCCATGCCGATCCCTGTCCTTTATTATGAAAGGACCCGCGCAGATGCCGCGCGGGTCCATGGCTTCGGGTCTCAGGTGCCCGATTTGATCTTGGTCCACATCCGGGTCACCGTACGCTGAACGCCCGCGTCCCAGGGTGTGGTGGTGAACAGGTTGTTCAGCGCTTCTTCCGAGGGATAGATCGCCGGGTCGCCGATCACGTCCTCGACCAGGAACTCCTGCGAAGCAAGGTTACCGTTGGCATAGTAAACGTAGTTCGACGCCGCGGCCATGTTCTGCGCATCCATGATGAAGTTCAGGAATGCGTGGGCGCCTTCCACGTTCGGTGCATCGACCGGGATCGCCATCTGGTCGAACCACATCTGCGCCCCTTCCTTGGGCGCGTTATAGGCGATTTCGACGCCATTCTCGGCTTCAGCGGCACGATCGCGTGCCTGCAGAATGTCACCGGACCAACCCACTGCGACGCAGATGTCGCCATTGGCCAGCGCGTTGATGTATTCCGAGCTGTGGAATTTCTGGATGTAGGGACGGATGGCCATGAACACGGGCTCGGTCTTGGCGATCACGTCGGGATCATGGCTGTTGGGGTCTTCGCCCAGGAACTTCAGTGCGGCCGGGATCATCTCTGCCGGTGCATCAAGCATCATGATGCCACATGCGGCCAGCTTTTCTGCATTCGCAGGGTCGAAAACCAGCGACAGGCTGTCGATCGGCGCGTCCTCGCCCAGGATTTCCGTGACCTTGCCGACGTTCACGCCGATACCGGTCGTGCCCCACATGTAGTTCACCGAATAGGCGTTCTCAGGGTCATATTGCTCGGTCCGCGAGGATACGACATCCCACATGTTCGACAGGTTGGGCAGCTTCGATTTGTCCAGTTTCTGGAACGCGCCCGCCTGGATCTGACGCTGCAGGAACGTTCCCGAAGGCACAACGACATCATAACCGGAACCGCCGGCAAGCAACTTGGTCTCCAGAACCTCGTTGCTGTCAAAAACGTCATAGATCAGCTTCAGTCCGGTTTCGGCCTCGAACTTCGCCAGAAGTTCTTCGTCGATATAGTCGGACCAGTTGTACACACGGACTTCTTGTGCCGCGGCAGCCCCTGCCATGAGCGCGATAGTGGCGGTCATGGTCAGCAGTTGATGTCTCATCAGGTAACTCCCTATGGTGGATACGAGGATCTTCTGTCCCTTTTCCGGAATTTGATCAAAGTTTCTGCCTTATGGCAATATGGTAATATTTTCACGACCTCGCTAAACTCGCAAGGAGGTGTCTTGGAGGAACGCGGGGAAAAGCGGCAAAATGGAAGATGGTGCCCGAAAAATGAACACCCTTGTGGATGCGTCCGTGAACCCTCCAGCCCATGAGGTGATCTATCGCAAATTGCGAGAACAGATCCTGTTCGGAGAGATCGCGCCGGGGCAGGCGTTGACGATCCAGGGGCTTGCAGATCGACTGAACGCCGGCATGACCCCGGTTCGCGAGGCGATCAGGCGCTTGACGGCCGAGGGCGCACTTGTGTTTCAAGGCAATCGCAGGGTCTGTGTGCCGCAACTGACAGCCGAGAATATTTCTGAAATAATATATGCAAGACAATGGCTTGAGTCGCATCTTGGATTGCGTGCCACCGAGCGGGCCAGCCCCGCAGATCTGGTGCAACTGACCGAGATCGACAGCGCCCTAGATCGTGCCATTTTGGCGGGTGACCTGCGCGCTTACCTCGAAAATAACTACCGTTTCCATGCCATGCTTTACGGATTGGCCGATGCGCCGATCCTTGCGGAGATGGCCGAAAGACTGTGGTTGCGCTTTGGTCCCTCCCTCCGAGTTGTGATTGGCCGGATCGGGACGCAGAATCTTCCGGACAAGCACAAGGACATGCTGCAGTGCATGCGGACAGGCGATTCCGAGGGAGCCGCAAAGGCGATGCGGGAAGATATGCTTCAGGGAATGGAACAGATCCGCGAAATGCTGGATCTGGACAGCCCCGAAAACTGATTCGATTGACAGTCTCGAATTTGATCATATTCTAGCGCCGTTGAGGAAATCGCCCGGCAGTGGTGTTTTCCCTCTCTGTCCACGACCAGCACGAGGCCCGTCATGACCCTGATTACAAATCACATGCCCACGCAGGAATTGCAGGCCCTGGATGCTGCGCATCACATGCACCCTTTCTCGACACAGGAGGCGCTGGCCAAACGCGGTGCCCGTGTCATCACACGTGCTGACGGTGTTTGGATCACCGACAGCGATGGCAACCGCATCATCGACGGTATGGCTGGCCTGTGGTGCGTGAACGTCGGCTATGGGCGCGACCGCCTGGCGGATGTGGCCTCGCGCCAGATGAAGGAACTGCCCTATTACAACACCTTCTTCATGACGACCCATGTGCCTGCCATCGCCCTCAGCCAGAAACTTTCCGAAGTTGCGCCGGGCGACCTCAATCACGTATTTTACGCCGGATCAGGGTCTGAAGCGAATGACACGAACATTCGCATGGTGCGCACTTATTGGGCGCAGAAGGGCAAGCCCGAAAAGAAGGTGGTCATCAGCCGCAAGAATGCCTATCACGGATCCACCATGGCAGGTGCTTCCCTGGGTGGCATGTCTGGCATGCACGCACAGGGTGGCCTGCCGATCCCGGATATTTACCACATCGATCAACCCAACTGGTGGGCCGAAGGCGGAGACATGTCGCCAGAGGAATTCGGGCTGGAGCGTGCGCGCCAGCTTGAGCAGGCCATTCACGACCTGGGTGAAGATCGCGTTGCAGCCTTTATCGCCGAACCCGTGCAAGGTGCGGGCGGCGTGATCGTTGCCCCGGATACCTACTGGCCGGAAATCCAGCGCATCTGTGACAAATACGAGATCCTTCTGATCGCGGACGAGGTGATCTGTGGCTTCGGTCGGACCGGAAACTGGTTTGGAAGCCAGACCCTGAACATTCGTCCTCATATCATGACGATCGCAAAGGGTTTGTCGTCTGGCTACCAGCCCATCGGCGGCTCGATCGTCTGCGACGAGGTTGCCGAAGTGATCGGCGCCTGCGAGTTCAATCACGGCTATACCTACGCGGCCCATCCCGTGGCCGCCGCCGTGGCGCTCGAGAACCTCAACATCATCGAAGAAGAAGGCATCATCGATCACGTCAAGACCGATATCGGCCCCTACATGAAAGAGCTTTGGACCGGTTTGACGGATCACCCGATGGTCGGCGAAGCCAAGATCGTGGGCATGATGGGATCCATAGCGCTGACGCCTCACAAGGAAAGCCGCGCCAAGTTCGCGTCCGAAGCCGGCACCGTGGGTTACATCACCCGCGAACGGTGTTTCGCCAACAATCTGGTCATGCGACATGTCGGCGACCGGATGATCATCAGCCCGCCCCTGGTGATGACGCGGGATGAGGCCGATATCCTGATCGAGCGTGCGCGCAGGTCGCTGGACGAAGCTTATCGCCAGATCAAGGACGAGGGTCTGCTGGTCGCTGCCAGCTGACCGGCCGGCTATTGGCACTGATCCGGCCTGGTTGCATCTTGCGCAGTCCGGATATGGATATTTGAGGCAAGAAGAAACAGGTCGATCTCAGCGGCGCGCAGCGTTGACCCTCGCGATGCACAAAGAGATATGTGCTCGGCGCACATCCGCCGCAGCCTGCGCATCGCGTGCTTGCAGCGCTTGCAGACTGTCACGCAATTCGGCCACGAAGATCGCGGTCTCTTCGACCAGATCCAGATGCGATGTTGCCTTCAGCCAGATCCGGGCCGTGCGGTAATAGAGCCTTTCCGAGGTGTCGCGCAGCGCTTCGTTCATCGTCAGTGATGTGCCGAAGTGGAAATACTCCATATTGAGCCGCGCCAGTGCCCGAACCTCGGGGTTTGTCAGCAGCGCCTCTCCGCGTGTCAGGAAATCATGGCCCATCGCCACGATTTCATCCGTGATCGCAACCGGTGACAGCCGCCCCACAAGCCCCGCCAGTTCACGACGCAGATCATATGTCCGCGCCATTTCGCCAGGGTCTACATCGGTGACGATAGTGCCCACACCATGCTGCGATATCACCAGCCCTTCGTCTTCAAGGCGGGCCAGAACCCGGCGTAAAGGCGTGCGCGAGGTGCCGAATTCAGCAGCCAGTGTCTCTTCCGAAAGGCGGGTGCCCGGCGGGTAGTCGAGCAGGCAGATCCGCGTGCGCATCGCGTCATGCAAACGCAGAAAACGGGCGCGCGCGTCGGGTTGATCAGACATGGCGTGTCAGCCTTTCACCAAGGCCATGCAACATCCCAAGGCACTGTTCCAGCTGGGACAGAGCCACATATTCATCAGCCTTGTGTGCCTGCTCGATACTGCCGGGCCCGCAAAGTACGGCAGACATACCCATTTGCTGAAACAATCCCGCCTCTGTGCCGAAGGCCACGACATCCGCACCGTTCGCGCCAGTCAGTTCGGCCACTAGGCGGCGTGCGGCGTTCTCTTCCATCGGCTCAAGGCCGCAAACCTCGCCGATGACATAGGTAGTGATCCCGGCCTCCGGGCTGATCGCCTGCATCTGCGGCAGCAGCACGTCATTGCAATAGGCGGCGAGGTCTGCCCGGACGAAATCGGCGTCCGAATCCTGCACGGGCCGCATTTCCCAATCAAGCTCGGCCCTGCCGGCGATGACATTATGGGCTACACCGCCCGACAACCGGCCCACATTGATCGTTGTCCAGGGCGGTTCGAACCTGCTGCCGACGGGGGCGCGGTGGCGCAGTTGGTGGCGCAACTCCATCAGCCGAGCGACATAGCTGACGGCATATTCCACCGCATTGACGCCGCGGTCAGGGTTGGAGCCATGTCCTTCCAACCCACGAAATTCCACGGTGTACTCGCAGCAGCCCTTGTGCCCTTCGATAATCCGCATCTCGGTCGGTTCACCCACGATGGCCATGGCGGGACGGATACCGCGTGCTTGCAAGGCGGGCACAAGCGAACGCGCCCCAAGGCATCCGACCTCTTCGTCATAGGTAAGCGCGAAATGGATCGGACGCTTCAGGTTGCGCCGGGCATAATCGGGCGCCATTGCAAGCGCAGCGGCAATGAACCCTTTCATGTCGCAGGCGCCACGACCGAAAAGCAACCCGTCCCGTTCCACCATGTGAAACGGGTCGCTGCTCCAATCCTGATCGGCGACAGGTACCACATCGGTATGGCCCGACAGGACAATGCCCCCTTCACGCTCGGGGCCGATCGTGGCGAAAAGATTGGCCTTGGCGCCCGTCTCGTCATGAAAAAGATCGACCCGCGCGCCCGCGTCGGACAGCATGTTGGCCATGTGGTCGATCATGGCCAGGTTGCTGTCGCACGAGACCGTGGGAAAGCCGATCAGATCGCCAAGAATGGCCCGTGTTCGGGTCACATCCGTCATGATTTCACGAAGATCCGGCGCGGACGGTTGCAGAAGGTTTCGGCCGGGCCATCAGCGGTGATCAGGATCGACTCCGTGATTTCGATACCCCAGGTGTCCATCCACAAACCGGGCATGAAATGGAAGGTCATGCCGGGTTGCAGGACCGTCTGATCCTCGGACCGCAGGCTGATCGTCCGCTCGCCCCAATCGGGGGGGTAGCTGATCCCGATCGGATAGCCGCAGCGCGCGCCACGCTGGATGCCCGCAGCCTCCAAGGGACGAGCCAACGCGTCCGCGATGTCGCAGGCGCGGTTACCGGCGCGGGCAGCTTGCAACCCCGCCTCGAGCCCTTCGATCAGCGCGGCTTCGGCGCGCCTAACCTCGTCCGGTGGGGTGCCGAGATAGACAGTGCGACAGAAGGGCGTGTGATAACGCCGATAGACGCCGGCAAGTTCGAAAAAGGTGCATTGATCATTTTCGAACTCGCCCCCGTTCCAGGTGATATGCGGGGCCGAGGCATCCGCACCAGACGGACACATGGGCACAATCGCGGGGTAATCGCCCCAATCCTCGCCAACGCCGATGATCGCCTCGCGCATGACCTCGGCCACCAGGTCATTCTTGCGCACACCCGGGCGCGCACGTTCGATGGCCGTATCAACCATCTTTTCGGCAATGCGCGCGGCACGGCGCATGAAAGCGATTTCCTCGTGTGATTTTACAGCGCGTTGCCAGTTCACGAGGGCTGTCGCATCCACCAGCGTGGCGCGCGGCAGTTCGGTCATCATGGTGACATAGGCCTTGGCCGAGAAGTAGTAGTTCTCCATCTCGACACCGATACAGGCGGCCTCGAACCCCATCTCGCACAAGAGCGCCGACAGATGCTGCATCGGATGGCGCTCGTTGGACTGCACATAGGTGTCATCATAGGGCCGCAAGTGGTCATGCGGCAGCCAGGCGGTCCGCTTAGCGCCATTGGCATCCATGTTGCGCCCCCACCAGACCGGATCGCGGTCATGGGTCACGATCACGCCCTGATGCACGTAGAAGGACCATCCATCATAGCCGGTCAGCCATGCCATGTTCGACGGGTCCTCTACAAACAACACATCTATGCCGCGTTCCGCCATCGCGGCACGTGTCAGCGCAAGGCGACGGTCGTATTCAGCCGTGCTGAACGGCAGGTCGGCCAGGGGGATAGAAGGTACGGACATGGGCGCTTTCCTTGCTGACATTTGGCCGAGTTGACCAAATTTGTGCACAACTTTTCCGTTCCAAAAGCGAATTCACGTGTCGTATTTAGGAAATAACCAAATTTTATGGCCTGTATGGTTGACGTCCGACACTGGTGCATAAAGGTTGTGCACAACTTACACTTTTACATCACCGCCGAGAGGGGCTGCAGATGCTGACAAATGATCAACTGGCCCAATGGGACCGCGAGAATTTCTTTCATCCGTCGACCCATTTGGCCGAATTCGCGCGTGGTAATGTTGCGCAACGGATCATCAAGACGGCTGACGGATGCCACATCACCGACCGTGATGGCACGCGCCTGCTGGATGCTTTCGCGGGCCTTTATTGCGTGAACGTCGGCTATGGACGTCAGGAGATCGCCGAGGCCATCGCAGATCAGTCACGCGAACTGGCCTATTACCATGCTTATGTCGGTCACGGGACCGAAGCCAGCATCACCCTGTCCAAGATGATCCTTGATCGCGCGCCCAACGGCATGTCCAAGGTCTATTTCGGGCTGTCCGGGTCCGATGCCAATGAAACCAACGTCAAGCTGATCTGGTATTACAACAATATCCTGGGGCGTCCGGCGAAGAAAAAGATCATCAGCCGCTGGCGCGGGTATCACGGATCAGGTCTGGTGACCGGATCGCTGACCGGGCTGGAGCTGTTTCACAAGAAGTTCGACCTTCCCCTGGCGCAGGTCATCCATACAGAGGCGCCCTATTACTTCCGCAGGCCCAGGGCCGACATGACCGAGGCGCAGTTCACCGCCCATCTGGTGGCCGAGCTTGAGGCGCTGATCGAACGGGAAGGCGCCGATACGATTGCAGCCTTCATCGGAGAGCCCGTTCTGGGCACGGGTGGCATCGTTCCGCCACCCGAAGGCTATTGGCCCGCGATCCAGAAGGTTTTGCGCAAGCATGATATCTTGCTGGTCGCTGACGAGGTGGTTACGGGATTTGGTCGCTTGGGCAGCATGTTCGGGTCGGATCACTATGGGATCGAGCCTGATCTGATTACCATCGCCAAAGGCCTCACATCGGCTTACGCGCCCCTGTCCGGGTCCATTGTCGGGGATCGAATGTGGAAGGTGCTTGAGCAGGGCACAGATGAAAATGGTCCGATCGGCCACGGCTGGACCTATTCTGCGCATCCGGTTGGCGCCGCCGCCGGCGTTGCCAACCTGAAACTTCTGGATGATCTCAAGCTCGTCCAGAACGCTGGTGATGTCGGCAACTACTTCAATGCTCAGATGCGCGCCGCACTTGCCGACCACCCGCACGTAGGCGAAGTCCGGGGCGAAGGGATGCTTTGTGCGGTCGAGTTGGTGAAGGATCGCGACACGCGCCAATTCTTCGACGCGTCCGAAAAGGTCGGACCGCGGGTTGCAGCTACCCTTTTGAGCCATGGTGTGATCGCGCGCGCGATGCCCCAGGGCGATATTTTGGGATTCGCGCCGCCTTTCTGTCTGACCCGCGCCGAGGCGGACGAAGTGGTCGAAAAGACCGCCAAATCTGTTTCTGAGGTATTTTCCTGACAGTAATGTCAGGCAAAATTCCTGAATTAGGGGGTTTGTAAAGTCATTTCGCCTGTCAAATTTGGATTTGGCAATTTGACACAGCAAAAGGGTTGCAACCTACAGGACGGCGCGTTTTAGTCTTGGGTAAATGCGAGGCAAAGACTGCGCAATAACAACAAACGGGGAGCCGACATTGGCTGGATCAAGTGCGAACGACGCGTTCGTCGTCTTTGAGCGCGTTCAGAAAAGCTACGATGGCGAAACGCTGGTCGTCAAAGACCTGAACCTGACCATGCCCAAGGGTGAGTTCCTGACCATGCTGGGGCCATCAGGGTCGGGCAAGACGACTTGCCTGATGATGCTTGCCGGGTTTGAGACCGCCACCCACGGCGAGATCCTTCTTGACGGCAAGCCGATCAACAACATCCCGCCCCACAAGCGCGGCATCGGCATGGTGTTCCAGAACTACGCCCTGTTTCCGCATATGACCGTAGCCGAAAACCTGTCCTTTCCCTTGGAGGTGCGGAAGATCGGCAAATCCGAACGCGAGGAAAAGGTGCGCCGCGCACTGGATATGGTCCAGATGGGCAAGTTCGGTGGCCGCCGTCCGGCGCAGTTGTCCGGGGGGCAGCAGCAGCGCATCGCGCTGGCCCGCGCCCTTGTCTTTGAACCAGAGCTGGTTCTGATGGACGAACCGCTTGGTGCGCTGGACAAGCAGCTGCGCGAAACATTGCAGTTCGAGATCACGCGACTGGCCCATGATCTGGGGATCACCACCGTCTATGTGACCCACGACCAGACCGAAGCGCTGACCATGTCCGACCGTGTGGCGGTTTTCGATGATGGACGTATCCAGCAGCTTGCCCCGCCTGATGTGCTGTATGAACAGCCGCAGAACAGTTTCGTCGCGCAGTTCATCGGCGAGAATAACACGATGGAAGGCGTCGTGCAGGAGATCAGGGGAGACACGTGCACCGTCAAGCTGGACGGTGGCGAGGTGATCGATGCCAAGCCAGTCAACGTCTCGAAGCCTGGCGAACGCACACGCGTGTCCATTCGTCCTGAACGGGTCGAATTCAATAAGGACCGCCTCCAGCCGGGTGCACACACGCTCAAGGCCGAAGTAATGGAATTTATCTATATGGGTGACATTTTCCGGACGCGGTTGCGTGTCGCAGGGAATGACGAATTCGTCGTCAAGACGAGAAACGCACCCGACCAGGTGCGCTTGAAGCCGGGACAGCAGATTGAAATCGGCTGGCTACCCGAAGATTGCCGCGCGCTCGACGCCTGAGCGCTGGAAAGACGCTTTTGTCCAGCCCGTGGACATTGGCGAACAGAAAACGGGCTCAAACAAGGAGTGTAGAATGAAACTCAAGACAACTCTTCTGGCCACAGGGGCCACATTGGTCGCCGCTGCAGCGCTGGCCCAGGGGAACATGGCAGATAGCATGACGGTCGTGTCCTGGGGCGGTGCCTATCAGAACAGCCAAGTCAAAGCCTATATCGAGCCTTATGTGGCCAACAATCCCGGGCTGAACGTCATCACTGATGAAAGCTCTGCCGAAGCCGTGACCAAGCTGCGCGCAATGTCCGAAGCCGGCAACATCACTTGGGATCTTGTGGATGTGACCGCTGCTGACGGTCTGCGCCTGTGCGACGAAGGCCTCGCCATGGAGATCGATCCCGACACGATGCTGGCAGCCGCTCCCGACGGAACCCCTGCATCCGAAGACTTCGGCAATACACTGGTGGGTGACTGCTTCATCCCGCAGATCGTGTTCTCGACCACCTTTGGCTATCGCACCGATCTTCTGGCTGAAGCGCCGACCAGCATCTGCGATATCTTCGATACCCAGAAATTCCCCGGCAAGCGTTCGCTGGAGAAGCGTCCGATCGGCAACATGGAATGGGCACTGATCTGCGACGGCGTCGCGATTGACGATGTCTACGACACCCTGGAAACCCAGGAAGGCGTGGATCGCGCCCTGGCCAAGCTGGGCACGATCAAGAACGATACCATCTGGTGGTCGGCTGGCGCCGAAACCCCGCAGCTCCTGGCGGATGGCGAAGTGGTGATCGGTTCGACCTACAACGGCCGCCTGTTCTCGGCGATCGTCGAGCAGAACCAGCCCATCGGCATGCTCTGGGATTGGCAGATGTTCGATCTGGACGGCTGGATCATTCCCGCGGGCCTGCCCGAAGACCGGCTGGCGCGTGCGATGGATTTCGTGAAATTCGCGACCGACACGCAGCGTCTGGCTGATCAGGCTGCCTATATCTCCTATGGTCCGGCGCGCGCGTCTTCCGCCCCGCTGGTTGGCAAGCACGCTGAACTGGGCGTGGATATGGCGCCCCATATGCCGACCGATCCGGCCAACGCGGTCAACACCTTCCTGTTCAACTTCGAATGGTGGGCAAGCTACCGCGATGACCTGGACGCACAGTTCCAGGCATGGCTGCTGCAGTAACGCTTTGACTTGATGGAAGGGGCGGGTGCGCCCCTTCCACCTTCTCGCGCGGTGATGCCGCGCGGGGCTTTCGCCGAGCCGGCCCGTGCCGGTTTCGCCAAGGCCAGGAAAAGCACCGGTTCAAAAGGTGCAAGACGTAGCGACGGGGAAACACATGTCCGATACCACGCTTGACGGTCCGGTTCTTGCAGCCGACGGGACACCGCTGAAGCAGAGCTTGAACAAGGCACTGCGCAAGCAGAAGATCCGGGCCCTCGTCCTGATCGCGCCCTTGCTCGTTTTCGTGCTTGTGACCTTCGTGGCCCCGATCGGGTCCATGCTCATGCGATCGGTGCAGAATACCGCGGGCACCGACTATATCCCCGACCTGATGCCCAATGTGGTGGCCGCGATAGAGGATTGGGACCCAAAAAGTGGGGAAACCCCGCCAGAAGCCGTCTACAGGGCCATGGCGATCGACATGGCCGCCGCTTTCGATAACAAGACCCACACGCAGCTGGGCCGACGCTTCAACTATGAGGCGCCTGGGTTCTCGTCCTTGTTCCGCAAATCGGGGCGCCCCGCGTCGAACTGGGATATCGAGACGGATGGTCCCTTCAAGGAAAAGTTCCTGGATATCGACAAGGATTGGGGCAACATCGAATACTGGGCCGCGATCAAGGCGAACTCTGGCTATTATACCAGCAGCTATTTCCTGGCGGCCTTCGATGCGCAACGCACCGTCGATGGCATCAGCATGAAGGAACCCGATCAGCGCATCTATCAAAAGCTGATGTTGCGGACGCTGGGCCTCAGCCTGCTGATCACCTTCTGTACGCTGGCGCTGGGTTATCCTGTTGCCTGGCTGCTGGCGGACCTGCCGTTGCGCACATCGAACCTGCTGCTGATCCTGGTGCTTTTGCCTTTCTGGACATCGCTGCTTGTGCGGACTTCAGCCTGGAAGATCCTGCTGCAGGAACAAGGTGTCATCAACAATTTCTGGATCGCGCTTGGCTTTACTGAACGCCTTTCCCTTATCAACAACCAGTTGGGCGTGATCATCGCGATGACACATATCCTGCTGCCATTCATGATACTGCCGCTCTACTCGGTGATGAAGACCATTCCACCCTCGTACCTGCGCGCTGCCAAGTCACTGGGCGCGTCCAACTGGACGGCGTTCTGGCGGGTGTATTTCCCGCAGACGACTGCGGGGATCGGTGCCGGCGCGCTGCTGGTCTTCATTCTGGCCGTGGGCTACTTCATCACGCCGGAACTGGTCGGCGGTGCCGATGGTACCTTCATTTCCAACCGGATCTATTTCCAGTTTGCCGTGTCCGGCAACTGGGGGCTGGCCGCTGCGCTTGGCACACTGATGCTGGTCGTGGTCCTGATCCTCTACTACGTCTATGACAAGCTTGTCGGCGTCGATAACGTGAAGCTGGGATAAGAGACATGGCATCCAAACTTCCGCCCTATGCCACGACCGGACAGCGGATCTGGTACTACACGTTCCGCGTCATCTGCGGTCTTGTGTTCTTCTATCTGATCTTCCCGATCCTGATCATCATTCCGCTGTCCTTCAACGCCGAGAACTTCTTTACCTTCACGCCAGCGATGCTGCGCCTTGATCCCGAGGGTTACTCGCTCAAGCATTACCAGGATTTCCTGGGCGCGAACGGGGACTATTCCTGGCTGCAGGCTTTCACCAACTCGCTGATCATCGCACCACTGGCCACGTTTCTGGCCGTTTCGCTGGGAACGCTTGCAGCCATCGGCCTGACTCAGCCGCATGTGCCCTATCGCAAGCAGATAACGGCCCTGCTGATCTCGCCGATGATCGTGCCGCTGATCATCACATCTGCCGGGATGTTTTTCTTCTACTCGCGCCCCTTCGGCTTTACGGAACTGGGCTTGCAAGGCACCTATGCCGGTGTTGTCCTCGCGCATGCTGCCCTTGGCATTCCCTTCGTGATCATCACGGTGACTGCGACACTGTCCAGTTTCGACACCTCGCTGACCCGCGCTGCGGCCAATATGGGCGCAGATCCGGTCACGACCTTCTTCCGGGTGCAGATGCCCCTGATCCTGCCCGGCGTGATTTCGGGTGGCCTCTTTGCCTTCATCACATCTTTCGACGAAGTGGTGGTGGTTCTTCTGGTCGGTTCCGCAGGTCAGAAGACCCTGCCCTGGCAGATGTTCATCGGGTTGCGCGAGCAGATCAGCCCGACGATCCTGGCCGTTGCCACGATCCTTGTTGTGATCTCAATCGCGCTTCTGACAACGGTCGAATTGCTGCGGCGACGCTCTGAACGCCTGCGCGGCATGAGCCCGGGTTGATCACGTGGACATCGCTGGCAAGACCGCCCTTGTCACGGGCGGCGCGCAGGGAATTGGGCTTGCATTGGCGCAGGCGCTCAAGCAGTCCGGTGCCAGTCGCGTCGTCATCGCGGATCTGCGCCGGCCCGAAGATACTCCGGAAGGGGTCGATGAAGCGCTGATCTGCGATGTGTCCGACCCGGCGCAGATCAAGGCGACGATCGACCATGTCGAGACGACGCATGGCCCGATCGACATCATGTGCTCGAACGCCGGGATCGCCACCGGAATGGACACAACATTCGACAATATTGCCTTTGCCGATCCTGCAGTGTGGGATCGGGCCTGGGCGGTGAATGTCATGGCGCATGTCCATGCGGCGCGCGTTCTGATCCCGCGAATGAAAGCGCGGGGCGGGGGCTATTTCCTGCACACGATCTCGGCGGCGGGCCTGCTGTCGCAGGTGGGTTCGGCGGTCTATTCCACGACGAAACACGCGGCCGTCGGTTTCGCGGAAAGCCTCGCCATCGGCCATCGTGATGATGGCATCCGGGTCTCGATGCTCTGCCCGCAAGGGGTGGCGACCCCGATGCTGGAGGGCATCCCCGACGGCCCGCAACTGGGCGACGGCGTGCTGAGCCCCGAAACCGTGGCGGACGCGGCCATCGAAGGAATCCGGGCAGAACGTTTCGTTATCCTTCCACACCCCGCCGTCGCGGGTTACATGCGCGCAAAGGTCGAGAATTACGACCGCTGGATCGGTGGCATGGCCAAGTTGCAGCGGTCGATGAAACCCGGCTGAAGTCGGTGCAGGCTGCACCGGTGGAATTTGGATATTTAAAGCAAGAAGAAGCAGGGAAGGGGCGTGCATGTCCGACGCGGAAAAGCACAATGCCGAAATGAAGGCGCTGCAAAAGGTTCAGCGCGCAAAGATCGCAGAGGCGGGCGATCCCGAACGCGGGCTTGTCCTCGTGCATACCGGCGATGGAAAGGGCAAGTCCAGCTCGGCTTTCGGGGTGGTGATACGGGCGCTTGGCTGGGGGCAATCCGTCGGGGTTGTCCAGTTCATAAAGGGCACCTGGGTCACCGGCGAGAAGCAGTTTTTCGACAAGCTGGGCGGAGTGACCTGGGCCACCATGGGCGAAGGGTTCACCTGGGACACGCAGGACCGCGACCGTGACATCGCGGCAGCCGAGGCTGCCTTTGCCAAGGCGCGGCACATGATGGAAAGCGGTGATTTCGACCTGGTTGTCCTGGACGAGATCAACATAGCGCTGCGCTATGACTATTTGACGCCAGAGGCGGTGATCGCGGGGCTTGAGGCGCGCCACCCGCGTTGCGGCGTTATCCTGACAGGGCGCGACGCGCCACAGGCACTTTGCGACTACGCCGACTTGGTCAGCGAGATGCGCGAGGTCAAGCATCCCTATCAGGCAGGGATCAAGGCGCAGCGTGGTGTCGACTTCTGAAATGCGAAAGGGGCCGCACAAGGGCGGCCCCCAGTCTGGGATCGGGTCAGATGATCAGCTGCGAACCAGTTTTTCGTAGCTTTCCGCGATGTCGCGGGTCAGAGCGCCGACTTCGAAATTATAGGTCCCGATCTGGCCCACGGGGGTCACTTCGGCGGCGGTGCCGGTCAGCCAGCACTGCTGGAAGCCTTCCATTTCTTCGGGCATGATGTGCCGCTCGTGCACGGTGATGCCCTTGTCCTTGAGCATGCCAATGACGGTCTGGCGCGTCAGCCCATTCAGGAAGCAATCGGCCAGAGGCGTATGAACCTCTCCATCCTTGACGAAGAAGATGTTTGCCCCGGTCGCCTCGGCCACATAGCCGCGATAATCCATGAACAGCGCGTCCGAGCATCCCTTCGCCTCGGCGGTGTGCTTGGAGGTGGTGCAGATCATGTAAAGACCTGCCGCCTTTGCATGCACGGGAATCGTTTCGGGCGAGGGGCGCTTCCACTTCGAGATGTCCAACTTGGCACCCTTCATCTTGGCATCGCCATAGTAGTTGCCCCAGCCCCATACCGCGATCGCCAGATGGACCGGGTTCCGCGCCGACGACACGCCCATGTCCTCACCGGCGCCGCGCCATGCCACGGGGCGCACATAGGCATCTGTAAGCCCATTGGCCTCAAGCGTTGCTTTCTTGGCGGCCTCGATCTCATCGACCGAAAAGGGGATTTCGAAATCCAGGCAGCTTGCCGAAAAGTGCAGGCGTTCCGAATGTTCACGGCTCTTGAAGATCTTGCCGTTGTAGCACCGCTCGCCCTCGAAGACCGAGCTGGCATAATGCATCGCATGGGTCAGGATGTGCACATTGGCGGACCGCCAGTCCACCAGTTTGCCATCCATCCAGATCTTGCCATCGCGGTCATCATATGCAGCCATCGGTCACTCCCTGCCTCGCGTGCTTTGCGAATATTGCGTTCAAAATGTCCGGTTCGGACATAAAGTTGCGTGGAAACTGCGATTCGCTACCAGTTACATCTTGGAATGTCAACAAGACTGACTTAAACTGCCTTGATCTGAGGCAGTCTTTCCATACGGGCTGTCGCGCATAACGGAACATTACCATACTGAACCGAAGGGGGAAGGCATCATGTCTGACGCGCCGGGCGGTGAATCTCTTCTATTTCTGACGGACGAACAGTTGCGTCAGGGAATCGAGGCGATGTTCTTCGCTTACCGTGGTTTCACGGCCGATCCCGATCGGATCCTGGCGGGCATGGCTTATGGCCGCGCCCACCACCGGGCGATCCACTTCATCAACCGCGCCCCCGGGACCACGGTGAACAACCTGCTGGTTCTTCTTGGCGTGACCAAGCAGTCGCTGAACCGGGTGCTGCGCACGCTGGTCGAAGACGGATTGGTCGAAAGCAAGGTTGGCAAGGCCGACAAGCGCGAGCGTCACCTCTATCTGACCGAGGCTGGCGAGGCACTGGAGCGCAAGCTGTCGGATGCGCAAAGGGCGCGCATGCGCTCTGCCTATCGCGCGGCGGGGCCACAGGCCGTGGCGGGTTTCCGGCAGGTTCTGGAGGCGATGATGGATGGTGATCTGCGTCGAAAATATCAGGCGCTGCGGGATAGCGGGACATGAGCCGACAGGATTCACATCTGCTGATCGTCGATGACGATGAGCGTATTCGTGGACTGCTTCAGAAATTCCTGATGCGGCAAGGCTTCATGGTATCAGCTGCGCGTGATGCGGCCCACGCAAGGCGAATTCTTTCGGGTCTCGACTTCGACCTGATCGTTCTGGACGTCATGATGCCCGGTGAGGATGGGATCAGCCTGACCCGCGCCCTGCGCGAAACACGGCAGACCCCCATCCTGCTGCTGACGGCCAAGGGCGAGACATCGGACAGGATCGCCGGTCTTGAGGCTGGTGCCGATGACTACCTGGCAAAGCCTTTTGAGCCCAAGGAACTCCTGCTCAGGATCAACGCGATCCTGCGCCGCATGCCCGAGGCTGCTCCGGTGAATACCGCACCCAAGGTGCTGCAGTTGGGCGCGGTCCGCTACGATATAGAGCGTGGCGAGATGTGGCAGGGTGACAGCCTGATCCGCCTGACGGCGACCGAGTCGCAGTTGATGCGCATTTTTTCTGCCCGCCCTGGCGAGCCGCTCAGCCGCATGCAACTGGTCGAGGATCTTGGACGCGATCGCGACCAGGCGCAGGAACGTGCCGTCGATGTGCAGATCACCCGCCTGCGCCGTAAGATCGAGGCGGATCCGAAGCAGCCGCGCTACCTTCAGACGGTGCGCGGGGCTGGATACATGCTGGCGCCTGACTGAACAGGCCGTGCCGGGCTGTTGGGTATTTCTGGAACGATGAAGAGAAGAGGTGGCGCATGACCACAGGGCTTTGGACACATGATGCTTTTTCTGGGCATGTGACCCCACCGGGCCATCCCGAGCAGGTGGCCAGGTTGACCTATGCAGAGCGCGCCTTGTCGACCGACCGTTATGCCGGTCTGGCCCGGTTCCAGGCGCCGCTGGCCGAAGATGCGGCGCTGCTGCGGTGCCATCCACAGTCCTACATCGATCGCATTGTCGCGGCAGAACCGGCAACCGGCTGGCGGCAACTGGATGCCGATACGCATATGTCACCCGGATCGGTCGAGGCCGCGCGCCGTGCGGTCGGCGGTGCAATTGCGGCAGTCGATGCCGTTCTGGCCGGTGAAGTCGGTAATGCTTTCGTGGCAGCGCGCCCGCCCGGCCATCATGCCGAGCGTGAGACGCCCATGGGCTTTTGTCTGTTCGGCACGGTTGCACTTGCTGCGAAACATGCGCTTGATCACCATGGTCTGTCGCGTGTTGCGGTGGTTGATTTCGATGTGCACCACGGTAATGGGACGCAAGACCTGTTGTGGGAGGAGCCGCGCGCGGTCTTCTTTTCCTCGCATCAGTCGCCGCTTTGGCCCGGAACAGGTGCCGAAAGCGAGCGTGGCGCACATGACACGATCTTCAACATTCCCTTGGAACCGGACAGCGGCGGGGCCACAATGCGCGCCGCGTACGAAGGCCGCGTTTTTCCGATCCTGTCTGCGCTCAAGCCAGAATTGATCCTGGTCTCTGCCGGGTTTGACGCCCACATGGCCGATCCCCTGGCGCAGCTGCGGTGGCGAACCGAGGATTTTGCCTGGATCACTGGACGCCTGTGCGATCTGGCTGAAGAGATGTGCGAGGGCCGCGTTGTATCGGTGCTGGAGGGTGGCTATGATTTGGACGCGCTCGCGGCTTCGGTTGCCGCGCATGTGGACGTGTTGATGGAGAGAAGCGCATGACCGACAGGCCCGTAGCCGAATTGAGCTTTGAAGAAGCGATGAAAGAGCTGGAGGGCGTCGTCAGCCAGCTGGAACGTGGCGATGTGGCACTGGAAGAGTCGATCCGTCTCTATCAACGCGGTGCCGATCTGAAGAAACGCTGCGAGGCCAAGCTGAAGGAAGCCGAAGAAAAGGTGGCTGCTATCACCCTCGATGGCGATGGCCAGCCAGCTGGTCTGAAAACGGTCGAAGGGCTCTAAGTGTTTCAAGACCGGCTGCAAGAGGTGGCGGCACAGGTGCAGGCGCATCTGGATGTCGTCATGGCCCCGATTGAAGGGCAGATCGCGGAAGCGATGCGCTATACCTGTCAGGGCGGCAAGCGTTTGCGGGCCTTCCTGGTGATGGAAGGCGCACGCTTGCATGACGTTGATCCAGCTCACGCCATCTGGCCTGCCGCCGCGATCGAGATGGTCCATGCCTACAGCCTCGTGCATGATGATCTGCCTTGCATGGATGACGATGATCTGCGCCGCGGGCGACCGACCGTGCATGTCAAATGGGACGAGGGAACTGCCGTGCTGACCGGCGATGCCCTCCAGACGCTGGCGTTCGAATGCCTTGCCCATCCGCACTGTCATCCGGATCCCGCAGTCCGCGCCGATCTTGTGCTGAGCATGGCGCAGGCGGCAGGGGCGCAGGGCATGGTCCTTGGACAGGCCCTGGACATTGCCGCGGAAACTGCCGACCAGCCATTGAGCCTGGATCAGATCATAGAACTCCAGAATGGCAAGACCGGCGCGCTGATCCGCTGGTCCGCCATGGTTGGCCCTCGCATGGCGCGGGCTGACACGGCGCCTCTGCGTTCATATGCGCAGGCTCTTGGCCTTGCCTTTCAGATCGCGGACGACATCCTTGACGTCACCGGTGACGAGGCGGCAGCCGGAAAACGGCTTCAGAAGGATGCAGAGGCTGGCAAAGCCACATTCGTCAGCCATCTGGGTCTGGACGGGGCGAAACGCCGCGCCGAGGCCTTGGTGCAAGACGCATGCGATGCGCTATCTGTCTATGGCCGGGCTGCGGAAAACTTGCGGGATGCGGCGCGGTTCGTTATCTCGCGCGACAATTGAGACGAGAAAACCCCCGGAGGGGTCACCGATGACCGACAGACCCCAGACCCCTTTGCTGGACCAGGTTCACCTGCCATCCGACCTGAAGCGCTTTTCGGATCAGGAACTGCACCAGGTGGCACAGGAGCTGCGCGCCGAGACGATCTCTGCCGTGTCCGTCACTGGCGGTCATCTGGGGGCAGGGCTGGGCGTCGTGGAACTGACCGTGGCGCTGCATGCGGTCTTCGACACCCCGCGCGACAAGCTGATCTGGGACGTGGGACATCAATGCTACCCGCACAAGATCCTGACCGGACGGCGCGAGCGTATCCGTACGCTGCGCCAGAAGGACGGGTTGAGCGGCTTCACCAAGCGATCCGAGTCGCCCTATGATCCGTTCGGAGCAGCGCATAGTTCGACCTCGATCAGTGCCGCGCTGGGTTTTGCCGTGGCGCGCGATCTGGGTGGCAACATCGACAGCGGGCTGGGCGATGCGATCGCCGTGATCGGCGACGGCTCGATGTCGGCAGGCATGGCCTTCGAGGCGATGAACAACGCGGGTCATTTGAAAAAACGGTTGTTCGTGATCCTCAACGACAACGAGATGTCGATCGCCCCGCCTGTCGGCGCGCTCTCTTCCTATCTCAGCCGGCTTTATGCGGGTGAACCGTTCCAGGAATTCAAGGCCGCCGCCAAGGGCGCGGTCAGCCTGCTGCCGCCACCCTTCCGCGAAGGGGCGAAACGCGCTAAGGATTTGCTCAAGGGTTTCACCGTGGGCGGCACCCTGTTCGAGGCGCTGGGCTTTTCCTACCTTGGGCCGATCGACGGTCATGACCTGGACCAGCTTCTGCCAGTCCTGCGCACCGTCAAGGCGCGCGCCACGGGTCCGATGCTGATCCATGTGATCACCAAGAAGGGCAAGGGCTATGCCCCGGCCGAATCCGCGCGCGACAAGGGCCATGCCACCGCGAAATTCGATGTGCTGACAGGGGTGCAGAAAAAGGCACCGTCAAACGCGCCCAGCTATACTTCGGTATTCGCGCGCGCGTTGCTGGATCAGGCCGCGGATGACAACAGGATATGTGCCGTTACTGCAGCCATGCCCGATGGGACCGGGTTGAACCTTTTCGCAGAACGGTATCCATCGCGCTGCTTTGATGTGGGGATTGCCGAACAGCATGGGGTGACTTTCTCGGCCGCACTCGCGGCTGGCGGGCTCAGGCCTTTCTGCGCGATGTATTCCACCTTTCTGCAGCGCGGTTATGATCAGGTGGTGCATGATGTCGCGATTCAGCGCCTGCCGGTCCGTTTCGCCATTGATCGCGCCGGTCTTGTGGGTGCGGACGGGGCAACACATGCCGGGGCGTTCGACGTGGCATTCCTGGCCAATCTGCCTGGCTTCGTCGTGATGGCCGCCGCTGATGAAGCCGAACTGGTCCATATGGTCGCGACCGCTACGGCCCATGATGACGGACCCATCGCCTTCCGGTTCCCGCGCGGCGAGGGAACGGGCGTCGAGATGCCCGAACGTGGCCAGCCGTTGGAAATCGGAAAGGGCCGGATGATCCAACAGGGCGCGCGCGTCGCAATCCTGTCTTTCGGCACACGTCTGTCCGAGGTGATGATCGCCTGCGAAGCGCTTTCAGCGCGCGGCATTACCCCGACCGTGGCCGATGCCCGCTTTGCCAAGCCGCTGGACCGTGACCTGATCCTGACGCTCGCCGCCGATCACGAAGCCCTGATCACCATCGAAGAAGGCGCCGTCGGTGGCTTCGGCAGCCATGTCGCACAGCTTCTGTCCGACGAAGGCGTCTTCGACAGTGGCCTGCGGTTCCGGTCGATGGTTCTGCCCGACACCTTCATCGATCACGCCAGCCCCAAGGACATGTATGCCACCGCAGGCCTCAATGCCCCCGACATCGAGGCGAAGGTGCTGGAGGTTCTTGGAGTCGAGGTTTTGGCGCGGCGCGGATAATCGCCCTGTCAGAACACCCGCATCAAGGCGACACTGACACCGGTCACCAGCAGGCCCAGGTAAGTATAGCCAAGCATCACGAAGATGCCGTCGCGCAGTGTCTGTCCCGCCGCCAGTAGCGACAGGCCGACCGCGCTCAGCGTGGTCGAGAACGGCACAAGCGACAGCGGTGGCCAGGTCAGCGCAACTGCGATGATGACAAGGTAGGCCAGTAGAGAGATCGGCTGCTGCGTCAGTGCAGTCCAGCGCCCGCTGCGATGTGCATCGATCCAGGCGGCGGGCTTTTTCAGACTGTCGAGGGCGCGCACCAACTTGGATGCTGAAATGCTGCGACGCATGATGACATCGGGTAACCACAGGTGATGCCGCCCTATCACGGCTTGCCCCGCGATCAGCAGAATGACGACCGCAACCAAAGAGGGCAGGAACGGGATGGCAGATAATGGCGACACCATCAGCAACCCAAGTACCAGAAGCGACGCTGCGAAGGAACGCGTGCCGATACGCGACAGAATATCGCGCAAAGTGACGGCATCCTCGCCCTCGGATGGCCTGATCGCCGCAAGAAGCATTGTCAGGGTCGGGGGTGTCTCCGGTTCTGGCGTTCGAATGATGTCCTGCAAGCGCGCATTGAGTGTCACGCCGTTTCTCCTGCCAGAAGGGCTTTGAGCCCATGACGGTAATCGGGATGGATCAGTCTGACCCCAAGCTCCGTCTTGATCAGATCATTCCTGACCCGCTTGCTTTCTGCGTAGAAACTGCGCGCCATCGGGGTCAGGTCCGCCTCGTCGAAGGCGACTTCCTCCGGCAAGGGTAATCCCAGAAGCTCGGCTGCATGGCCGATCACATCCTGCGGAGGGGCGGGATCATCGTCGCAAAGGTTATAGATCGCACCGGGTCGGGGCCGATGGATCGACGCGTCCAGCACCTGCGCGATATCGTCGACATGGATGCGGCTGAAGACCTGTCCGGGTTTGATGATCCGCCGCGCGGTTCCGTTCCTTACTTTCTCGAAAGGCCCGCGACCCGGCCCATAAATCCCGGCCAGCCGAAAGATGTGCAAGGGCAATCCGGGAATCGCCTGCCAGGCCTGTTCCGCAGCAAGCCGCATCTGACCGCGCCGCGTGGAGGGTGTCAGGGGCGTATCCTCATCGACCCATCCCCCTTCATGATCGCCGTAGACGCCGGTGGTGGACAGATAGCCGACCCATTCCAGCCTCGGTGCGGCCCGTGCGATCTGATCGCGCAAAAGGGCAAGAACCGGATCGCCGTCAGCCTCGGGTCCGGCGGAGCAAAGAACATGGCTGGCTTTGGACAGGGCGCCGCGCAGATCGCCATCCGGCCAGAGAATCGGGATAACACCCTCGGCCTTCAACGCCCGTGCCTTGTCCGGGTTGCGTGTGGTGCCCAGCACGGTCCAGCCTTGCGGCACCAGCCGCCGCGCCAGCGCGCGGGCCGAGTAACCATGACCAAAGGACAAAAGTGTTTTTCCCATGCGCGTTAGATGTGTCTGGCCCCGGCGGAAAGCAATAGGGAAGATGTGTTACAAAAAACGCTTTGATATTGTGTTTTTGTAACTTATAACATGTGAAGCGAACGGAGGAGTCTTCCATGTACTCACAAGGACTGATCGGGGCTGATGGCCGGACCGAGGAAACACCCGAATTTCTGGCCCGCTTCCAGAAGCGGATCGACGCCGAGGAAAAGATTGAACCCAAGGACGAGATGCCGGAGGGCTATCGCCGGACACTGATCCGCCAGATCGGCCAGCACGCACATTCCGAAATCGTCGGCATGCTGCCGGAAGGCAACTGGATCACCCGTGCGCCCAGCCTGCGGCGCAAGGCGGCCCTGTTGGCCAAGGTCCAGGACGAGGGCGGCCATGGCCTTTACCTCTATTCCGCGGCGGAAACCCTTGGTGTCAGCCGCGAGGAGATGACCGAGGAGCTTCTGTCAGGCAAGGCCAAGTATTCCTCGATCTTCAACTACCCCACGCTCAGCTGGGCGGACATGGGCACAATCGGCTGGCTGGTGGATGGCGCGGCGATCATGAACCAGATCCCGCTTTGCCGCTGCTCCTTCGGCCCCTATGCGCGTGCGATGATCCGTGTGTGCAAGGAAGAAAGCTTTCACCAGCGCCAGGGCTACGAGATCGTGATGACCCTGGCCCAGGGCACACCCGAACAGAAGGCGATGGCGCAGGACAGCCTGAACCGCTGGTGGTGGCCGTCCCTGATGATGTTCGGCCCGCATGACGCGGACAGCCAGCATTCCGATCAGTCGATGGCCTGGAAGATCAAGCGCTTCACCAATGATGAACTGCGCCAGAAATTCATCGACGCCACAGTGCCGCAGGCCGAGTATCTGGGCCTGACGATCCCGGATCCCGACCTGAAATGGAACGAGGAAAAGGGCGGCTACGATCACGGACCCATTGACTGGGACGAGTTCTGGCGCGTTGTCAAAGGCCACGGCCCGATGGCCAGGGACCGGATCAAGGCGCGCAAGAAGGCTTGGGATGATGGTGCCTGGGTGCGTGAGGCCGCGCTGGCCCATGCCGAGAAACGCCGCGCCCGCAAGATCGCGGCCGAGTAAGCAACAAGGGGGGCGCTGCCCCCCGTCCCTGCGGGACTCCCCCCGGGATATTTCATGCAAGAAGAAGGAGCAGGCGATGACTGCGACAACACCGCTTTGGGAAGTGTTCATTCGTCCGCGCAATGGTCTGGCGCATAAGCATGTCGGCAGCCTTCACGCCGCTGATGAAGTGATGGCCCTGCAATCCGCGCGCGATGTCTACACGCGTCGCGGCGAGGGCAATTCGATCTGGGTCGTTCCTTCGGCAGCGATCACGGCATCCGATCCCGATCAGACGGCCGAGAATTTCGAGCCGACGGCCGACAAGATCTATCGCCATCCGACATTCTACGAGATCCCCGAAGACGTGGGGCACATGTGATGGCCGTCTGGGAAGCGCTGCTTGAACTGGCGGATGATCACTTGGTGCTGGGTCACCGGATCAGCGAATGGTGCGGTCACGCGCCGATGCTGGAAGAAGACCTGGCGATGCCGAACATGGGGCTGGACCTGATCGGCACCGCGCGCACGCTGTACGATCATGCGGGCAAGCTGGAAGGCAAGGGAAGGTCCGAGGACGACCTGGCTTATCTGCGCGACGAGCGCGAGTATCGCAATTGCCTGTTGGTCGAGCGCCCTAACGAGGACTTCGCCCATACCATGCTGCGGCAGTTCTATTTCGCCGCCTTCATGCGTCCTTATTGGCTGGCGGCCCTGAACAGCACGGATGAGACCGTACGCGGTGTCGCCGGCAAGGCGGAAAAGGAAATGGCCTACCACATCCGCCATGCGGGCGAATGGGTGATCCGTCTGGGCGACGGGACCGAGGAAAGCGCCGCGCGCATGCGCGACGCGGTCGAGGCGCTGCATATCTACGTGGACGAGTTGTTCGAAAGCTCCGATGCGGCCCGCAAAGCGGAAGCCGCCGGTGTTCTGCCGGTCCGTGGCGATCTGCGCGACACATGGGAACGCACCGTGTCCGAGGTCTTTGCCGAGGCTCTGCTGGAACAACCCAAGGCCGCCTATGCGCAACGTGGCGGGCGCGAGGGTCTGCATAACGAGACGCTGGGCCATCTTCTGGCCGAGATGCAGGTCGTCCACCGCGCCCATCCGGGGGCGCGCTGGTGACTGTCTGCTGGCAGGGCAGCGCCGAGGCGGCATGGGAGGCGGCAGCCGCCGTTCCCGACCCCGAGGTGCCCTGCGTGACGGTGGCCGATCTGGGCATCTTGCGCTGGGTCAGGGTCGAAGACGGCGTTGCCGTGGCCGGTGTCACGCCGACCTATTCGGGCTGTCCCGCCGTGCTGGCGATCGAACTGGCGGTCGAAGCCGCCTTGCGTGACGCCGGGTTCGAGGCGCGGATCGAGCGCGTTCTCAGCCCGCCCTGGACCACGGACTGGATCACCGATGCGGGGCGCGAGAAGCTGCGCGACTACGGCATCGCACCGCCGGTCAAATCCTCAGGTTCAATCCGGTCTCTCTTTGGCGAGGTTACGGTCGCCTGCCCCAAATGCGGCAGCACCGATACCGAAAAGCTGAGCGAGTTCGGCTCGACCGCTTGCAAGGCGCATTACCGCTGCCGCGCCTGCGCCGAACCTTTCGACTATTTCAAATGCATCTGACCGCTGAAGGACAACGCCCATGTTCCACAACCTGACCATTCGCGAGGTTCACCGCGAGACACCGGACTCCGTGGCGATTTCTTTTGATGTGCCGCAAGCGTTGGCCGATGTCTTTGCATGGGTGCCTGGGCAATACCTG
The DNA here is from genome assembly GCA_033839205.1 of Rhodobacterales bacterium. GTDB lineage: Bacteria > Pseudomonadota > Alphaproteobacteria > Rhodobacterales > Rhodobacteraceae > Seohaeicola. The sequence continues at coordinate 18,764 of JAJLKH010000040.1, read as the reverse complement.
ACGCTGCGGGCAACGGTTGACGGACAGGACATCCGCCGCTCCTATTCCATCGCCAGTTTGCCCGGGCGGCCCCTGACCGTTGGCATCAAGCATGTCGATGGAGGGGCATTCTCGAGCTTTGCGCAGGGTCTGAAGGTCGGCGATCACATGCAGGTCATGCCGCCAGAGGGGCGTTTCGTATGCAAGGACGAGGCACGGCTTGTTCTGATCGCCGCTGGTTCCGGGGTCACGCCGATGGTGGCCATGGCTGCCGATGCCTTGGCGCGCGGGGCCGAAGTGACGCTGATTTACGGCAACCGCAATACAGGCTCCATCATGTTCCGCGAAGCGTTGGACGGTCTCAAGGACCGCTATGTCGACCGTTTCACGATGATCCACATCCTCAGCCGTGAACCGCAGGATGTCGCCTTGCTGAATGGGCGCATCACGGGTGAAAAGGTCGCGGCCCTTGCGCGCGCGGGCGCCGTCGACCTGATGGGCGCAGACGGCGTATTCCTCTGTGGTCCGGGTGACATGATCGACGATGTGGCAGCCATGCTCGAAGGGCAGGGCATCTCGAAAGACCGTATCCATTTCGAACGTTTCTTCCAGGCTGGCGAAGCACCACGCGCGCCACGCTCGGCTGCCGCCGAAGCGGCGGCCGCACATGGGGTAACCGTCGAAGTCGTGCTTGATGGAACGCGTCGGCAGTTCACCGTGGACGCAGGCGATGACAATGTCGTGGATGCCGCAGAGCGTCAGGGGTTGGAACTGCCCTACTCCTGCAAGGGTGGCATGTGCTGCACCTGCCGCTGCAAGGTGGCGGAAGGTAGTGCCGAAATGGCCGTAAACTATTCACTGGAGCCATGGGAGCTTGAGGCCGGTTTTACCCTCGCCTGCCAGGCCCGCCCGACCAGTGACAGGCTTGTGCTGGATTTCGACGCAGCCTGATCAGCCCGGCAAGGGGCGCGAGGCGACCCAGACATAACCATCGGGATCCATGATATATGTCTCTCGCAGGCCGTGGGGCTTGTCGGTGGGCGGTTGCAGGATCATGCCGCCGGCATCTTCGGCCTTTGCCGCGGCCTTGTCTGGATCGGTCTCGAACAGGCGCAGTTCAGCGCCGCTTCCGCGCGGGCCGGCTTCAGGCAGAAGGGACAGCAACGGATTGGCATGATAGGTGCCGTCGGCATGCAGCTGCAGAAGTTGCCTGTGATAGGCGATGATCGCGAAATCCTTGCTGACGCGGTGCACCTGCATCTCGAACACCTCTACCAGGAACCCTGCGTGCTTCGGCACGTCGCGGACCAGAAGGTTCAGTCCCAGACCTGACAGGCTTCGCCCGAAATCCGGTGCGGTCACGCTGTCGAAATCCATGACCTTTGCTCCTGCATTTCCTGTGGCTTTGCCTGACGTCTGGTCGCAGCTTGATCCTTGTCATGTGGGGTGTCAACGTGGGCCAGGGGCTGCGGCACGGTGGCCCGTCACAACAGAGCGAGCCGTGATGCGTAGACAGGATGATTTGCCGCTGAACACACCGGATCAGCCAGAACCACAGACATTTACCGATCCCAAACTGGCTGTTGCGCATCTGATTGCACTTTATGAAGGCGCCACCCGGTTTCTCTGCGACCGTTTCTCCCAGACGATGCAGTCCGGCCATCCCGGTTGCCGCTACCGCGCCTATTACCCTGAAATCCGGATCACCACGTCCAGCTATGCCAAGATCGACAGCCGCCTAAGCTTTGGCCATGTCGCGCGCCCCGGTGCGCATGCGACCACCATCACCAGGCCGGACCTGTTCCGCAACTATCTTGAACAGCAGATCGGCCTGCTGCTGATGAACCATGACGTGCCTGTGCAGATCGGTCTGTCTGATACACCGATCCCGGTGCATTTCGCAGTGGCCAATGACTCCGGCATGACCGTGCCGCAGGAAGGGGCCGCCGATTTCATACTGCGCGATGTCTTCGATGTGCCAGACCTGAACACGATGAACGATGACATTGTGAACGGAACCTACAAGCTGCCGCCTGACGGAACCGAACCCCTGGCCGCCTTCACGGCGCAGAGGGTGGATTACTCGCTCGCGCGGCTTGCCCACTATACCGCCACGGATCCGGTGCATTTCCAGAACCATGTCCTGTTCACCAACTACCAGTTCTACGTCTCGGAGTTCGAGGCCTATGCCCGAAAGGTGCTGGCCGATCCCGAAAGCGGTTACATCAGCTTTGTCAGTACCGGCAATGTCGAGATCACGGACCCTCAGACGCCCTTGCCGATCGTCGAGAAGGTGCCGCAGATGCCAGCCTACCATCTGAAACGGCAGGACGGATCGGGTGTGACGCTTGTCAACATCGGCGTGGGCCCATCCAATGCAAAGACGGCCACCGATCATATCGCGGTGCTGCGCCCGCATGCCTGGATCATGGTCGGTCATTGTGCGGGTCTCAGGAACTCGCAATCCCTTGGGGACTTTGTCCTCGCCCATGCCTATCTGCGAGAGGACAAGGTGCTGGACGACGATTTGCCGGTGTGGGTCCCCATCCCTGCACTGGCCGAGATCCAGATCGCGTTGCAGCAGGCCGTGGCCGAGGAAACGCAACTTCAGGATTACGATCTCAAGCGGGTGATGCGGACGGGGACAGTGGCTTCCGTTGACAACCGCAATTGGGAATTGCGCGACCAGACCGGCCCGGTGCAACGCCTCAGCCAAAGCCGTGCCATCGCGCTGGATATGGAAAGCGCGACGATCGCGGCAAACGGCTTTCGCTTCCGCGTGCCTTACGGGACGCTTCTATGCGTCTCGGACAAACCGCTTCACGGCGAGCTGAAATTGCCCGGCATGGCCTCGGATTTCTACCGCACACAGGTGTCCCGGCATCTCATGATCGGCATTCGCGCCATGGAACGCTTGCGGGACATGCCACTTGCGCGTATCCACAGCCGAAAATTGCGAAGTTTTGACGAAACGGCCTTCCTGTGAACGGGGCGAATACGCGCTACCAAGGGGAAACAAGGGGAAAAAAGCGTATATTCGCACGTTTTGATCTTGTGTTGCCCCACTATTCGTTGTGTTTAGACACGAGATACAGTTAAATCTAACAAATGAGCCCCAACAGATCGGGCAGTTGAAGGAGACCAAGAAATGGCAAAACCGATGACCAAGACCCAGCTTGTTGCCGCTCTGGCCGATGAAATGGGCGCAGACAAGAAAACCGCAGGCAGCGCGCTGGATGCTGTGGTGGCGATCATCACCCGCGAAGTGGGTGCCGGCGGCGCAGTGACCCTGCCCGGTATCGGCAAGATCTACTGCCGCGAGCGTCCCTCGCGCATGGTGCGCAACCCCGCCACCGGCGAGCAGATGCAGAAAGACGCCGACAAGGTCGTCAAGATGACCATCGCCAAGGCACTCAAGGACAGCGTGAACGGCTGATCTTGCATCCCTGACGAAATTCCGAAAGGGTCGCCGATGTGGCGGCCCTTTTGCTTTGGGTGTCATGGCAACCCGGCAAACAGGCAGAGACTGACTTGAATATTCGCGCAATCGCCATGGGGTTGATGTTTGCCCTGATGTGGTCTTCGGCCTTTACCTCGGCTCGGATCATCGTGGCCTATGCGCCGCCACTGGCCTCCCTGTCTCTGCGTTTCTTTCTGTCGGGGCTGATCGGCGTCGGCATAGCCCTGGCGCTGGGACAGACCTTTCGCCTGACACAAGCGCAATGGCGTGCGACGATCATTTTTGGCCTCTGTCAGAACGCGCTTTACCTTGGGCTGAACTTCGTCGCGATGCAGACGGTCGAAGCCTCTGTCGCGTCGATCATCGCCTCTTCCATGCCCTTGATGGTCGCCTTTGCGGGATGGGCGATCTTTCGTGAAAAACTGCCGCGCCTTGGCCTGATCGGGCTTGTCCTCGGCTTTCTCGGTGTGGGGCTGATCATGGGCGCCCGCCTTGATGCCGGGGTCGACCTATACGGTCTGACGCTTTGCATCCTTGGTGCAGCGGCGCTGACCGTGGCCACCTTGTCCGTGCGGGGGGCATCCTCGGGCGGGAACGTCATGATGATCGTGGGTCTGCAGATGTTCGTGGGGGCTGCCATCCTCGCGGTGAGTTCGGCCATGTTCGAGACGATCGAAGTCACCATGAACTGGAAGCTGGTCGTGGCGTTTCTCTATACCACGCTGGTCCCAGGGCTTGCGGCGACTTGGGTCTGGTTCACGCTGGTGAACCAGATCGGCGCGGTCAAGGCTGCGACCTTTCATTTCCTCAACCCGTTCTTTGGCGTGGCCATCGCCGCCATCCTTCTGGGTGAGGCGCTGGGAATCCTCGATATCGTGGGCGTGGTGATCATCGCCGCCGGTATTCTTGCCGTACAGCTTTCGCGCCAGAAACCGGTGGTTTGAAAAGGGCCCCACGGTCTCGTGATGGTGGTTGAAGGCAACGTGTGATGACAGGCGCCCAGCGACCCGTCTAGACCGTTGGCACGAAGCTTGATCCAGTCTGTTCAGCAAAGGGAGTTTTCATGAACCGCCGCGATTTCATTGCCCTTGCCTCGCTGACCTCAGTGACACTGGCCTTGCCGCTTGCCGTGCGCGCCGCCGGTCTGCCCTATACGCCCGCACTGCTGGCCGAACGCCTGGCCGCGGGCGATACCGTGTTTCTGGATTTCAAGGCCAGCTGGTGCAGTACGTGCAAGGCACAGGAGCGTGTTCTGGCAGCCCTCAAGGCAGAAACGCCGGAGTACGAGAAAAGGATCACCTTCATCGATGTCGACTGGGATGAATACGGCCGCTCTGACATCGTGCAGACCTTGAAGATCCCGCGCCGATCGACACTGGTCGTGTTGCGCGGCGATCAGGAACTGGGGCGTATCGTGGCACAGACAGGCCGCGCCGAGATCAAGGCGCTGATGGATACCGCGTTGCAGGCGGCGAATTCCTGATCAGGTCAGGATGGCAAGCAGCCCGCTGAGGGTAAAGAAAGCACCCGCCGTTGCCCCCAGCAGCGCAATGGATGCGATGCCCTCATGCCCGTAATCCTGGGCCAGTAGCGTATAAATTCCGAACATGGGCATGGCCGTCGACAGGATCACGGCCACCGCCATGTCACCGGACAGCAAGGGCATGCCGATCAGGGGCAACGTCATCAGCACCAGCGCTGTCATGGCCGGGCTGACCAGCAACTTGCCAGCCACGATTTGCGCCGCAAGCGACCGTTGCCCGACGATTGGCAGACCCACAAGCGAACCGCCGATCACGAACAAGGCCAGCGCGCTCGACGAGGCGGCAAGCACCTCCATCAGGCGCATGATCGTCTGCGGGACCGGCAGCCCTGACAGCATCACCAGCAGGCCCAGCATCAGGCCGATCACCATGGGGCGGCGCAAGACACCCAGGATGATGCCCCCCGCGATCCGCACCAGTGATTTTCCCTGCCGGTCGCGTGACGCCTCAAGCAGGATCAGGCAAAGCGGGATTAGCAGGAAATTCTCAACCACCATGTTCAGCGCCAGAACCACGCCTGCCAGATCGGGAAAGACCAGCAGCATTACCGGGTATCCCACGAATCCCGAATTCGGGCAGGTCGATCCCATGACGGCGATCGCGCGCCGGGCGGGGCCCGTGCCCTGCAGCGTGAACCACAGGAACGTCACGCCGATCGTCAGCAATCCAGCCAATGCGAAGACCGCAAGATACCCTAGGTTCAGAACATCGCCCAGATCGCGCGTCGCGATGGCGTTGAACAACAACGCCGGCAACGCGATATTCAGGACATACTTGCCCAGCGTCTTCATATCGGACGGCGTGAACAGGCCTGCGCGCACCGCCCCGTATCCGATCCCGATCAGTGCGAAGATCGGAAAAGTGATGGTCAGGATCGCGCCCAAGGTTTAACCGATGCGCCCACGCGTCTCGCCAACGGCACCGCCGATCTGACCTCGGTGCAACAGGATGTGATCCAGGATGACACAGGCCATCATCGCCTCGCCCACCGGAACGGCGCGGATGCCGACACAGGGATCGTGCCGCCCCTTGGTGATGATCTCGGCGGCCTGACCACCCTTGGTGATCGTCTGCCGCGGTTTCAGGATCGACGATGTCGGCTTGACCGCGAAACGGACGACGACATCCTGACCGGTTGAAATGCCACCCAGGATGCCGCCGGCATGGTTCGACGAATAGACCGGCTTGCCGTCATTGCCCAAAAAGATCTCATCGGCGTTCTGCTCGCCGGTCAGCATCGCCGCGGCCATGCCTTCCCCGATTTCCACGCCCTTGACCGCGTTGATCGACATCATGGCCGCGGCCAGATCAGTGTCTAACTTGCCGTAAATCGGCGCGCCAAGTCCGGCCGGCACCCCGCGCGCCACTACCTCGATGATCGCCCCGACCGAGTTGCCGGATTTGCGCAAACCGTCAAGGTAATCGGCCCATTCGGCGGCAGCCACAGCATCCGGCGTCCAGAACGGGTTCTGGTCGATCTGATCCCAATCGAACCGATCGCGGTCGATCCCATGCGGGCCGATCTGCGTCATGTAGCCGGTGATCTGCACTTCGGGCGCAAGTGTCGCTAGCGCCGCCCGTGCAAGGCCGCCCGCCGCCACCCGCGCCGCGGTTTCGCGCGCCGATGATCGTCCGCCGCCGCGATAGTCCCGCACACCGTATTTCTGCCAATAGGTGATGTCGGCATGTCCGGGGCGGAATTTCTCGGCAATGTCGCCATAGTCCTTGGACCGCTGGTCGGTATTCTCGATCATCAACTGCACGGGCGTTCCCGTGGTCTGGCCTTCGAACACGCCGGAAAGTATGCGCACCTCGTCCGCTTCGCGCCGCTGGGTCGTGTACTTGTTCTGCCCCGGTTTACGCTTGTCCAGCCAATGCTGGATCATGCCCTCGTTGATCGCGATACCCGGCGGGCAACCGTCCACGGTGGCCCCCAGCGCAGGCCCGTGGCTTTCGCCCCAGGTGGTCACGCGGAACAGATGGCCAAAGCTGTTCATGCTCATGTGCAGCACTCCTTTGCGGCTGGTCTAGCGGGGCGCTTGGCCTGTCTCAAGCGGTTTTGCCTTGATGGGGCTGTCCTGCGGCACTAGGGTCGCGCTGACCTCGGGGTGCATGGCCTGCCGCCACGCTGAGATGCCGCAAGGCGAACCCGTTGAACCTGAACCGGTTAGACCCGGCGGAGGGAAGGTATGGATGTCCTCCACACTGCCCCGAAGCCCGGATTGTTGGAGGATAGAATGAAGTCGCATCTTGTGATCGCCACCCTTCTGGCCGCCGGTCCCGCATTGGCGCAGACCCCGGAACTGACGGTGTATACCTATGACAGCTTCGTTTCGGACTGGGGACCGGGACCCGCGGTAAAGGAAGCCTTCGAGGCGGAATGCGGCTGCACCCTGAATCTTGTCGGCGCGGGCGATGGTGCGGCCCTTCTGGGGCGATTGCGTCTGGAAGGGGCGCGCAGTGACGCCGACATCGTCCTTGGCCTTGATACCGGCCTGATCGCCGCGGCGCTGGAAACCGGCCTCTTCATGGCGCATACGATTGAAACCGATCTGGACCTGCCAGTGGAATGGACCGATCCCCTGTTCCTGCCCTACGACTGGGGTTACTTCGCTTTTGTCGGCAATCGCGGCGCCGCACAGCCCGCCGATTTCCGTGAACTGGCCGCCAGTGACCTCAAGATCGTGATACAAGACCCCCGGTCATCCACCCCGGGGCTCGGTCTGCTGATGTGGGTCAAATCGGCTTACGGAGACGAAGCCGCCGATATCTGGAAGGAACTGGCCGACAATATCGTGACCGTGACCCCCGGATGGTCCGAGGCGTACGGCCTGTTCCTGGAAGGAGAGGCCGACCTGGTCCTGTCCTATACGACATCGCCCGCCTATCACCTGATTGCCGAAGAAGACGACAGCAAGGTGGCTCTTCCCTTCGCGGAAGGCCACTACATGCAGATCGAGGTTGCGGGCAAACTGGCGGCAACAGATCAACCCGAACTGGCCGACAAGTTCCTGCGTTTCATGCTGGGTGATACCTTCCAGTCGATCATTCCCACGACCAACTGGATGTATCCCGTCGTCATGCCCGAGAGCGGGCTGCCTGATGGATTTTCGACCCTGATCCAGCCGGAAAAGGCGATTCTGGCACCGATCGACCAAGCGGATGCGCTGCGCGATCTGGCGCTGGACGAATGGCTGCGCGTCCTGTCCCGCTAGCACGGCACACCGCTGGCCATTGGGCCGGTTGGGCTGTTGCAACCCTGCTGGTGGTCTTTGTTGTACTGCCCTTGCTTGCGGTGTTCTGGCGCGCAAGCGGCGCAAGCCTGCCTGGCCCAGCTGACTGGGCGGCCGTCCGCTTTACGGTTCTCCAGGCGGTCCTGTCCGCCGTCTTTAGCGTGATCCTCGCCATTCCCGTGGCCCGGGCGCTGGCGCGCCGTCAGTTTCGGGGCCGATCTGTCCTGATCACGCTCATGGGAGCACCTTTCATTTTGCCTGTCATTGTCGCGGTGCTGGGGCTTTTGGCGGTCTTCGGACGGTCCGGGATCTTCAACCAGGCACTGGCCTGGATCGGCCTGCCGCCGATTCAGATTTATGGGCTGCATGGGGTCGTTCTGGCGCATGTCTTCTTCAACCTGCCCTTGGCGACTCGTATCCTTTTGCAGGGATGGCAAAGCATTCCCGCCGAAAGGTTCCGCCTTGCGGCCAGCCTGGGCTGCCGTCCGCGCGATGTGTTCAGCCTTCTGGAATGGCCGATGCTGCGCGCGACCCTTCCGGGCGCGATAGTGTTGATCTTCGCAATCTGCCTCAGCAGCTTTGCCGTGGCGCTGACACTTGGCGGCGGGCCGCGGGCAACGACGGTCGAACTGGCGATCTACCAAGCCTTCCGGCTTGATTTCGACCTCGGTCGCGCGGCGGTTCTGTCCGTTCTGCAGATGGGCATCGTCTTGATGGCTGCGGGTCTGGCACTGCGTCTCAGCCTTCTGGACGGATTTGGGCGCGGCATGGACAGGATCGCACGCCGATGGGAGGCCGAGCAATGGCCCCTGCGGATACTTGACGGTTTCTTTCTGCTGATGGCGGCGCTGTTTCTCTTGCTGCCGCTGGGCGCTGTCATCTGGCGCGGCCTTTCCGGGCTGGACGCCTTGCCGGTGCAGGTCTGGCGTGCCGCATCCGTATCGCTGGTGATGGCCTTGTCATCCACTGTTCTAACGGTGGTCATGGCCCTTGCGCTGGCTCATCTGGCGTTGCAAAGGCGCGGGATCGAAGCATTGGGACTGCTTGGGATTGCGGCGTCCCCATTGGTGATTGGAACGGGGCTTTTTCTGCTGATCAACCCGTTCGGCGATCCGGCCCACTGGGCCTTTGCCGTGACGGTATTGGTCAACGCAATGGCCGCGCTTCCTTTTGCCCTTCGGGTCGTGGCCCCCGCCTTGCGCGATATCGAACGTGATTTCGGCCCCTTGGCCGATAGTCTCGGCATGACAGGCCTTGCGCGTTTGCGGGGGCTGACCCTGCCCCGCCTCCGCCGCCCGCTCGGGTTTTCAGCCGGGCTTGCGGCAGCGCTGTCGATGGGTGACCTTGGCGTGATCGCCTTGTTTGCCGATCCGGACCGCGCGACATTACCGCTTCAAATCCTGCGGCTCATGGGGGCTTACAGGATGGATGCCGCGGCGGGGGCAGGGCTGGTTCTGCTGGTGTTCAGCCTGCTGCTGTTCTGGCTGTTCGATCGGGGAGGGCGACAGGATGCTGACGCTTGAAGGCTTGGAAATTCGGCAGGACGCTTTTGTCCTGCGCGCCGACTTGTCTCTTCAGGCCGGGGCGTTGGTGGCGGTAATCGGACCCTCCGGTGCTGGCAAGTCTACCCTTCTCAATGTCATCGCGGGATTCTTTGCGCCCGCGCAAGGCCGGGTCTTGTGGCAGGGGCAGGACATCACCACCCTGCCACCGGCGAAACGCCCCGTTTCCATGCTTTTTCAAGACAACAACCTGTTTCCGCACCTGACCGTGACGAAGAATGTCGGATTGGGGATTCGCCCTGACCTGCGCCTGACGCAAGAGGACGAATTGCGCGTCTCCGATGCCCTGCGACGTGTTGGTCTTGATGGGTATGGTTCGCGCAAACCCGGCGCGCTCTCGGGTGGGCAGCAGGGACGCGTGGCGCTGGCGCGGGTTTTGGTGCAGCGCCGCCCCCTGATCCTGCTGGACGAGCCTTTCGCGGCCCTTGGACCGGCCTTGAAAGCCGAGATGCTTGATCTCGTGGCCGATCTCGCACGTGAAACCGGCGCGACCGTTCTCATGGTCAGTCACGATCCCTCAGACGCAAGGCGGATCGCGCCACTCACGGTCCTTGTGGCCGAAGGCACTGCCCTGCAACCGCAGCCCACGGGTGCCTTGCTGGACGATCCGCCGCCATCCCTGGCGGCTTATCTGGGCAACTGAGGGCGGATACAAAGAAAAACCCCGCACAAGGCGGGGTTTTCCAGGTCGACCTGTCCGAAACGGATCAGGCGTTCTTTTCCTTGCGCTTCACCGGCATCCAGATCCGCTTGTTGGTCAGGTACAGCAGCACCGTCAGCACGGACAGGAACAGCACAGCGATAAAGCCGGTCTGCTTGCGGGCCATCATCTTGGGCTCTGCTGTCCACATCAGGAAGGCAGCGACATCTTCTGCAACCGCTTCCATTTCGTTGCTGTGACCATCCGCGTATTCCAGCTGATCTTCGTACAGCGGCGGCGCCATGGCGATCCAGCCACCGGGGAAAGCCTTGTTTTCATACAGGGTCGTACCGGCTTCGACTTTTTCTTCGCCCGTGTAACCCATCAGCAGCGAATGGATATATTCCGGTCCGCCCATCCCCTTGAACAGCTGGTTCAAGCCAGTGCCATAGGGGCCGTGGAACCCTGCGCGCGCCTTTGCCATCAGCGACAGGTCAGGTGCGTTGGACAGGCTCGACCCCGGGAAATGGTCCGTTTCGGTGCGCGGGCGGAAGTCGTCCAGCTCGGCATCGAAAATTTCGAACTGGCCAGCATAGGCGCGCACCTGGTCTTCCGGCAGGTTGGGCCCGCCTTCATCTGCCAGGGTGCGCAGCGGCACGTACTTCAATCCGTGGCATGCCGCACAGACTTCGGTATAGACCTGAAGGCCGCGCTGCAGCTGGTTCTGGTCGAAGGTGCCGAACGGCCCTTCGAACGAGAAGTCCACATCCTCGACATGGCCAGCAGCCCCGGCTGCCATCGCCGCCCCACCCGAAAGGGTCAGGGCAGCAACTGCGGCAATCGCAATCTTTCTCATCATGATCCCTATTCCTTTCTTATTCGGCAGGGGTGCCGGACGTCGCACCGTAATGCGCGTTGAAGTCTTCTTCGATCGTCGCAGGCGCGGCCTGCGGCTTTTCGATGACCCCCAGCAGCGGCAGGATCACCAGGAAGTAGGCGAACCAGTAGGCCGACGCGATCAAAGAGATCGTTGCATAGGGCTCTTCTGCAGGCATAGCGCCAACCCAGGTCAGCACCACGAAGTCGACGCACAGCAGGGCGAACCACCACTTGAACATCGGGCGATAGCGGCCCGAACGGACGCGGCTGGTGTCCAGCCAGGGTGCCAGCGCCATGACCGCGATCGCACCGAACATCGCCAGAACGCCGAAGAACTTTGCATCGATGATGCCACCGGTGATCCAGTTTGCGAACATCACGACCCATACATCGGCGGTGAAGGCGCGCAGGATCGCGTAGAACGGCAGGAAGTACCATTCGGGAACGATATGCGCAGGCGTCGCCAGTGCGTTTGCCTCGATGTAGTTGTCGGGGTGACCCAGGTAGTTGGGCATGAAGCCAACGATCGCAAAGAAGATGACCATGATCAGCGCCAGCGCGAACAGGTCCTTCATCACGAAATAGGGCCAGAACGGAAGCGTGTCCTTGGCTGCGTCTTCCTTGGACGTGCGGCGCACCTCAACCCCGGTAGGGTTGTTGTTGCCGGTCGTGTGGAAGGCCCAGATATGCACGGCCACCAGCGCTGCGATCACGAAGGGCAGCAGATAGTGCAGCGAGAAGAAGCGGTTCAGCGTGGCGTTATCCACTGCGGGCCCGCCCAGCAGCCAGGTCTGGATCGGTTCACCGACGAAGGGGATCGCGCCGAACAGGCCGGTGATCACGGTTGCACCCCAGAAAGACATCTGGCCCCAGGGCAGAACGTAGCCCATGAAGGCAGTCGCCATCATCAGCAGGTAGATCAGCATGCCGATGATCCAAGTGATCTCGCGCGGCGCCTTGTAGCTGCCGTAGTAGAGACCGCGGAAAATGTGCAGGTAGACAGCAACAAAGAACAGCGATGCACCGTTCATGTGAAGATAGCGCAGCATGTGCCCGCCATTCACGTTGCGCATGATGTGTTCGATCGACGCGAATGCGTAATCGACATGCGGTGTGTAGTGCATCACCAGGATGATGCCGGTCACGATCTGCAGTGCCAGACAGAAGGTCAGCACGATGCCCCAGATCCACATCCAGTTAAGGTTCTTGGGTGTGGGGATCATGATCGTGTCATAGATCAAAGCCACGATGGGCAGGCGCGAATGCAGCCACTTCTCTCCACCGGACTTCGGTTCGTAATGGTCGTGAGGAATTCCAGCCATGTTGCTTTTCCTTTAACCCAGCTTGATCGTTGTTTCGTCTTCGAAGGCGGCAACGGGGATCCACAGGTTCTGCGGTGCCGGCCCGCGGCGGATCCGGCCGGCGCTGTCGTAATGAGAGCCGTGGCAGGGGCAGAACCAGCCACCGAAGTCGCCCGATCCGTCACCGATCGGCACGCAACCCAGGTGTGTGCAGACGCCAATCATCACCAGCCACTCGCCGGCTTCGTCCAGCGTGCGGTTCTGGTCGGACGCGTCCAGCGACATGTCGTTCCGGTTCTGCGCGCTTTGATCGGGAAGTTGGCTCAGCTCGACGGCGCGCGCCTCTTCGATCTCGGCTTCCGTGCGGCGACGGATGAACACGGGCTTGCCCAGCCATTTCACCGTCAGCTGCGTGCCGGGCTCGACGCCGGACACATCGACACGAATCGATGCGAGCGCCTGAACGTCTGCCGAAGGGTTCATCTGGTTGACCAGCGGCCAGATGGCTGCACCTGCGGTTACGGCACCGGCGCCAGCGGTGGCGTAATAAAGGAAATCTCTGCGGGTGCCTTCGTGATCTTCTGCGTGTGACACGAGGTTTTCTCCATTCCAGGGCCGAACAGGCCGTATACAGGTTCTGGCCGCGACAAGCGCAGCCTTTCCGACGCGGTATGTAGCGGGGCTACCCCGTCTCGTCCAGCGCACAATGGCCTGATGTGACAAACTGCGACTTTTGGTGCAAGCTTGCGATATTGTGACGCCGGACGCGCCTCGCTATGGTAACAACCTTGCAGTTACAATATCGTAAGCATCCGGAGACTCTCCGAGGCCTGAAAGATACCATCATGTTGAAAAAGATCGTTGCAGCCGCTGCCGCCTTTGTCCTGACGTCGATGCCCCTGATGGCGGAAACCGAGATCAGCGTCTATGGCGGCTGGCAGACCGCGCCGCACAGCTCTGTCAGTGGCGAGCGCGCCGACGGGTCCTCCTTCGATGAAAACATTGGCTGGGATGGCAAGTCTTTCTCGATGCCCCCGTATTACGGCCTGCGCGCAATGTGGTGGCAACCGAACAACATCGGCTATGGGATCGAAGTGACCCATGCCAAGTTCTATGCACCCGTCGCCGAGATGCCTGCAGGGTTTTCAAGGCTGGAGTTTACGGACGGCCATAACATCGCCACTGCAAACGTGATGAAGCGTTGGCCCGGCCAGTGGGCTGACCGGTTCTCGCCCTACTTGGGCGCCGGTATCGGCATCGCCGTGCCCCATGTCGATGTGACCGAGAATGGAAACCGGACCTATGGCTATCAATACACCGGACCGGCCCTGCGCCTGACAGCGGGCGCGTCATACGACCTGAACGATCGTTGGGCGGCCTTCGGTGAATACCAGTTCACCGTTTCGGACAACAAGGTGGACCTGGAAGGCGGTGGCACACTGAACACCCGATTGATCAGCAACGCGCTGAACCTCGGTCTGTCCTTCCGCTTCTGATCGTTCCTTCGATCCGACATAACGAAAAGGCCCCGTGCTGCAAGCGCGGGGCCTTTTGATTGGCGTCACCGGCCAAAGGCCAACGCATGCATGCTCAGTCTGTCGGCGCCGTCGCCACCATCGAGGGACGTTGCGAGAAGGCCGCATACCAATCGTCCAGCGCGCCGCGATCCTTGCGCCACTGGCGCGCATCGTGCCGGAAATCAAGATAGCCAAGCGCGCATCCCACGGCCAGCTGCCCCATGCATAGGGGGCCTTCCAGATGGCTCATCCAGCGTTCGTTCAACGCATCAAGCGAGCGCGACACCTTGGACCACTGCGCTTCGATCCAGGGTTCGTACACCTTGTCTTCCGGGCGGATGCGCCGCTCATATGTCATGGACACGGCCGCATCCATGATTCCGTCGGCTGTGGCTTCAAGGGTCAGCACGTCCCAGATACGCGCCTCGGGGTAAAGCTTGCCACCCGCGCGTGCATCAAGGAACCGGGTGATGACGCGGCTGTCGTAGAGCGCAGGCCCATCGTCGCGCAGCAGGGCCGGAATCTTGCCCAGCGGATTGGCCGTCGCGACCTCGGCGGCGGTGGCCACGGGCGAGGTCTTGACGCCGACGACCGCAACATCGGCAAGCTGGCCTGTTTCATGCAGCACCACATGCACCTTGCGCACGAATGGTGACGCGGGAGACGAGACGAGTTTCATGGTGATGGGTCCTTCCTGACTGTTCCGCGCGACAGTAGGCCCAGTTCGGGGCGGCTGTAAACTGGACAGCCGAACAAGGCGGGGGGCTGTCTGCCCCCCGGTCCCTGCGGGACTCCCCCGAGGATATTTTCGGCAAGAAGAAAGGGGATCAGGTCCGGGCAAGAAGCTGCGTGCCACGCACGCCGGTGATCAACGCATTGACGATCTGACCTTCGGGTTGCGGGCTGTCGAAGGTGACTTCGGTGAACTGCTCTGTCCGCCCCATATGCGGGTTTTCCATCAACACGCGATGGATCAGGCCGGTCTGCAGGTTCAGATGGCTGGTCACGCGTGCATCGCCCGCCGCGCGCAGCCGGGCGGCACGGTCCTTGATCGCCGCGCCCTGAACCTGTGGCATGCGCGCAGCCGGGGTTCCGGGGCGAGGCGAATATGGAAAGACATGCAGCCATGTCAGGCTGCATTCCTCGACCAGCCGCAGCGAGTTCTGGAAATGGGCTTCGGTTTCCGTGGGAAAGCCCGCGATGATATCCGCACCAAATGTCATGTCGGGGCGCAGGGAGCGTGCTTCTTCGGTAAAGCGGATGGCATCGTCGCGCAGATGCCGGCGTTTCATCCGCTTGAGAATCAGGTCGTCGCCATGCTGCAGTGACAGGTGCAGATGCGGCATGAGGCGCGGCTCGGTCGCGATGGCCCGCATCAGGTTCTCATCCACTTCGATGGAATCGATGGAACTGATGCGCAGGCGGGGCAGGTCGGGAACCAGGCGCAAGATGCGCATCACCAGATCGCCCAGCTTGGGGGTGCCGGGCAGGTCGGCGCCCCAGCTTGTCAGGTCGACACCGGTCAGAACCACTTCGTTATAGCCCGAGTCGACCAGGCGCTTGATCTGGTCGACCACCACACCCGCAGGAACCGAGCGGGAATTGCCGCGCCCATAGGGAATGATGCAGAAGGTACAGCGGTGATCGCACCCGTTCTGAACCTGCACATAGGCGCGCGACCGGGTACCGAATCCGTCGATCAGGTGACCGGCGGTCTCGGTCACGCTCATGATGTCATCGACCTGCACGCGTTCGGTCTGTCCGATGAAATCGGGGGAAATGCGCGCCCAGGTCTCGGGCTGCATCTTTTCGGTATTCCCGATCACCAGATCCACCTCCGGCATGGTCGCGAAGGTCTCGGGCTCGGTTTGCGCGGCGCAGCCGGTGACGATCAGGCGCGCATCCGGGTTTTCGCGACGCAGGCGGCGGATCTCTTGGCGCGCTTTACGCACCGCTTCCGAGGTCACGGCGCATGTATTCACGATCACCGCGCCTGACAGGCCGGCCTGTGCGGCCAGATCCTTCATCGCCTCGGTCTCATAGGCATTGAGGCGGCACCCGAAGGTGGCGAATTTCGGCGGTTGCAATGTCATTGGGCACTGTCCAGGAAAGCCCGGGTCAGGCAGCCGGAGGCCACATGCATGGTTGCGCCGGTCATCCAGACGCCATCCTCGCGCCACTCTACCACAAGGTCCCCACCATCAAGGGTGATCGTGACCCGCCGAGCCGTCAGCCCGCGCCGTGCGGCAGCCACCGCCGTGGCGCAGGACGACGAGCCCGAGGCAAGGGTGATCCCCACGCCGCGTTCCCAGACCCGCATGCGCAGATGGTCGGGGCCCAGAACCGAGGCGAACTGTACGTTCGTCCGTTGCGGAAACAGCGGATGATGTTCCATCTGCGCGCCGCGCGTGGCCAGATCGACGGTGTCGGCATCGGCTACGAAAAAGGTGCAATGCGGGTTGCCCATACCGGTTGCCGTCGGGGAGCCTTCGATGGGAAGCTCCAGCGTGTCCATCGGACCCGCCAGCGGGATCTCGGACCAGTCGAGTTGCGGCTGGCCCATGTTGACGGAGGTCAGCCCATTCCCGGCATCCACGGCTTGCAGCAAGCCGCGCTCGGTGGTCAGGGTCAGCCCCGTGGTTCCGGTTTCATCCATGAGGAAGCGCGCGATGCAGCGTGTTGCGTTGCCACAGGCGGCCGATGTCGATCCGTCGGCATTGTAGAAGGTCAGATGCGCGTCGCCGTGCCCGGTATCCGAGATCACGGCAAGCTGGTCGAAACCGATGCCGCGATGGCGGTCCGCGATGGCGGTGACCAGTGCTTTCGACAGGTCATGCCCATCGCTGCCCAAGCCATGATGGCGCGCGTCGAGAACGACAAAGTCGTTGCCCAACCCGTGCATCTTCATGAAGGGCAAGCCCGTTGTCCGATCCGCTTTCATGGCGCGCATATACTCTGGCACGTGGCGTTATTCCAGTATGCTGGAAAGAAAGCGCGATTTTCGGGGTTGACCCTCTGCGCGGGTCTTTCTAGAAGCGCGGCTTAGTGGGCCGTTAGCTCAGTTGGTAGAGCAACTGACTTTTAATCAGTGGGTCGCAGGTTCGAATCCTGCACGGCTCACCACTAAAATCAAAGGCTTAGGCAGAAATGCCTGAGCCTTTTGTTTTTCCCAAGTAGATCCGGGCCGCACATGGGCCGCACAGATGATGGGGCTTTCGGCGGATTTGACCGAACATTCCTGAACTCGCCGACCAATGATCCCATTGAGAATCATGCATGTCCTTGTGCCAGCATCGGGCCAAGGCGGACATAGATTCTCCAAGCGTAGAGCCGGTGTGGTTCAACAGTTTGTTGCTTGAACCAGAAAGAAGCGTCTAGATTGTTAGAAGGCTCGAATTTCAACCGAAGTGTATTTGAGGAAGAATGCGTTGCACATAGACAAGCGCAACTTGAGCGAGCGAGACATCTGCACAAAGTTCATCACTCCCGCTCTTCGTTCGTCGGGGTGGGATGAGATAACCCAAATCCGCGAAGAGGTGAGTTTTACCAAAGGTCGGATCATTGTGCGCGGTAAGCTGGTGAGCCGGGGTAAAGGAAAACGCGCCGATTATATTCTTTCAGTCAAGCCGAACATACCCATCGCCCTGATTGAGGCCAAAGAGAATACGCAGGCAATCGGTGCCGGCCTGCAACAAGGTCTGGAATACGCGGAAACGCTGGACATCCCATTCGTGTTCTCCTCAAACGGCGACGGTTTTGTTCTTCATGACCGAACCGGCATGAGCCCGACTCCCGAGGTTACGCTCACCCTGGATCAGTTCCCGTCACCTGCGGACCTGTGGGCACGGTATCGTGCATGGAAAGGCCTGTCGGATGCGGAGTCAGCGGTGGCGCTTCAAGATTACTTCGACGACGGTAGTGGCAAGGCTCCGCGGTACTATCAAGTCAACGCCGTCAATTCCGCGATCGAAGCGACCGTCGACCGAATCTCGCTCGACGATCATCTGCTGGCGAAACGCGCCAAGGATATCGGCAGTGCCGCCGTATTGCTCTCATTGCTGATGCTGGCTGGCTCCTGGCTACTCATCCTGGTTTTCTGATGTGTCGGTTGTAACGAAAGTCCAATGAAGCCGTAACGGGGCTGACGCCGAGGCACAATAGTCTTTCGGGTCATGAACGATGCCCGAATCACTACCGACGAGCTGTGGCAAGACCCGAGACTGCGCATTGCGCTGGTCACCGAGACCTATCCGCCCGAGATCAATGGCGTTGCGATGACGTTGCAGCGCATGGTCGAGGGATTGATTGCGCGCGGACATCGCATTCAGCTGATCCGCCCCAGACAGTCCCGCACCGAGGATCCGCGGCACTCGCCTGAACTGGAGGAAGTGCTCTCGCGCGGCTGGAAGCTGCCCCGTTACGAAGGTTTGCGTTTCGGATTGCCGGCGCGTTCGGCGCTCGGACGGTCCTGGTCGCGTCAGCGCCCCGATCTGGTCCACGTCGCAACCGAGGGTCCGCTAGGGTGGAGTGCGGTGTCGGTGGCAAATCGTCTGCGCATTCCGGTGACCTCGGACTTCCACACCAACTTCGATCACTACAGCCGCGACTACGGCATCGGCTGGCTGCGTCAACCCGTTACGGCCTATCTG
>JAJLKH010000039.1:0-23302 GCA_033839205.1 Rhodobacterales bacterium | reverse complement strand
AGATGAAAAAGAAAATCCTGATGGTCCTTGTCGCCGCACTTCTGGCAACCGGATGCGTTCCTCTTCCGTCGCAAACCACCACCGTCGTCTACGAAGCCCAGGGCCCAGGTGCCGAGAAAGGCTCGGGTGGCGGCTGCACGGGTGTCGCCTGGTCCGATTACCGATTCAATCTGGATGACCCTGGTCTTCCCGTGCCCGCCTGGCGTACCAAGCCGGAAGAGGTCAGGATAAGCGTCTTGCCAAAAGATGATACGCTGGAGGTGATATTCACGGGCTGGTCCACAAGAAGCCGCAAGTCGATTGACTTTGACGCCTCGGACATTCGGATCAGGCTCGATGGCAAGCCGCGCCAGCCCCGCAACAGTTCAGAGAACCGGTTTACCGATTTCATGTGGGGGAGCTCGCTGAGTCTGGAAATCGACATCGGCACGGATTTGCCTGCAACCGTGACACTCGACGCAGGTCGCAGGGCCGTGGTCGTTGATGGCAAGGCCTTTCCCCTTCCGGGAATGACGTTCAGACGCGCGACACGGACCACGACGATGCTCACGCGGCCATTGAATTGCTGAACATCACCCGGACGCAGAGCGTCTTTGGCCCATTTTGACGTCTCATGTCTGACCGGTGCGCAAGGCTTCGATTGCGGGGCCCCCTTCCGACATGACCGGAAAACCTTGCCACAGCCTCAATCATCCCTAACAGATCCTGAACGCGCCCGCGTAACCCATTGAAAACGCTCTTTGCGGAAAATGTCCCATCGTGGGACGGGGCTCTGGCTCCGGCCCAAATGAAAACCGCCCCTGCGTCGCGCGGACGGGGGCGGTTTGATCAGCCATATTGGCCGGATTACTTGGGCAGCGGTCCGATCAGCATGATCATCTGGCGGCCTTCCATTTTGGGGAAGTTCTCGACGCGGCCCACCTCCTTGGTGTCCTCCGCGACCCGCTCCAGCAATTCGCGGCCCAGGTTCTGGTGCGCCATCTCGCGGCCACGGAAACGCAGGGTGATCTTCACCTTGTCGCCTTCTTCCAGGAACTTGAAGACCGAGCGCATCTTGACGTCATAGTCATGCTTGTCGGTGTTCGGGCGGAACTTGATTTCCTTGATCTCGATGATCTTCTGCTTCTTGCGCGCTTCGGACTCGCGCTTCTGCGTCTCGTATTTGTATTTGCCGAAATCCATGATCTTGCAGACCGGCGGCACGGCATTGGGAGAGATCTCGACCAGGTCAAGGCCCGCTTCCTCGGCCATCACAAGGGCCCGCTCGGGCGTGACAACGCCGACATTCTCGCCATCTGCGCCGATCAGCCGGATTTCGGGTGCGCGGATGCGTTCGTTGATGCGGGGGCCTGTTTCGCGCTGCGGGGGCGCGTTATGCGGTCTGCGGGCTATGGTATTGTTCCTTCATTTGTTGGCATATTTCGCGCCGCAACCTAACCTTGGGCGAAGCTTTCTTCAAGCGTCAAATAGGCTGATCCCTGCCGACCGATCCCCGCCGGGGTTGTGGGGTGCGCGCAGGGTGCTCATCTCTGGGGCAGGGGCGCATCCCGGCACGCGGGGCGCGCCATCCACAGAGAAAGGAAGACAGCCATGAACAAGACCGTGTTGACCGCCGCGGCGGCCCTGGTTGCGGGCGCTGCCATCTACATGACCCTGCCCGACAGGACCACCGACATGCCCGCCGTGGAGACGGCCACCCCCGCCGCGCCGCCGCAAGAGCCGGCAACCGCCGCGCCGGAACCCGCGCCTGCCCCCGCCGAAACGGCTGCACCGACAGTAGAGGACACCGTGGAGCAGGCGCGTGAGGCGGCGCAGGATGCCGCGCAGGACGCAACACAAGTCGCGCGCGACATCGCCGAGGAGGCCGCAAGCGCCGTCAACCGCGCGGTGGACGAGGCCACGACAGCGGCGGATACCGCCGCCGAGGCCGTGGCTGATGCTGCGCGCGAGGCACTGAACACCGCCACGGGCACAACCCCCGCCAGCCCCGAGGCCTCCGCGCAGGCGCTGGCGTCAATCGCTGCCAGCGCAGGCATGACCGAGGCGGATGTCGAGGCGGTGCTGAGTGTCGAAGGCTTTGATCAGGATCGCGCGGCTGCGATCATCGCGGCGTCGGACCTTGGCGATCTGCGCAAGACGCTGCTGACCAGCGCGCTTGAACAGGCGCAGGGCAATCCCGAATTGCTGCAACTGGCGCTGGATCAGACCAGGGGCGCCCTTGGCCTTTGATCGGCCCTGCATGAATGCGAAAGGCCGCGCCGGAATGCCCGGGCGCGGCCTTTTTTCTCGATGCCGTCCGATCAGCCGACGAAGGCCTTTTCCACCACGTATTCTGCAGGGTCCGAATTGGCCCCCTCACGCAGGCCGAAGCCTTCCAGAACCGCTTTCATGTCGGTGTTGAAATCCAGCGATCCGCAGACCATGCCACGATCCGTCTCGGGCGTGATCGGCGGGATGCCCAGATCCGCGAAGACCTTGCCGGAGGTCAGGTTGTCGGTGATCCGGCCCATCTGTGGGCTTTGCTCGCGCGTGGTGGTGGGATAGTAGCGCAGCTTTCCGGCCACGAATTCCCCGATCAGCGGATCCTCGGGCAGGCTTTCGACCAGTTGGCGGCCATATTCCAGTTCCGCCACATCGCGGCAGGTGTGCATCATGATCACCTCGTCATACCGCTCGTAGGTCTCGGGGTCGCGCATCAAGCTGGCAAAGGGCGCAATGCCGGTGCCGGTGGCGAAGAACCACAGGCGCTTGCCCGGCAGCAGCGCGTCCAGCACCAGCGTGCCCACCGGCTTGGGGCGCAGAATGATCTGTTCGCCCGGCTGGATATGCTGCAGTTTCGAGGTCAGCGGCCCGTCCTGCACCTTGATCGAATAGAACTCCAGTTCCTCGTCCCAGCTGGGCGAGGCGATGGAATAGGCGCGCAGCAGGGGTTTGCCATTCTCGCCCATCAGCCCGATCATCACGAACTCGCCCGAGCGGAAGCGCAGGCTTTGCGGGCGCGACACCCGGAAGGAAAACAGACGGTCCGTCCAATGGGTGACGGCGGTCACGGTCTGGGCATCGGGCAGGGTGGGCACTTTGGGAACGGAAATCTCGGTCACTGTCAGGCTTTCGGTCATATGCATCATGCCGGACTTAAACCGGCATCCTTTTTCTATCTTTGATCCATGTCAGATGAAAGCGCGGGATTACCCGCGCAAACGCGCCTGGTAATCATGCGCGCGCCAGTCCGCCCGGGCCAGCCATTGCGCCTCGGGTTGCCGGGTGGCGAGGGCCTCGGAAATCTCGACCTCGTCGAAACCTGCGCGCCGCGCCATGGCGTATTGATCCGCGATCACATGGCCCGCCGCGCGCAGCCGCCCCGTATAGCCGCGCAGACGCAGCCGCCGCGCCAGGGTAAAGCCGCGCCCATCCGCAAAGCTGGCAAAGGGAATGCGGATGATCTGCAACGCCCCAAGGTCAAGCCTGTCGGGATCGGCACTTGCCGGCAGGTCCAGCGCCTGTGTGTCGGCCGTGACCTCGGCCAGCGGGGTGAAGGGATGCGGCCAATCCTCGGCCGCAAAGCCGCTGTCACGCACGATGACTGTGCTGTTCGATGTCATTGTCCTGCTCCTGTCCTGACCAGTTTGCCATTCACGAAATGAATGCCGCATTCTTCCTTGGCAGCACCCCGCCAGCGGCCTGCGCGCTCGTCCTCGCCGGGTTTCACGGGCGAGGTGCAGGGCGCACAGCCAATCGAGGGATAGCCCCGCGCCACCAGCGGATGACGCGGCAGACGGTTGTTGATCATGTAGTCCTGCACATCCGCCTTGTCCCAATGGGCCAGCGGATTGACCTTGAGCCGCCCGTCGGTGTCGGCCTCGAAAAACTCGAGCGCGGCACGGGTCGAGGCCTGGAACCGCTTGCGCCCCGTGATCCAGGCGTCAAACCCGTCAAGCGCGCGTTCCAGCGGTTCGG
Organism: Rhodobacterales bacterium; assembly: GCA_033839205.1. Classification (GTDB taxonomy): domain Bacteria; phylum Pseudomonadota; class Alphaproteobacteria; order Rhodobacterales; family Rhodobacteraceae; genus Seohaeicola. The sequence continues at coordinate 19,345 of JAJLKH010000039.1, read as the reverse complement.
TCTTGCGCAGGGCGCAGCAGGCATCGGGATCGCTGCGGTGCAACTGCCCGTCGGGGTCGGTGGCGGCCACCGCGTCGGGTTGCGCGTGAATGATGCGCAGATCCGTCAGTTCCAGCCGAGCGGCCACCTGCCGCTGATAATCCAGCGTTTCGGCGAACAGCATCTGGGTGTCGATGAAAAGAACCGGCACGGTGCGGTCGATCATCGCCAGCATATGCAGCAGCACCACGCTTTCGGCCCCGAAGGAGCTGACCAGCGCGATCCGTCCGACCTGCGGGTCTGACAGCGCGTGGCGCAGCACCGCGCTGGCCGCGTGGTGCCGGTAGCGCGCGTTCAGATCGTCCGCGCGCACCGCCACCGGGGCAAGGGGGGCCTCAAGCGGCATGGCGGTCACGTGCCTCGGGGTAGAGGGCTGCCTTGAACGGGGCCACGCCCAGCCTGCGATAGGTTTGCAAGAAGGTTTCCGACGCATCCTCGCGCAGGGCCAGGTAGGCGCGGATCAACCGTTCGATGGCGGGCAGCAGATCCTCGGCGGCAAAGCCGGGGCCTGCGCGTTCGCCGATCACCGCATCCTCGGTGCCGTCGCCGCCCAGCGTGATCTGGTAGTTTTCCACGCCCGCACGGTCCAGCCCCAGGATGCCGATATGGCCGACATGGTGATGGCCGCAGGCGTTGATGCAGCCCGAGATCTTGATCTTCAGGGGGCCGATGTCATGCTCGAGCTTCAGCGCCTCGAAATGGGTGGCGATCTCTTGCGCGATGGGGATCGACCGGGCCGTGGCCAGGGCGCAGTAATCCATGCCGGGGCAGGCGATGATATCGCTGATCAGCCCGATATTGGCGGTGCCAAGCCCCGCCGATTTCAACGCCGCATGCAGCGCGGGCAGATCGGCGCGCGCCACATGGGGCAGGATCACGTTCTGCTCGTGGCTGATGCGCAGCTCGTCATAGGCATAGCGCGCCGCCAGATCGGCCATCAGGCGCATCTGGCCTACGGTGGCATCGCCCGGCGTCGCGCCATGCGCCTTGAGGCTGATGGACACGATGGCATGATCGGCGCGGCGATGCGCGCTCAGGTTCGTATCGGCCCATGACCGGAACACGGGATCGTTCTGATAGGCGATGTCAAAGGGATGCGTGTCGCGCGCCGCAAAGGCGGGCGGGGCGAATTGCGGCTCGATCTGGGCCAGAAGCGCCTGATCGGCACCGTTGAAGGCGGCGCGCAGGGTGGCGAAGCGTTCCTCCACCAAGTCGCGGATCGTGTCGATCCCGTTCTCGTGTACGGTGATCTTGATGCGGGCCTTGTACTTGTTGTCGCGGCGTCCCAGCAGGTTGTAGACGCTGACGATCGCCTCGAGATAGGGCAGAAGATCGGCGCGTGGCAGGAAATCGCGAATAACCTGGCCGATCATCGGGGTGCGGCCAAGGCCGCCGCCGACAATCACCTCGAACCCGGCTTCCCCGTCGCGCGCGACCATGCGCAGGCCGATGTCATGGGCGCGGGTCACGGCGCGGTCATTGGGGCTGCCGGTGATGGCGATCTTGAACTTGCGCGGCAGGAACTGGAACTCGGGGTGATCCGTGGACCATTGGCGGATCAGCTCGGCCACGGGACGCGGATCGGCCAGCTCGTCCGCGGCGGCGCCCGCGAAATGATCGGCGGTCACGTTGCGGATCGTGTTGCCGCTGGTCTGGATGGCGTGCAGCCCCACCTCGGCCAGTGCGTCCAGCATGTCGGGCACATCGGACAGTTTGGGCCAGTTGTACTGGATGTTCTGGCGTGTGGTGAAATGGCCGTAGCCCTTGTCCCATTTTTCCGCCAGCAGCGCCAACTGCCGCATCTGGGCGGAATTCAGCGTGCCATAGGGAATGGCCACCCGCAGCATATAGGCATGCAGTTGCAGGTAGAGCCCGTTCATCAGGCGCAGGGGCTTGAACTCATCCTCGGTCAGCGAACCGTCGAGGCGGCGGGCGACCTGCGCGCGGAACTGGGCATTGCGTTCGGCCAGAAAGGCGCGATCGAATTCGGTATACTCATACATTCGCGGCATCCTTCTGTTTGGTCGCTTCCTGTTTGCCGTGGGCGTAGTTTGACGGCCCCTTGCGGCGGAAATCCTCGCGGAAATGCGCGGGCTGAGGGCCTTGCGGGCCGGGGATCACATCGGCGAGGTAGGCGCCCACCACAAGATGCGGCTGGCGCTGGGCCTCGAGCAGGCGCAACTGGGCGATGGCCTCGTCCTCGATCACCTCGGCCTGCGACAGGCTGCGGGTCCAGCTGTCATCGGCGGCAAGATAGATCACGTCGCCTTCGATCAGCGCATTGGCGGTGACGACCTTGGGTGTGAAACGGGGCATTGACCTCTCCTTGGCGGTGATCCGAAGCAGTCTGCTTTCGGTTTGACCTTTGCGACAATATAGGAAATATTCCCATACAGACGCCAGTATCCCCGGAAGATAAGGAATATTGTTTCTGTCAGGTGGGAATGGTGTGATGAAATTCCACTTGAGCGGAGTCAAAGTAAATGTCGATCCGATTGGATGCCACGGACAGGAAAATTCTGGCAGAGTTGCAGCGCGATGCAGGGCAATCGCTGGATGAGATCGCCAAGCAGGTGGGGTCCTCGAAGACGCCCGTATGGAACCGGATCCGCAAAATGCGCGAGGCGGGAATCATGGGGCCGCAGACCGTGATCCTTGATGCCGAGGCGCTGGGATTCGAGGCCTGCTTCTTCGTGCTGATCCGCACCTCGGAACATGAGGCGGCCTGGCAGGCGGCCTTTCTGAAGGCGTTGCAAAGCCGCCCCGAGGTGCAGGAGGCGCATCGCCTGGCGGGCGATATCGACTATATCCTGAAGGTGCGGGTCAAGAATGCGCGCGCCTATGACGCCTTCTACCAGGCGCTGATTTCCGAGGTGAAGGTGCATAACGTGACGGCGCTTCTGTCGATGGAAGAGATCAAGTCCACCACCGCGCTGCCGATCTGATACGCTTTGCGGGCAGCCCCGGCGCGGGCGGTGCCGGCGGATGGATATTTGAAGCAAGAAGAAACCCGGGGTCAGGTTTCGACCATCAGCGCGTCCAGCCCGTGGAAATGATAGCTGTCGGCAAAGCGCGCGGGCCCGGACAGGCGCAGGTCTGGGCAGCGCTGAAACAGGATGCCAAGGGCGATCTGCAATTCCAGCCGGGCCAGCGGCGCGCCGAGGCAGAAATGCAGGCCTGCGCCGAAACCCATGTGCGGGGTGGCGGGGCGCGCGGGGTCGAAGCGGTCAGGGGCCTGCCAGACGCCCGGATCGCGATTGGCCGCGCCGAGCAGCAGGCCCACCCGGTCCCCGCGCCTGAACAGATGGCCGTGAACGGTGACATCCTCGTAGGCGTAGCGGGTGAACATGTGCAGCGGCGGATCAAGGCGCAGCAGCTCTTCGACCGTGGCGGCGATCCGGTCGGGCGTCAGATGCGCGCGCGGGTCAGGCTGGGCCAGCAACAGGCGCACCGCGTTGCCGATGGCATGAACCGTCGCCTCGTGGCCTGCGTTCAGCAGAAGGATGCAGGTCGAGATCATCTCGGGCGTGGACAGGTGCGCGCCATCCTGTTCGGCGGCGATCAGATGGGTGATCAGGTCATCGGCGGGGGTGACGCGGCGTTGTTCGATGTGATCGGACAGAAAGGCGCCGAAGGCGGCGGCGGCGGCATCTGCGGCCTCTTCCATCGCACGGGTCCGGCGGGCCTGGTACATGCCGACCATGGCGTGCGACCAGGCCAGCAGGGCGGGGGCGCTGTCCTCGGGCACGCCCAGCAGGCGGGCGATGGTGATGACCGGGATCGCCTGGGCATAGGAGGTCAGAAGATCGAGGGGCGCGCCGCGCGGGAAGGCGTCGATCAACCCATGGGCCAGCGTGGCGATCTCTGGCGCCAGCGCCGCGACCTGCCCCGAGGTGAAGGCGCGCAGCACAAGGCCGCGCAGACGTTTGTGGCGGGGCGGCTCAAGCTCGAGCATCGAATGATCTTCGACGGCGTAGAAGGCCGCGAGATGCGCGGGCGGGGGGCTGGACAGTTCGGCGGGGATCTCGCGGCCGAAGCGGCGATCGCGCAGGATCATGTTGACCGCGCCATGGCTGAGGGCGCAGGGGATGTCGTAATCCGCCCACCAGACGAGCGGGCCGCCTTGGCGGCGCGCGCGGGCATAGGCGGGATAGGGATCCTGCACGAAGCGGGGATCGGTGGGGGATTGGTGCCAGCGGTACATGCGCCAAGGCTTGCCCGAGCCCTCTGGTCAAGGCAAGGCCGGAGCGGGTAGATTGATCCGATGAAACCCGATACCGCCCGCCGCCTTGCGATCTTTGCCCTGTTCCTGCTGGCTGTTGCGGCCTTTGCGGCAGGGGTCTGGCGCACGGGCTACCGGCAAGCGCTGGACCAGGCGGCACAGCGTGGCGAGGCTGACCTGTTGCTGGCGTCGGACCGGCTGACCGGGCAATTGCAGCTTTACCAGCAACTTGCGGTGATCATGGCCGCGCATCCCGCGCTGGCGCAGGCCGTGGCCTCGGGCGAGGGGGCGGCGGTGGCATCCGTTCTGGTGGCAACCGCCGACAAGACCGGGGCGATGGATATCCAGCTGGCCGACCGGCAGGGACTGGTGCTGGCCAGCGCCAAGGGGCTGGCCGATCCGGCGCTGGCGAACAGCACCTCTTTCCGGCGCGCGATGACCGGTGCCTTGGGCGAGGAGCATGGCATCAACCCGATCGGCGGGCAGCGCAGCTATACTTTCGCGGCGCCGCTTTTCGGCCCGGATGGCCGGGTGCAGGGGGCGGTGATGGTGCTGGCCGACATTGGCCTGGTCGAGGCCGAGTGGCGCGGCGCGCGGCCGACGGTGTTCTTCACCGACGACACGGGGTTGGTCTTTATCACCAACCGGTCCGAGCTGCTGCTGTGGACGCGGGCGCCGGGGCAGGTGGGCCTGTCGCCGCCCGAGGGGACGGCGGGTGAATTTTCCTTTACGCGGCAGGGCGATCACGTGATCTGGCACGAAAGCTGGAGCCCTTATATCCCGGCCCGTGCGCTGCATCTGTCACGCGATCTGCCGGTGATCGGCATGCGTGCCGAGGCGCTTGTGGATGTTGAACCAGCACGCCGTCTGGCAACCTTGCAGGCGGGGCTTGTGGCGGCCGTGTGCCTGGCATTCGGCGCGTTGCTGTTTCTGGCAACCGAGCGGCGGCGTACGCTGGCCCTGGCCAATGCGCGGCTGGAAGGGCGCGTTGCCGAACGCACGCGCGAGCTGTCGGGCGCCAATGCCGCGCTGCGCCGCGAGGTCAGCGAACGTATCGCGGCCGAGGCGGCGCTGAAAAAGGCGCAGGACGATCTGGTGCAGGCGGGCAAGCTATCGGCGCTGGGGCAGATGAGCGCGGGCATCAGCCATGAATTGAACCAGCCGCTGATGGCGATCCGCCAATATGCCGAGAATGGCGCGGCCCTGCTGGAGCGTGGCAAGCCCGAGGTGGCGGCGCAGAACCTGCGCCGCATCGGTGACCTGGCGCATCGGATGGGGCGCATCATCCGCAATTTGCGCGCCTTTGCCCGGCAGGAGCAGGAGCCGATGGGGCGGGTCGATCTGGTGGCGGTCATCAATGCAGCGCTGGAGCTGTCGGAAACGCGGCTGACGCGCGACGGGATCACCGTGGACTGGACACCGCCCGCGCCGATCCACGTGATGGGCGGCGAGGTGCGGCTGGGCCAGGTGCTGGTCAACCTGATCGGGAATGCGGCCGATGCGATGGCGGGCCTGCCCGAGCGGCGCATCGCCATCTCGTTGCGCCGCAACGAGGACCGGGTGCTGCTGGAGGTGGCCGATACCGGCCCCGGCATCGAGGAGCCGGAGAAGATCTTTGACCCGTTCTACACCACCAAGGCCGTGGGCGCGGCCGAGGGCATGGGGCTGGGGCTGTCGATCTCCTACGGGTTGGTGCAAAGCTTTGGCGGCGCTATCCGCGGGCGCAACCGGCCCGAAGGCGGCGCGATCTTCACGGTGGAACTGACGCCCGCCGCAAGCCCCGACTTCGCCGCATCGGAGGCCGCGGGATGATCCGGCAGGTGCTGATCGTTGACGACGATGCCGCGGTGCGCGAGGCGCTGGCCCAGACGCTGGAACTGGCCGATCTCAGCCCGCGCTGTACCGGCAGTTTCATCGAGGCGAAGGACCATATCTCGGAAGGGTTCGAAGGGGTGATCCTGTCCGACATCCGCATGCCGGGGCGCGACGGGTTCTTCCTGCTGGATCATACCCGCAAGCTTGACCCTGATCTTCCGGTGATCCTGCTGACGGGCGAGGGGGATATTCCCATGGCGGTGCGCGCCATGGGGCAGGGCGCCTTCGGCTTCCTGGAAAAACCCTGCGCCGCATCGGATCTTCTGGCCGAGGTCGAGCGCGCCCTGAAAACCCGCGCGCTGGTGCTGGAGAACCGCCGCCTGAAGGCCCAGCTGGAAGCCGGCGATCCGGCGGCGCGGATGCTTTTTGGCACATCGCCCCTGGCCGTGGCGTTGCGCGACAGGGTGCGCGCCGTGGCCCGCACCCGCGCCGAGGTTCTGGTCAGCGGGCCGCCCGGCAGCGGTATCTCCAAGGTGGCCGAGGTCATTCACCTGTGTTCGGCCATGGCCAAGGGCCCTTTCGTCAAGGTGCCTGCCGCGGGTCTTGATGCGGCGGGTGTGGCCGCGGCGATGGACGGTGCCAAGGGGGGCAGCCTCTTTCTGGACGAGCTGGGCGCGATGCCGGCGGATGCGCAATTCGCCTTGCTGGAAAAGCTGGAAACCGATCAGGATCTGCGGCTTATCGCGGGCAGCAGCAGCGATCTTGCGGCTTTGGTCGCGGAAGGCCGCATGAACCCGGACCTTTATTACCGGCTGGATGTGATGCCGGTCCGGATCCCGGCCCTGGCCGAACGGACCGAGGATATTCCCGTGCTCTTTCGCCATTATGTCGCGCAGGCCAGCGAACAGGCGGGCCTGACCCCGCCGCCGGTGGGGCCCGAGGTGATCGGTGCGTTGATGGCGCGCGACTGGCCTGGCAACGCCCGCGCGCTGATGTCGGCGGCGATGCGTTTTGCCCTTGGGCTGGGCGTGGGCGATGGGGACGAGGCCGTGGCCGGGCAGGAGGCGGGCCGCGGGCTGGCCGAGCAGATGGCGCAGGTCGAACGCTCGATCCTGGTGGCGGCGCTGCGGCGTCACTCGGGCCGCGCGGCCGAGGCCGCGCGCGAGCTGAAGCTGCCGCGCAAGACGCTTTACGACAAACTGGCCCGCTATGGTCTGCGGCCCGAGGATTACCGCTGAACCAGTGGCAAACCGGCCTGCGTCAGAATCAACCCGGACGATTCGCGGCGCTGATTCGGTCCTGTCTGTGCGGAATCCCGCATTATCGCGCCCAGGCTTGTGCGGATTTCCGCACAAGGCACCGCAAGGGCATAAGTGCTATGCATTGGGTGCATGGGCAAGTCGTTGTCATGGTTGGATTTTCTCAATCTGCCTGTGAATCGCGCACATTTGCTTGAGACTTGCGTGATCGCGGTCAGTGTTTGCATCGCAGCGCCCCTTGCCGGGGCAAGACATGCAACGTCTCAATTCTGGGAGGAGAGACCTATGAAATTCCTGACATCCGCCGCCATGGCACTTGCACTTACCGTGACCGCAGGGGCCGCCGCCGCAGCCTGTGATCCGGGCGAAATCGTCATCAAGTTCAGCCATGTGACCAACTCGGACAAGCACCCCAAGGGCATCGCCGCCACCCTGTTCGCCGAGCGCGTGAACACCGAGATGAACGGCAAGGCCTGCATGGAAGTCTTCCCGAACTCGACCCTCTATACCGACGAGAAGGTGCTGGAAGCGATGCTTCAGGGCGACGTGCAGTTCGCTGCTCCCTCGCTGTCGCTGTTCGAGCCGATCACCAAGCAGTTCCGCCTGTTTGACCTGCCCTTCATGTTCAAGGACATCGGCGCGGTTGACGCGTTCCAGGCATCGGGCACCGGCCAGGAAATGTTGCAGTCGATGACCCGCCGCGGCGTTCTGGGCCTGGGCTTCTGGCACAACGGGATGAAGCAGTTCTCGGCCAACAAGCCGCTGATTTCGCCCGAGGATGCAAAAGGCCTGAAGTTCCGCGTGCAGCCCTCTGACGTGCTGGTCGCGCAGATGAACGCGCTGGGCGCCACCGCACAGCCGATGGCCTTTGCCGAAGTCTACGGCGCGCTGCAGACCGGCGTTGTGGATGGCCAGGAAAACAGCTGGTCCAACATCTATGGCCAGAAGTTCTTCGAAGTGCAGGACGGTATCACCGAAACCAACCACGGCATCATCGACTACATGGTTGTGACCAGCGTTGACTGGTGGGAATCGCTGGATGCCGACGTGCGTGACCAGCTGAAGACCATCCTGGATGAGGTGACCACCACGCGTAACGCGGCCGTTCTGGAAGTCGACCGCGCCGCTCGTCAGGCCATCCTGGATGCCGGCGGCAAGATCGTCGAACTGACGCCCGAGCAGCGCGCGGCATGGGTCGAAGCGATGAAGCCCGTCTGGGCGCAGTTCGAAGCCGAAGTCGGCGCCGACAACATCGCCGCGGCACAGGCCTTCAACAACTGATCCCACGGGATCACATGGGGTGCGCCATGACTGGCGCACCCCGTCGTTCCGTTCGGGAACACACATTCACATTCATGAGGGGGACTGCCGATGTCTGGGCCGGGCCGTTACGAGCCGCGCAGCATGCTGGGGAAGGTCGTGCACGAGTTCGAGGAAACGGCGATTGCCGTGATGCTCGGGCTGATGACGCTGCTGACCTTCGTCAACGTCATCATGCGCTATGTCTTCAATTCGATGGTGATCTGGGGGCTTGAGGTCGTTCTGGTCCTGTTTGCCTGGCTGGTGCTGTTCGGCATCGCCTATGCCTTCAAGGTGACGGCGAACCTTGGGGTGGATGCCATCATCTCGGTCGTGTCGCCGCGTACGCGCTATGTGCTTGCGCTGCTCTCGGCGGCCTGCTGCCTGGCCTATGCGCTGCTGATCGCAAAGGGGGCCTGGGATTACTGGGCGCCCTTCGCCGGGTTGCAGCAGACCACCGGGCACTGGTTCCCCACCGGCTTTGATCCAAACACCCGCGACCGCGCCTTCTTCGAGACCGACCAGATCCCGATGCTGGAATGGCTGCGCTGGCTTGAGGATGCGATCAACCAGGGCGAGGCTTATTCCAAGATGCCGCGCATGGTGCCCTACATCATCCTGCCCGTCGCCGCCGCGCTGATGCTGTTCCGCATCATCCAGGTGACCATTCGGATCGTGAAGGGCGAACAGCACAGCATGATCGTCAGCCACGAGGTCGAGGACGCGCTGGACGAAATCGCCAAAACCCGCCGCGGACAGGAGTAACCGATGGACGTCTTTATCCTTTTCGCGATGGTCGTCGGCCTGATGCTGATCGGTGTGCCGATCGCTGTTTCGCTGGGCCTGTCCTCGATCCTGTTCATGCTGGCGCTCAGCGATACGTCGCTCGCGGCCGTGGCGGCATCGCTCTATAACGGGATGGCGGGGCATTACACGCTGCTGGCGATCCCCTTCTTCGTGCTGGCCTCAAGCTTCATGTCCACGGGCGGTGTGGCGCGGCGGATCATCCGCTTTTCCATCGCGCTGGTGGGCCATCTGCCGGGCGGTCTGGCCATCGCGGGCGTCTTTGCCTGCATGATGTTCGCCGCCCTGTCAGGCTCCAGCCCCGCCACCGTGGTGGCGATCGGCACGATCGTGATCGCGGGGATGCGGCAGGTCGGCTATACGCGCGATTTCGCCGCCGGCGTGATCGCGGTGGCTGGGACGCTCGGCATCCTGATCCCGCCCTCCATCGTGATGGTGGTCTATGCCTCGGCCACGGATGTGTCGGTGGGTCGGATGTTCCTTGCGGGCGTCATTCCGGGCCTTCTGGCCGGTTTCATGCTGATGACCACGATCTATGTCATGGCGCGGGTCAGGAACCTGCCCAAGGGTGAATGGCTGGGTTGGGGCGAGGTCTGGTCCTCGGGCCGCGATGCAGGCTGGGGCCTGATGCTGATCGTCATCATCCTGGGCGGCATCTATGGCGGCATCTTCACGCCGACCGAAGCGGCGGCTGTGGCGGCGGTCTATGCCTTCCTGATCGCCTGCTTCGTCTACCGCGACATGGGTCCACTGGCCCGCCCCGAGGGCGAGCGCAACCTGACCCTGCTGGACAGACCTATCGCGCTGGTCACGGCCTTCTTTCACCGTGACATCCGCAATACCCTGTTCGAAGCGGGCAAACTGACCGTCACGCTGATGTTCATCATCGCCAACGCGCTGATCCTGAAGCATGTGCTGACCGACGAGCAGATCCCGCAGCAGATCGCGGGTGCCATGCTGGCGGCAGGGTTCGGCCCGGTCATGTTCCTGGTGATCGTGAACGTGATCCTGCTGATCGGCGGGCAGTTCATGGAACCTTCGGGCCTGATCGTGATCGTGGCGCCGCTGGTCTTCCCGATCGCGATGGAACTGGGGATCGACCCGATCCACCTGGGCATCATCATGGTCGTGAACATGGAAATCGGGATGATCACGCCGCCGGTGGGTCTGAACCTTTTCGTGACCTCGGGTGTTGCGGGCATGCCGATGATGCGCGTCGTGCGCGCGGCGCTGCCCTTCCTGGCCGTGCTCTTCGTCTTCCTGATCCTGATCACCTATGTGCCGATCATCTCGACATGGTTGCCCACGCTGATGATGGGCCCCGAGATACTGGTGCGCTAGCGCGCCGGGGACAGGAAAAACTGGCGGCGCGGGGGCAACCTCGCGCCGTTTTTCATTCCGAAGCGGTGGGTTGTCAGGACGTCGCGCTCGCGTCCAGTGCCGCGACGATCGGGCAGAAATCATCCGCGCTCAGGCTTGCGCCACCGACCAAGGCGCCGTCCACCTCTGGCACGGCAAAGATCTGCGCGGCATTGTCGGCCTTGACCGATCCGCCATAGAGCAGTCGGATCGCACCGCCGGTCGCGGGCCCGAAACGCTTGATCAGCCGCGCGCGCAGGAAGGCATGCACTTGGGCGATCTGGTCCGTGGTGGCGATGCGGCCCGTGCCGATGGCCCAGACCGGCTCATAGGCGATCACCGTCGCATCGCCCCTGGCACCGTCGGGCACCGAGGCATCAAGCTGCGCGCCGATCACGTCGAGTGTCTGCCCGGCATCGCGTTCGGCCAGGGTCTCGCCCAGGCAGATCACGCCGATCAGGCCTGCGGCCTGCGCGGCTTCGGCCTTGGCGCGCACGGTGGCGCTGTCTTCGTGGTGATCGGCGCGGCGTTCGGAATGCCCCAGGATCACCGCGCCCGCGCCGGCATCGGCCAACTGCGCGGCGGCAAGATCGCCCGTGTGGGCGCCCGACCCGGCCATGTGGCAATCCTGTGCCCCGATCATCAGGCCCCGCTGCCCGGCGCGCTGTGCGGCGGGATGGATCAGGGTCGCGGGCAGGCAGATCAGCAGATCGGCGGCAGGCGCAGGGCAGGCAGCCATGATGCGGTCAAGCTGGTCCAGATCGGCCAGCATCCCGTTCATCTTCCAATTGCCTGCTGCCAGTTTGCGCCGCATCGTCCACCCTCCGCCTGTATCCGCCCCTCCTTACAGAGAGGGGACGGCGTTTTCCAGACGCAAGGGCATGGGAGATGCGATCACTTGCCGTCGCGCGCGGCGCTCAGTTCCTCGACATCCTTGAACTTGATCGATTCGCCGCATCCACAGGCATCCTCGACATTGGGGTTGTTGAACTTGAACCCCGATTCCAGCAGCGATGTCTGATAGTCGATCTGCGTGCCGAACAGGAACATCTGCGCCATGGGCGCGATCATCACGCGCGCGCCGTCCTGTTCCACCACCTCGTCCATGGGGGCGATCTCGGTGGCATATTCCATCGTGTATTCCATCCCCGCGCAGCCGCCCTTCTTGACGCCGATGCGCAGGCCCTTGTGGCCATCCTTCTGCATCAGCCGCGCGATCTGGCGCGCGGCGGCCTCGGTCATGGTGACTGCCTGTTTTCCGGGTATGGCGAACATCGTCCGTGCCTCTCAGCGTTTTGTCGGCCGCGCGGGCCGGATCACATGAAGCCCAGCTCCAGCCGGGCCTCGTCGCTCATCATGTCCATGCCCCACTGGGGCTCCCATGTCAGTTCCACATCCACATGCTTGACGCCGGGCAGGGGTTCGATCGCATCCGCGACCCAGCCCGGCATCTCGCCCGCGACGGGGCAGCCGGGTGCGGTCAGCGACATGATCACGCGCACCTCGTTCTGGTCATTGATGTCGATCGTGTAGACCAGCCCCAGATCATAGATATTCACCGGGATTTCCGGGTCATAAACCGAGCGGCAGGCCTCGACGACCTGGTCATAGAGCGGGTGATCGGTGCTTGAGGGGGCGATCAACGGTGTGCCTTCAAGCGGCTCGGCATTCTGGGTCATTCTTTGTCCTGGCGGCTGTCCTGCGGATTTCCTGACTGATCATATAAGGATAGGGGGCGGATTCGTCCAGTGCCGCCGGCCAGGGTCAGGCTTGTATCGTGCTGCTCTCTTGGCTTTTCGTCCGTTCTGTCGGATAGGGGGGGGCATCAGCAAAAGGCTTTCCGATGACAAAAAGCTCCGCCGCCTTCGGCTTCGACCTGCACGCCACCGACGGCAAGGCGCGTACCGGCGCCATCACGACACCGCGCGGCACGATCCGCACACCGGCCTTCATGCCTGTCGGAACGGCGGCGACGGTCAAGGGCATGATGCCCGAAAGCGTGGCCGCCACCGGCGCCGATATCCTGCTGGGCAATACCTATCACCTGATGTTGCGCCCCACGGCCGAGCGGATCGACCGGCTGGGCGGCTTGCACCGGTTCATGAACTGGGACAAGCCGATCCTGACCGACAGTGGCGGTTTCCAGGTCATGAGCCTGGCCGCCCTGCGCAAGCTGACCGAGGAAGGCGTGACCTTCAAATCCCATATCGACGGCTCGCGCCACCACCTCAGCCCCGAGCGCAGCATGGAAATCCAGCGCCTGCTGGGCAGCGACATCGTGATGTGTTTCGACGAATGCCCGGCGCTGCCCGCCACCGATGCCGAAGTGGCGAAATCCATGCGCCTGTCGATGCGCTGGGCGCAGCGCTCGCGCGACGCCTTCGGGGACCGGCCGGGCCACGCGCTCTTCGGCATCCAGCAGGGCGGCGTCACGCAGGAGCTGCGCGCGGAAAGCGCCGAGGCGCTGCGCGCCATCGGCTTCGACGGCTATGCCGTGGGCGGCCTGGCGGTGGGCGAGGGGCAGGAGGCGATGTTCGGCGTGCTCGACTATGCGCCCGACATGCTGCCGCAGGACAAGCCGCGCTACCTGATGGGGGTGGGCAAGCCCGATGACATCGTGGGCGCGGTCAAGCGCGGCATCGACATGATGGATTGCGTGCTGCCGTCGCGCTCGGGCCGCACCGGGCAGGCCTTCACCCGTCATGGCGTGGTCAATATCAAGAACGCCCGCCACCAGGACGATCCGCGCCCGCTGGACGAGGCCTGTGGCTGTCCCGCCTGCCGTGGCTACAGCCGTGCCTATCTGCATCACGTCTTCCGCGCGGGCGAAATGATCTCGGGGATGCTGCTGACCTGGCACAACCTGCATTACTACCAGGAATTGATGCAAGGAATGCGCGATGCCATCGCGGCAGGCCGCTTTGCCGCATTCGAGGCCGATTTCCACGCGCAGCGGGCCGAGGGCGATATTCCCCCGCTGTGATCCGGGTGGCGCGGTCTGAATGGATATTTGGGGCAAGAAGAAGCTTCAGGTAAAGCGACCCTTCCGCACGGGGCTGGTCGGCAGAGGGGCCGGCGGCGGGTGCGGAAGGGGCTTCTCCTTGCACGGTCATCGGCGTCCCCGCCTGTACCGTGCGATGATCATGGGCGATTAACCTTAACATTCCGTTTCTTCTTGCCTTAAATATCCATCCAAGGGTTCAGCGGGCGCGAAGGGGGCAAGGGATGGAATATGGCTATGATCTGGGGGCCTATTCCCGCGTCGTGACCACGGCCTCGGCCGAGGCGCAGCGCTGGTTCGACAGGGGGCTGAACTGGATTTTCGGCTTCAACCACGCGGAAGCGGTGGCCTGTTTCGAACGCGCGCTGTCCGCCGATCCCGGTTGCGCCATGGCACAGTGGGGCATCGCCTATGCGATGGGGCCCAATTACAACATGCCTTGGGCGCTTTACGACGAGGCCGGCAAGGCGGCGGCGCTGGCGCGCGCCCATGCCGCGACGCAGGCGGCGCTTGCGCTGGCTGATCGTGTCAGCCCGCCCGAACAGGCGTTGATCCGCGCACTGGCCGCGCGCTATCCGCAGGTCGATCCCATCGCCGACATGCGCCCCTGGGACCGCGCCTTTGCCGACGCGATGCGCGCCGCGCAGCGGGCGTATCCGCACGACCTCGATATCCTGTCGGTCACCTCCGAGGCGATCATGGACCTGACCCCCTGGCAGATGTGGGACCTGGCGACAGGCCAGCCCGCGCCCAGGGCCGGAACCCCCGAGGTGCGCGCCCTTCTGGAAGGGGCGATGCGCGATTTGCCCGGTGCGATGGCGCATCCGGGTATCCTGCACCTTTACGTGCATCTGATGGAGATGTCGCCCTTCCCCGAAAAGGCGCTGCCGGCGGCGGATGTGCTGCGCACCCTTGTGCCCGATGCGGGCCACCTGGTGCATATGCCCACCCATATCGACGTGCTCTGCGGCAATTACCATGACGCGCTGCACTGGAACCATGCGGCCATCGCGGCGGATCGCAAGTACCTGGACCGCGAAGGGGTGATGAATTTCTACACCGGCTACCGCGTGCACGACTATCATTTTGCCGTCTATGGCGCGATGTTCCTGGGGCAGTACAAACCCGCCCTGGCCGCCGCGGAGGAGCTGATCGCGACGATGCCCGCGGATTTCCTGCGCATCGCATCGCCGCCCATGGCCGATTTCTTTGAAAGCTACCTTGCGGTCAAGCAGCATGTCTATGTGCGCTTCGGCAAGTGGGAAGAGATCATCGCCCAGGATCTGCCCGAGGATCCGGTGCTGTTTTCGAACCTGACGGCGATGATCCATTACGCCAAGGGGGTGGCCCATGCCGCACTTGGGCATGTGGACCGGGCGCTGGCCGAACAGGCGCTGTTCCGCGCCGCGCGCGCCCGCGTGCCCGAGACGCGGCTTTTGCACAACAACACTTGCCAGGATCTTTTCGCCATCGCCGAAGAGATGCTGTCGGGCGAGATCGAATATCGGCGCGGCAATTACGACGCGGCCTTCGCGCATCTGCGCGCCTCGGTCGCGGCGGATGACAACCTGCCCTATGACGAGCCATGGGGATGGATGCAGCCCACGCGCCATGCGCTGGGCGCGCTTTTGCTGGAACAGGGGCGGGTGGCCGAGGCCGAGGCCGTCTATCGCGAGGACCTGGGGCTGGGGGGCAACCTGACGCGGGCGCAGATCCATCCCGACAACATCTGGGCGCTGCGCGGGTTGATGGAATGCCTCGAGGCGCGCGGCGCCGGTGCCACGCCCGAGGCGCGGCTGATCCGGCAGCGGCTGGATCTGGCGCAGGCGCGCTCGGATCTGCCGGTCGAGGTGTCGTGTTTCTGCGCGCGTGGTCGCGCGGGTTGAGGGCCGCGCCGGTCCGCCAATGATCAAATCATGCGCATTTCGCGCCTTGCCCTGACCGAGGCAGAGGGGCATTCTACACGCAGGCGTCACCGGAAGGCGCTTGAAACTGGGGCATCCGCGCCCCAGATTAACGACAGGTGAATGGAGACGCCCCGGTTGCCGATTGTCGGGATCGCGACGTCTGCCGAACAAAGGACCGAGCATGCAAGAACCCCTGAACCCCTCCTATCCCGTTCTGCCGCTGCGCGATATCGTCGTGTTCCCGCACATGATCGTGCCGCTTTTCGTCGGCCGCGAGAAATCCGTACGCGCGCTGGAAGAGGTCATGGCCGATGACAAGCAGATCCTGCTGTCCAGCCAGATCGACCCCTCCATCGACGATCCGGCATCCGACGGGATCTACGGCACCGGTGTGCTGGCGAATGTGCTGCAACTGCTGAAACTGCCCGATGGCACCGTCAAGGTGCTGGTCGAGGGGCAGGCGCGCGTGCGCATCACCGAATACCTGAGCAACGACCGCTTCTTCGAGGCGCGCGCAGAATACCTGACCGAAACAGCGGGCGACGCGGCCACGATCGAGGCGCTGCTGCGCACGGTCACCGCCGAATTCGAGCGCTACGCCAAGATCAAGAAGAATATCCCCGAAGAGGCGCTTGTCGCCGTCTCGGAAACCACCGATCCCGCCAAGCTGGCGGACCTCGTGGCCGGTCACCTGGGCATCGACGTGGGTCAGAAACAGGACCTGCTGGAAACCCTGAGCGTGAGCGAGCGGCTTGAGAAGGTTTACGGCCTGATGCAGGGCGAGATGTCCGTGCTGCAGGTCGAGAAGAAGATCAAGACCCGCGTCAAAAGCCAGATGGAGCGGACCCAGCGCGAGTACTATCTGAATGAGCAGATGAAGGCCATTCAGAAGGAGCTGGGCGACGGCGAGGATGGCGGCAACGAACTGGCCGAGCTGGAAGAGCGTATCAAGTCCACCAAGCTGAGCAAAGAAGCCCGCGACAAGGCCGAGGCCGAGCTGAAGAAGCTCAAGACCATGTCGCCCATGTCGGCCGAGGCCACGGTGGTGCGCAACTACCTCGACTGGATGCTTGGCCTGCCGTGGGGTGTGAAAAGCCGCGTCAAGAAGGACCTGCACAAGGCGCAGGAGGTTCTGGATGCCGATCACTACGGGCTTGAGAAGGTCAAGGAACGGATCGTCGAATACCTGGCGGTGCAGCAGCGCAGCCAGAAGCTGAAGGGCCCGATCATGTGCCTTGTAGGCCCTCCGGGCGTGGGCAAGACCAGCCTTGGCAAATCCGTCGCGCGGGCCACGGGGCGTGAGTTCATCCGCATCAGCCTTGGCGGTGTGCGTGACGAATCCGAGATCCGGGGCCACCGGCGGACCTATATCGGCTCGATGCCCGGCAAGATCATCCAGGCGCTGAAGAAGGCCAAGACCACGAACCCGCTTATCCTGCTGGATGAGATCGACAAGATGGGCCAGGATTTCCGGGGCGATCCGGCATCCGCCATGCTCGAGGTGCTGGACCCGGAACAGAACGCCACTTTCGTGGATCACTACCTTGAGGTCGAATATGACCTGTCGAACGTGATGTTCCTGACCACGGCGAACTCCTACAACATGCCCGGCCCGCTTCTGGACCGGATGGAGATCATTTCGCTGGCCGGCTACACCGAGGACGAAAAGCGCGAAATCGCCAAGCATCACCTGATCCCCAAGAAGATCAAGGATCACGGTCTGCGCAAGGGTGAATTCGTGATTACCGATGGCGCGCTGAACGAGATGATCCGCCGCTACACCCGCGAAGCGGGCGTACGGAACCTGGAGCGCGAGATCGCGAAACTGGCCCGCAAGGCGGTGACGATGATCGTCAAGAAGGAAGCCGCCAAGGTCGTGGTGGACGAGGACAACCTGGATACATTCCTCGGCGTCAAGAAGTACCGCTATGGCCTGGCCGAGGCCGAGGATCAGATCGGTGTTGTCACCGGGCTGGCCTGGACGTCGGTGGGGGGCGACCTTTTGTCGATCGAGGCGCTGCGCCTGCCGGGCAAGGGCCGGATGAAGACCACGGGCAAGCTGGGTGATGTGATGAAGGAAAGCATCGACGCGGCCAGCTCTTACGTGCGGTCGATCAGCCCGAAGATCGGGGTGAAGCCCACCAAGTTCGACAAGATCGACATCCATGTGCACGTGCCGGACGGGGCAACCCCCAAGGACGGGCCAAGTGCTGGTCTGGCCATGGTCACCTCGATCGTGTCCGTGCTGACGCAAATCCCCGTCCGCAAGGATATCGCCATGACGGGCGAGGTGTCGCTGCGCGGCAATGCAATGCCGATCGGCGGCCTCAAGGAAAAGCTGCTGGCAGCCCTGCGTGGCGGCATCAAGACGGTGCTGATCCCGACCGAGAACGAAAAGGACCTGGCCGAGATTCCGGACAACGTGAAGGAAGGGCTGGAGATCATCCCGGTCAGTCACGTGTCCGAGGTTCTCAAGCTGGCGCTGGTGCGCGAGCCCGAGCCGATCGAATGGGACGAGGAAGCCGAGGAGGCGGCGGCGGCCGCGGCCGTGGCCAAGTCCGAACCCTCGAGCGCCGTGGCCCATTGACGGTGCCCAACCGGCAGGCCGCTATGGCTTGACGGGGGCGCGAAAATCCTGATCGGCGGCCCTGTTGCGGGGCCGCCGATTTTTCATGCCTTGTCACGCGGGCCTCGATGTGCGTTTCCTGTAGCGCAACAGATTCATGCCAAAGGGAGTGCGGCTGGTGAGTGGTTCCGAAAAGGTGGTCAAGAAGGTGACAAGCAAGCCGAAGGCGTCGAAACCGAAGGTTGCGACAGCAAAGGCCAAGCCTGCTGCAAAAACGAAGGCGTCCGCCAAGCCCGTAACGCGGACGACGGCCACGAAAGCGGCGCTGAAACCCAAGGTGGACGCGCCCCAGCCGACAAGCGATGTTTCCAAGGTCGATACAATCGCCACGGCTGACCTTGCCGCACCGGCCATGGGCGCGGCGCTGGAGGGGCTGCCGCCGGTCTCGGACGCGGTTCCCGCGGCGCCCAAGCTGGTGAAATCCTCGGCGCCTGCGGTGCAGGGGCCCGAGATGAAGAAACGTGAACTGGTCGACGTGGTGGTCAAACGCTCAGGCGTCAAGAAAAAGGACGCCAAGCAGGTCGTCGACACGATGCTGGCGGTGCTGGGCGAGGCGCTGGCCGGGTCGCGCGAGTTGAACCTGCAGCCGCTTGGGCGGTTGAAGGTGACGCGGGTCAAGCAGACCAATGGCGGGCAGGTGATGATCTGCAAGCTGCGCCAGAATGGCGGGGATGAAAAACCGGGAAAAGAGGCTCTTGCAGAGGACGAAGACTGAGTCTAAAAGCCCTCGGACCGGGTGATTAGCTCAGTGGTAGAGCGCTTCGTTCACATCGAAGATGTCAGGAGTTCGAATCTCTTATCACCCACCATTTTCCCCTTATCCATATGCGTCCCACGATGGGACAGGGGAAAAAATCGTTTGAAATCAGTCTAGCCATTCGTGACGCGCAACGCGCGCATTGTCAGTGTCTTTTTCATGCACTGCTGTCTTGCGCCGGAGGCGCGCAGCGGCTAATCAGGCCGCAAGGGTGATTAGCTCAGTTGGTAGAGCGCTTCGTTTACACCGAAGATGTC
>JAJLKH010000038.1:0-23390 GCA_033839205.1 Rhodobacterales bacterium | reverse complement strand
CCCGCGCCTGACGGCGAGGACAGGATGATCAAAAGCCCGCGTCTTTGTTCCATAGCCTTCCCTGCCCCGCCTTACTGGATGTTCTGGACCTGCTCGCGCATCTGGTCGATCACGGTTTTCAGGTCCAGTCCGATCCGCGTCAATGCCTTGTGCTGCGATTTGGAGCACAGCGTGTTGGCCTCGCGGTTGAATTCCTGCATCAGGAAATCCAGCTTGCGGCCAACAGGTTCGGGCGCGCGCAACAGGTCCTGTGCCGCGGCCACATGGGCGCGCAGGCGATCCACCTCTTCGGTTACATCCGCCTTGACTGCGATCAGCGCCAATTCCTGCGCCACGCGCTGCGGATCGGCGCCCGTGCCGTTATCCAGAACGCGGGCAAGGTTCGTCCGCAGGGTCTGGGCCATGTCCTCGGCCCGCGCCTCGGTCGCGGCGGCGATCTGGTCGACAAGAGTTGTAATCTGCGCCAATTGCCCCGTGATCACGGCCTGCAGGGCACGTCCTTCCGCGCGGCGCATGGCCAGGAAATCGGCAAGGACCGTTTCGAAATCGGCGATGAGCGCTTCCAGCAGCGGGCCGGTCTGGGCATCAAGGCTGCGTATTTCCAGCACGCCGCGCAGGTTGAGGATATCTGCGGCTGTCGCGGGGGCCAGGGATAGACCCGCCTCCATCGCTTCGGCCTCGACCTGTGCCATGGCCGCGATCACGGCGTTCAGGCCTGCAGGATTGACGGCCAGTTCGGCCTGACCCTCGTCGCGGGCAAGGCGCAAGTTAAGAGTGACGTTTCCACGTCCAACGGCCGCCGTTACCCGTGCACGAAGCCGCGCTTCCAGCCCGTCGATCCAGTCAGGCACGCGCAGGCGCAAATCCAACCCCTTGCCATTTACGCTGCGCAGATCCCAGGCCCAGCTGGCACCAAGCGCCGCCCCCTTGGCCGTGGCAAAGCCGGTCATCGATTCTATCACGCTGATCTCCCCCCCGGTCTGGGTCTTCTGCGTCTGCGGTTTTCCGCTGGTTCCCCTAGCCGTTTCGGCCTGGAACAGCAAGCACGCGCCGTTCCCGCGTCGAATGCTCATCCCACTCTCCGGCCCTTCAGAGGTTAACCACTCGTTGTGAAATCGCATCCGATTTTCGGAAACTCATGGCATGTTAAGACAACAGTAACCTTCCCGGCTGCATCATCGCAAAAGACACTTTCCGTCCACGATGCTGCTGCCAGGGACAACCCGAGCCGGCGCTTGCCGGGCAGGAATGACCGTCATGCGCAAAGACTATACAGCGCCCTCGAAGGGCCAAAAACTCAATGTGATCGCGATGAGCAGCCACCGCCCCGCCCCGCGTTTTCCCCATGTCGCCCAGGTCGAGGCTTATTGGGACGCCTTGCGCGGCGCGCGGCTGCTGCCGGACAGGTCAGAGGTCGATCCCCGTGGCATAGAGCGTGCGTTGGAATATGCGTTCATCCTGGAACAGGTGGCGCCGGGCGTTGCGCGTCTGCGCATCGCGGGTGGGCATCTGTCAGATCTGCTTGGCATGGAGGTCCGCGGCATGCCACTCAGCGCGTTTTTCATGCCCGAGGCGCGGATCGACCTGGCGGCGATACTCGAACAGGTTTGCACCACGCCAAGCATTGCCACGCTGTCGCTGCAGGCCGAAACAGGCATTGGCAAGCCCGCGCTCGACGCGCGTCTGTTGCTCTTGCCGATGACGGATGCCTTTGACCGGATCACCCGGATCCTGGGCTGCCTTGACAGCCAAGGCGGGGTTGGACGTGCCCCGCGCCGCTTTACGATCACGGGCAAGCATCTCAGGCCGCTGGCTGCCAGAGAGGCGACGCGCCAGTGGCCTGGATCTGCGCCGCAGCCTGCTGACAAGCCGTCCGAACTGGGCTTGGCTGAATCCCCTGCCCGCTTCAGCCCGGCATCGCCGCGCCGCGCCGATTACCTGCGGCTGGTCCGGACGGATCGCTGAGGTCAATGAAAACGGCAGGCCAATGGCCTGCCGTCATTCTTTGTTCTGTGCCGGTGTCGTCAGACACTGACTGTCAGACAGCCGCCTGCGCCTGGCGATCTGCGCGCAGGCTCGACAGCTCTTCGGCCACAAGGAAGGCCAATTCAAGGGACTGGCTGGCGTTCAGACGCGGATCGCAGGCGGTGTGGTAGCGATCCGACAGATCCTCGTCGCTGACGGCGCGCAGGCCGCCGGTGCATTCGGTGACGTCCTGACCGGTCATTTCAAAATGCACGCCGCCGGGGATCGTACCCTCGGCCTTGTGGACGGCAAAGAATTCGCGCACTTCGCGCAGCACCGCATCGAAGGGGCGCGTCTTGTAGCCGCTTGACGACTTGATCGTGTTGCCATGCATCGGATCGCAGACCCACAGGACATTCGCGCCCTCGTCCCGGACCGTCTTGATCAGGCGTGGCAGATGCTCACCGACCTTGCCCGCGCCGAACCGCGCGATCAGCGTCAGCCGGCCCGCTTCGTTCTTGGGGTTCAGCTTGGCCATCAGGATCTTGAGATCTTCCGAAGTCATCGAGGGGCCGCATTTCAACCCGATCGGGTTCAGAACACCGCGACAGAATTCGACATGTGCCCCATCGGGCTGCCGTGTGCGGTCGCCGATCCAGATCATGTGACCCGAGCCCGCCAGCCATTTGCCCGATGTGGTATCAAGCCGGGTCAGCGCCTCTTCGTATTCCAGCAGCAACGCCTCGTGGCTGGTGTAGAAATCGACCGTTTGCAGGGTATGGGCCTGCTTGCTGTCGATGCCCGCCGCCTTGATGAAATCAAGCGTGTCGCTGATCCGGTTGGCCATGTCGCGGTATTTCGCGGCCTTTTCCCCCTCGGTGAAACCCAGGGTCCAGCTATGGACCTGGTGGACATCCGCATAGCCGCCTGTCGAAAAGGCGCGCAGCAGGTTCAGCGTGGCGGCCGCCTGCAGATAGGCCTGCAGCATGCGCTGCGGGTCGGGTTTGCGCGCTTCGGCGGTGGCAGCCAAATCGTTGATGATGTCACCGCGATAGGACGGCAGCTCCACCCCGTTGATCACCTCGGTCGGCGCAGAGCGCGGCTTTGCGAACTGGCCTGCCATGCGGCCCACTTTCACCACGGGCACCTTGGCGCCATAGGTCAGCACCATCGCCATCTGCAGCATGACCTTGAAGGTGTCACGGATCGCATTCGCGCTGAATTGCTCGAAGCTTTCGGCGCAATCGCCGCCCTGAAGCAGGAAGGCCTCGCCGCGCGCGGCCTCGCCCAACGCGGCTTTCAGCTTGCGCGCCTCACCGGCGAACACAAGCGGCGGATACTTGGACAACTGCGCCTCGACCGCTGCCAGCGCAGCGTTGTCGGTATAGTCGGGCATCTGAACCCGGGGGCGGTTGCGCCAATCGGTTTTCTGCCACTCGCTCATGTCTGTCTCTCCGCGAAAGTCTTTCCGTGCGGCCTCTATACAAAAGCCACGGGCCGCATGCCACAACCGATTTCACCCGAAGTGATTTGGCGACCTGAAAGGGTCGCGTTTTGTCTTAAATGCGCATGCCAGGGCTGTGGCGGGCCTTGATGATGGCCTGCAAACCTGTTCAATTACCACGCAACGATCATGGAGCGTTCCCGATGCCTTCGCCCCGCCAGATGGCCAAAGACCCCGTTAGCGCAACGGCCCCGCGGCGTTTCGTCTTCGTATTGCTTGATAATTTCACGCTTCTGAGCTTTGCCTCGGCGCTGGAAAGCCTGCGCATCGCCAACCGTATGCTCGAGCGGGCTGCCTATTCCTGGATTCTCGTCGGCGAAGGCGGCACCCGCATGCGCTGTTCGGCCGGAACAGAGTTCCAGCTGGATGGTGATCTGATCGAGCTGACACGCGACGACGTGGTCGTGGTCTGCGGCGGTGTGGATGTGCAGAAATCGACGACCAAGAAAGTGATTTCCTGGCTGCGCCGCGAAGCGCGCAAGGGTATGCTTCTGGGCGGGCTGTGCACGGCCAGCTATGCGCTGGCCAAGGCCGGCTTGCTGGATGGCAAACGCGCCACCATCCATTGGGAAAACCAGGACAGTTTCGCCGAGGAATTCGAAGAGGTCGAATTGACCAAATCGGTCTTCGTGATCGACGGCAACCGGTTCAGCACGGCGGGCGGCACGTCGTCGATCGACCTGATGCTCAAGCTGATCGCGAATGATCATGGCGAGGATGTCGCCAATCTTGTTGCCGACCAGTTCATCTATTCCTCGATCCGGACCGACCAGGATACGCAACGGCTGTCAGTCCCCACACGAATCGGGGTGCGTCATCCCAAGCTCAGCCGGGTGATCCAGATGATGGAAAGCCATATCGAAGAGCCGATCAGCCCGTCGATACTGGCGCGGGACGTGGGCATGTCTACCCGGCAGCTGGAGCGGTTGTTCCGCAGGTACCTGACGCGCAGCCCCAAGCGCTATTACATGGAATTACGACTGCAGAAGGCGCGCAACCTGCTGATGCAGACGGACATGAGCGTGATCAACGTGGCGCTTGCCTGCGGCTTTGCCTCGCCCTCGCATTTTTCGAAATGCTACCGGGCCCATTACGACACCACGCCCTACCGCGAACGCGGCAGCCACGCCACGCGGCTGTCGATCTGACCGCCCGTCAGGGCGCGATCCGGTAGACCGTGCCGCGCGCCTCGCTGATAAACCAGACGGATCCGTCCGGAGCCTGCCGGATGTCGCGCACGCGCTCGGTTTCGCGGCCCTTGATCTGTTCCACCTCGCGCAGCGGATTGCCCGACAAGCGCGCGATGTAATCGAACTTGAGCGATCCGACCAGCATGTCGCCGGATTGCCCCGGCCATGGGCCAGCCCCAAGCACGGCCATGCCCGAGGGTGCGATGGACGGATCCCAATACATCACCGGTTGTTCCATACCGGGCTTGGCTGTGCCTTCGCCGATTTGCAGGCCCGAATAGTGCCGGCCATAGGAGATCACGGGCCAGCCGTAATTGGCACCGCGCTGCACGCGGTTCACCTCGTCCCCGCCGCGCGCACCATGTTCGTTGATCCAGAGTTGTCCTGCGGCATCCAGCGTTGCACCTTGCGGATTGCGATGCCCCCATGACCAGATTTCCGGCTGCGCACCGGGCTGGTTCACGAAAGGATTGTCGGCGGGAACCGATCCGTCGCGATTGATGCGGATGATCTTGCCGTTGTGGCGCGATAGGTCTTGCGCGGCCTGGTCATCGCCGCGGTCCCCGATGGTCAGAAAGATCGTGCCGTCGCGTCCCTCGACGATGCGCCCGCCAAAGTGACGCGGTCCGGCGGAGCCCGGCGCCATCTCGAACAGGATCCGCAGGTTCTGGAGCTGTGACCGGTCGCGGGATAGCTGTGCAATGGCCAGCGCGGTGCCTTCCGCACGTCCTTGCGGCTTGGCAAAGCTGAAAAGGATCTCGCCGCTGCGGGCAAAGTCGCGGGGCACCAGCACATCCAGCAGGCCGCCCTGCCCGTTCGCCCGGATCGTGGGCAAGCCTTTGACCTGCTGGCGGCGTCCCTGTGCCGGGATATGCCATAGCCGCCCCTCGCGTTCTGTCACGAGGGTTCCGCCATCCGGCAGAAACCCGATCGACCAAGGCGTCTCGAAGCCCTCGGCTACGACCGAAACTTCCAGCGTGCGGCCTTGGCTGTCCAGCGCATGGGCGGGGCCGATGATGCCGAAGCCGAAGGCAAGCGCGAACATGATCGTTGGGATATGCAACCTGGGTTTCATGGAGCTTCTCCTCGTCTCTTGGCGCCTGTTGATGGTGACGCCCCGGCAACCGAAACGTGATCAGAACTAGCACGAAACAACCTGTAACGCAGTATTCCGACAAGGCACGAAAAGTCGCTTTCGCGTGATCGCCTTCCGCGTATTGCGCTTTTCTTTTGATCAAAGAGCACATAACCTGTGCGCTGGAGTTCAGTTCCAATATGGGAGAAAAAAATGAAAAAACTGCTTTTGGCCACGGCTGCATCCGCCCTCATGGTCGGTGCTGCGTCGGCACAGGAGATCAAGATCGGCATCATTCTGGGCTTCACCGGCCCGCTTGAATCGATCACGCCGAACATGGCCGCTGGCGCCGAAATGGCAATCGCCGAAGTCAACGCCGCTGGCACCCTTCTGGACGGTGCAACCGTGACGGCAGTACGCGGCGATTCGACCTGCATCGACGCCGGCGCAGCCACAGCCGCGGCAGAGCGTCTGGTGACATCGGAAAACGTGGCCGCCATCATGGGCGCCGACTGCTCGGGTGTGACCGGTGCGATCCTGCAGAACGTCGCGCGTCCCAACGGCATCGTGATGGTGTCGCCCTCGGCCACCTCGCCGGGTCTGTCGACCGCAGAAGATGACGGCCTGTTCTTCCGCACCGCACCGTCGGACGCGCGCCAGGGCGTCGTGATGACCGAGGTGATCATGGATCGCGGGATCAAGTCGGTTGCGCTGACCTACACCAACAACGACTACGGCAAGGGTCTGGCCGACAGCTTTGCTGCTGCCTTCACCGCAGCCGGTGGCACCGTGACCATCAACGCAAGCCATGAAGACGGCAAGGCGGACTATTCCGCCGAAGTCGCGGCACTGGCTTCGGCCGGTGGCGAGGTTCTGGTCGTGGCCGGTTACACCGACCAGGGCGGCAAGGGCATCATCCAGGCCAGCCTTGACTCGGGCGCCTTCGACACTTTCGTGCTGCCCGACGGCATGGTCGGCCAGCAGCTGGTCGACGATATCGGTTCGGGTCTGACCGGATCCTTCGGCCAGTTCCCCGGCACCGACAGCGCGGGCGCGGAGATGTTCCAGAAGATGGCCGCAGAGGCCGGTTTTGAAGGCACCTCGGCTTTCGCACCTGAAAGCTATGACGCGGCGGCGCTGATCATGCTGGCGATGCAGAAGGCAGGTTCGTCCGCTTCGGCCGACTTCAAGGATCACATCATGGATCTGGCCAACGCACCGGGCGAGGAAATTTTCCCGGGCGAACTGGCGAAGGCGATCGAGATCATCAAAGCCGGTGGCGACATCGACTATGTCGGTGCAACCGCGGTCGAGCTGATCGGACCGGGCGAATCCGCGGGCAACTACCGCGAGATCGAGATCAAGGACGGCAAGATCGAGACCGTGAACTTCCGTTGATCTGACGTTACGACAACCTGCGGCGCGGGGGCTTCCCCCGCGCCGTTTGCATAAGATAAAGGCACGCCGCAACAACAGTGCCGGGGGGAAAGGTATGATCAAGGTCGACAACGTCGTGAAGGCGTTTGGCGGTTTCCGTGCCGTCGATGGTGCCTCGCTGGAGATCGCGCAGGGTGCGATTACCGGGTTGATCGGCCCCAACGGGGCGGGAAAGACAACGCTCTTCAACGTGATCGCGGGCGTTCTGAAACCGACATCCGGCAAGGTCACCATGCTGGGTGAGGATATCACCGGCCTTGCTCCGCATGAGCTGTTTCACAAGGGTCTGTTGCGCACCTTCCAGATCGCGCATGAATTCGGTTCCATGACCTGCCGCGAGAACCTGATGATGGTTCCGGGGAACCAGTCGGGCGAGACGCTTTGGAACACCTGGTTCGGCCGCAAGCGCATTGCCGACGAGGAACGCGCCCTGCGCGCCAAGGCCGACGAAGTTCTGGAATTCCTGACCATCAGCCACTTGGCCGAGCAGAAGGCCAGCCAGATTTCGGGCGGTCAGAAAAAGCTGCTGGAACTGGGGCGCACCATGATGGTCGACGCCAAGATCGTGTTTCTGGACGAGGTCGGTGCGGGCGTGAACCGGACCCTTCTGAACACGATTGGCGACGCGATCATCCAGTTGAACAAGGAGCGCGGCTATACGTTCGTGGTCATCGAACATGACATGGATTTCATCGGTCGTCTGTGTGACCCGGTGATCTGCATGGCCGAGGGCAAGGTTCTGGCCGAAGGGACCCTGGCCGAGATCAAGGCCAACGAGCAGGTGATCGAGGCCTATCTGGGCACTGGTCTGAAAAACAAGGACAAGGTGGGCGCATGAGCAACAGCAACCCCTATCAGGATGATCGCGGCAACAAGGACCGCTCGATCACCAATCCTGCCGGACAAGGCACCGCCGAAGTGCGCCGCAAAAGCGGTCCCGTGACCGCCGCCCCCGATACGCCTTTTCTGATCGGTGAAAGCATGACCGGTGGCTATGGCAAGGGACCCGACATCCTGCATGATTGCACGATTGCCGTGGACCGTGGCGAAATTGCCGTGATCGTGGGCCCCAATGGCGCGGGCAAGTCGACGGCGATGAAGGCCGTGTTTGGCATGCTCGACGTGCGGTCAGGCCGTGTTCTGCTGGATGGCGAGGATATCACCGCGCTGACACCGCAGGACCGGGTGATCAAGGGGATGGGTTTCGTGCCCCAGACGCATAACATCTTCACCTCGATGACGGTCGAAGAGAACCTTGAAATGGGCGCGTTTATCCGCACCGACGATTTCCGCGATACGATGGCCCAGGTCTATGACCTGTTCCCCATTCTCAAGGAAAAGCGCCGCCAGCCGGCGGGTGAGCTGTCAGGCGGGCAGCGCCAACAGGTGGCTGTGGGCCGAGCCCTGATGACAAGACCCAAGGTCCTGATGCTGGACGAGCCCACGGCGGGTGTCAGCCCCATCGTGATGGACGAGCTGTTCGACCGCATCATCGAAGTGGCACGCACCGGCATTCCGATCCTGATGGTCGAACAGAACGCGCGTCAGGCGCTCGAGATCGCGGACAAGGGATATGTCCTCGTGCAGGGGCGCAATGCCTTCACCGACACCGGCAAGGCCCTGATGGCCGATCCCGAGGTCCGCAGATCGTTCCTGGGGGGCTGAGGCATGGATCTTCTCAACGCATTCATCACGCTGTCGAATTTCGTCATCATTCCGGCCGTGGCCTATGGAAGCCAGCTGGCGCTTGGCGCGCTTGGCGTGACGCTCATCTATGGCATCCTTCGGTTCTCCAACTTCGCCCATGGCGACACGATGGCCTTCGGCACCATGATCACAATCCTGGTGACATGGCTGTTCCAGGCCTGGGGCATCAGCCTGGGCGTTCTGCCCACGGCGCTTCTGGCGCTGCCTTTCGGCATCGCGGGCTGTGCGGCATTCGTGCTGCTGACGGACCGTGCGGTCTATCGTTTCTACCGCACACAGAAAGCCAAGCCCGTGATCCTTGTGATCGTGTCCATGGGTGTCATGTTCATCATGAACGGTGTGGTGCGTTTCATCATCGGGCCGGACGATCACAATTTCTCGGATGGTGAGCGGTTCATCATCTCGGCGCGCACCTTCCGAGAGATGACAGGCCTTGAAGAAGGGCTGGCGATCCGCACCTCGACCGGCATCACGGTGATCACCGCCGTCGTTGTCGTGGCGCTGCTGTTCTGGTTCCTCAACAAGACCCGCACCGGCAAATCCATGCGCGCCTATTCCGACAACGAGGATCTGGCGCTGTTGTCGGGGATCAACCCTGAACGCGTGGTGGTGGTGACCTGGGTGATCGTGGCTGCACTGGCCACTGTCGCGGGTACGCTTTACGGCCTGGATAAAAGCTTCAAGGCTTTCACCTATTTCCAGCTGCTTCTGCCGATTTTCGCCAGCGCCATCGTGGGCGGTCTTGGCAGCCCGGTCGGTGCAATTGCCGGCGGCTTCGTCATCGCCTTCTCAGAGGTGACGATCACCTATGCCTGGAAAAAGGTGATCACCTATATGCTGCCAGAGGGCATGGGGCCTGACGGATTGGTGCAGCTTCTGTCCACCGACTACAAGTTCGCGGTCAGCTTCATCATCCTGCTGGTCGTGCTGTTGTTCCGCCCGACGGGCCTGTTCAAGGGGAAATCGGTATGAACGCGATGGTCAAGAACACGAGCCTTTTCGCTCTGGTCGCCTTGCTGATCCTGATGACGGGCATCATGCAAAGCTGGAACACGGCGCTGCTGATCCTGAACATGGGGCTGATCAGCGCGATCATGGCGCTGGGGGTCAACCTGCAATGGGGATTTGCCGGGCTTTTCAACGTCGGCATCATGGGGTTCGTGGCCCTTGGCGGTCTGGCCACCGTGCTGATCGCGATGCCGCCCACGGAAGGTGCCTGGGCGGCCGGTGGCTACGGCATTGTTCTGGGGCTGCTGATGGGCGCCGCCACGATCGTTGCGGCGGTCATGGCGTGGTCGCGCCTGCCCAAGGGGCGCGTGCGCAGCCTTTCGGTTGTGGCGATCCTGATTGTCGGTTTCTTCCTTTACCGGGCGGTGTTCGATCCCGGTGTTCAGGCGGTCGAGGCGATCAACCCCGCATCGACCGGCAATATCGGCGGTTTAGGGCTGCCGATCCTGATGGCGTGGCCCGTGGGTGGCTTGCTGGCGGCGGGTGTTGCCTGGGTCATCGGCAAGACGGCCCTGGGTTTGCGCTCGGATTACCTGGCGATAGCGACACTGGGCATTGCAGAGATCATCATCGCGGTTCTCAAGAACGAGGACTGGCTGGCCCGCGGCGTCAAGAACGTGATCGGTCTGCCGCGTCCTGTCCCGCTTGAAGTGGATTTGCAGCGCGATCCGGAATTCGTGGAGCGGGCCGCCAGTTTTGGCATGGACGCGGTCACGGCCTCGACCATCTACGTCAAGCTGGAATACGCCGCCCTGTTTGCAGTGGTCCTGATCATCCTGCTGTGGATGGCGCAGAAGGCGCTGAATTCGCCCTGGGGGCGGATGATGCGTGCAATCCGCGACAACGAGGTGGCCGCCGAAGCGATGGGCAAGGACGTCACGCGGCGGCATCTTCAGGTCTTTATCCTGGGATCTGCCATCTGCGGTATCGCCGGGGCCATGATGACCACGCTGGACGGGCAGTTGACGCCTGGCACCTATCAGCCGCTGCGTTTCACCTTCCTTGTGTGGGTGATGGTGATCGTGGGCGGATCGGGCAACAATTTCGGTTCTGTGCTTGGCGGCTTTCTGATCTGGTTCCTGTGGGTCCAGGTGGAACCCATCGGCCTGTGGCTGATCGGCACGCTGACATCGGGCATGTCGGATGGCGCGCTCAAGGCGCATCTGATGGACAGCGCCGCCCATATGCGCCTGTTCACCATGGGTTTGATCCTGCTTCTGGTGCTACGGTTCAGCCCGCGTGGCCTGATCCCCGAAAAGTGACGGGACAATCCGCAATCAAAAGGCCCGCGCGGATCGCTCTGCGCGGGCCTTTTTCGTTGATGGGACGGGATCAGCGCCCGCGGAACAGGCTGCCCAGGATACCGCGCACAATGCGGCGGCCGGTCGTGCCCTTCAACTCCTTGATCACGGCATTGCCCAAAGCCTCGCCAAAGCCTTCGGGTTCGCGGCTGCGGCTGCGTGAGGATGTACCGCGGCTGCGACTTGTCGACTCGTCCGCCTGATAGCGGCGCGCGGCCTTGAACTCGCGTTCCTCCTCGGCGGCGCGGGCTTCGGCTGCTGCGGCTTCCTCGGCTTCGCGTGCGGCGTCTTCGGCAATGCGTTTGAGTGCCTCATAGGCGGAATCGCGATCCAGCGGTGTCTCGTATTTTCCGAACAGGTCAGAAGTGCGGATCAAGGCCGCGCGCTCTGCGGCAGTAACAGGACCGACCTGCGAGGATGGAGGGCGGATCAGGGTCCGTTCGACCATCCCCGGAACACCCTTCTTTTCCAGCATCGAGGTGACAGCCTCGCCCACGCCCACCTCGCGGATCGCCTGTTCCGTATCGAAACGGGGGTTTGTGCGATAGGTCATAGCGGCCCGGCGCAGTTCCTGCTGGTCCTTGCCGGTGAAGGCGCGCAGCGCATGCTGCACCCGATTGCCCAACTGGCCCAGGATCGTATCGGGCACATCGCCGGGGCTTTGGGTGATGAAATAGACCCCTACCCCTTTTGAGCGGATCAGGCGCGCCACCTGTTCGACCTTCTCGACAAGGGCCTTTGGCGCATCATTGAACAGAAGATGGGCTTCGTCGAAAAAGAAGACCAGCTTGGGTTTGTCCGGATCGCCCACTTCGGGCAGGGTTTCGAACAGCTCGGACAGCAGCCACAGCAGGAAGGTTGCATAAAGGCGCGGGCTTTGCATCAAACGATCCGCGGCAAGGATATTGACCATCCCCCGCCCATCGGCATCGCAGCGCATCAGATCCGCCAGTTCCAAAGCGGGTTCACCAAAGAAATGGGTGCCCCCCTGGTTTTCAAGCACCATCAGGCGGCGCTGGATCGCCCCAACCGAGGCCACGGCGATATTGCCGTACCGCAGTGACACCTCGTTCCGATTCTCGCCAAGCCAGACCAGAAAGGCCTGCAGATCCTTCAGATCCAGCAGGGCCATGCCTTGTTCGTCGGCCAGGCGGAACGCGATATTCAGGATGCCTTCCTGTGCTTCGGTCAGTTCCAGCAGCCGGCTCAGCAGCAAGGGCCCCATCTCGGCCACGGTTGTGCGCACGGGATGCCCTTGTTGGCCGAACATGTCCCAGAAGGTGACGGGAAAGGCGCCGTAGGTGAAATCGTCAAAGCCGATCTTGACCGCGCGTTCGCTGAAGGGTTGGTGCAGCTTGCCGGACGGGTCGCCGGGCATGGCAAGGCCTGACAGATCACCCTTCACGTCCGACATGAAGACAGGCACACCCTTCGCGGAAAAGCTTTCGGCCAGGATCTGCAGGGTGACGGTCTTGCCGGTACCAGTCGCCCCTGCGATCAGCCCATGCCGATTGGCGTAACGCAACAGCAGCCATTGCTTTTCGGCATAGCCTTCACCGCCGCCACCAATAAAAACCGCATCATCCATGCCCTATCCTCTGTAAATGTTGCCTTACATGCGCGCGCCGTTCCGCGTTTTGTCCTGAAGATACATTCTTAACTTTCTTGCGCCATAGTGAAACTGCCCCGTGGCGCTTTCCTTGCGGTTTGGGGCTTTTCCTCCCTGTCAGACTGGCCGCATCCCCGGATGCGGCCTTTTTTCCGATCAAGTCAGAATTGTGATCGCTTGCCTGTTGACCGACGGAAGAATTCAAATTAGCGTGACGGCAATGACTAAGTCGGCCAGTCCGACGGGGAGAAAAAAATAAGGAAAAGGGGCCGTTCGGCCCCTTTTTCTGTTTATGTATCCTATGGTTGTGTTGCCTTCTTCATGTTGGCCGCCATGGGCAGGTTTTCGCCCTAATGCCGGTTGTCGGCAGGGATCGCGCAGTTCCGCACTGACATTGTCGAATGGGCATGATAGAGCCCCGGCAACACGGCTTTCAAAAACAGGACGGGACCACATGCCCAGAATTTTGACAGGATTTTCCCTTATCGCAGCGCTCTCACTGTCCAGCCCGGTCTTGGCGCAGGATACGACAAACCAGACACCTGCCGCCCCGGCGGATCAGGGCCTGGCCATGGGCGAAACAGTGCAGGATGGCCCCCAGATCGGTCAGCCTTACATTCGCGAAGTGTCCGGCGATTGGCAATTGGAATGCCTGAAACTGGAAGAAGGCGAAGAACCTTGCCAGCTGTTCCAGACCATGATCGACGACGAAGGGAACCAGGTGTCGAACATCCGGATCTTCAAGCTGCCGGCCGGTGGACAGGCCGTGGCAGGTGCGCTGGTTGCGGTGCCGCTGGAAACGCTGTTGACCGCACAGCTGACCATCACCGTCGATGGCGCGCAGCCAAAGCGTTATCCCTTCTCGGTGTGTGACCGGCAGGGATGCTATGCGCGGATCGGTCTGACCGCCGAGGATATCGCATCCTACAAGCGCGGCGCCTCGGCAACCGTCACGCTTGTCCCCTTCGTGGCCCCGGATGAGCGGGTCGAGGTCAAGATGTCGCTGTCGGGTTTCACGGCAGGGTTCGACAAGGTGACCGTACCTACCGAATAAGCGAAGGCCTTGTGCCCGCGCATGACAAGGCCGCCCTCCAAGGCGGCCTTTTTTCTTGGAAAGTGTTAGACCCGTCGCAGGGCGAGGACCGCATTCAGTCCGCCAAATGCGAATGCATTGGACAAGGCGACCTCCACTTTCGCTTCCCGCGCCTCGTTGGGGACGACATCCAGCGCGCATTCGGGATCGAATTCCTCGTATCCGATCGTCGGGGCGATTACCCCGTCGCGCAGCGCCATGATGCAGGCCAGCAATTCCACCGCACCGGTTGCGCCAATCAGGTGCCCATGCATCGACTTGGTCGACGAAATCATCAGCCGGTCCGCATGAGGGCCGAAGACATCGGCAACGGCGGCGCATTCGGTCTTGTCATTGGCGGCGGTGCCGGTGCCATGGGCGTTGATATACCCCACCTTGTCCGCTGAAATTCCGGCGTCGCGCAGCGCACCCGATATCGCCCGCGCCGCTCCCTGCTTGGAGGGCATGACGATATCGGCCGCGTCCGATGACATGGCGAATCCAACGACTTCGGCCAGGATCTCGGCACCGCGTGCGCGGGCGTGTTCGAATTCCTCGAAGACAAAGATACCCGCCCCCTCGCCCTGCACCATGCCGTTGCGATTGGCTGAAAACGGGCGACAGGCGTCCTTGGACATGACGCGCAAGCCTTCCCAGGCCTTGATGCCCCCGAAGCACAGCATGGATTCCGAACCGCCGGTAATCATCACCGGGCTCATGCCCATGCGCACCATCTGAAAGGCCTGGGCCATGGCGTGGTTCGATGAAGCGCAGGCGGTTGAAACTGTAAAGCTGGGGCCGCGCAGGTTGTATTCCATCGACACATGCGAGGCGGCCGCATTCATCATCAGCTTGGGCACCACGAAGGGATGCACACGGTTCTTCCCTTCCTCGTAAACGGCGCGGTAATTGTCATCCCAAGTGCTGACCCCGCCCCCCGCCGTGCCCAGCACGACGCCCGCCCGATTGGCCAGGTCACCAGTGAATTCCAACCCGGACTGTCCGATCGCCTCGCGCGCAGCCATCAGGGTGAACTGCGTGAACCGGTCATAAAGTGTCATTTGCTGGCGATTGAAATGCCCTTCGGCCTCGAAGCCCTTGATCTGGCCGCCGATCTGGATCGACAACCGCTCGACGTCGCGAAATTCAAGCTGCCCAATGCCGCAGCGTCCGTTGCGCATGGCGTCCAGGGTTTCAGGCACATCGTGCCCAAGTGCGTTGATCGTCCCTGCGCCGGTGATGACAACCCGGTTCACGCGCTGTCTCGCTCGGCCACCAGTTTTTCGATCCCGGCGATGATGGCCGCGACCGAGGAGATATCGAAGTCGGACTTCTCGGGTTCGTTGGCGTTGAAGGGGATCGTAATGTCGAAGGCTTCCTCGATTGCGAAGATGCTTTCGACAAGCCCAAGGCTGTCGATACCGAGGTCCTCGAGCGTGCTATCGACCGTGACATCCGAAGGTTCCAGAACGGCCTGTTCGGCGATGATGGCGATGACCCTGTCCTGAATGCTCATGATAACGCCCTTCAACTTTGGCCGACGCGCGGCCGGTCTGCTATTGCGGTGCCGATTTATTCACTCTTGTCCGACTTGAAAACAGCTTTCTGGATCGCTGCGACCTCGCGAAACAGTCGCGGCAGGCGGCGCAGTGCCTTGTAGCTTTCGATGTGGCTGTCCATCTTCACGGCCGGATAGCCCAGCATCACCCGGCCAGCGGGCACATTTGACATCACCTTGGTCGCCCCGCCGGTGATCACGTTGTCCCCGATGAAGAGATTGTCGCCCACACCGGTCTGACCAGCCAGCACCACGTTGTTGCCAACTTGTGTCGATCCCGCGATGCCCACCTGCCCGCAGATCAGGCAATCGTTCCCAATCACAACATTATGCCCGATATGCACGAGGTTGTCGAATTTGACCCTGTCGCCGATGCGCGTGTCGCGCACCGTGCCACGGTCTATGCAGCTGTTGGCGCCCAGTTCCACATCATCGCCGATGGTCACGCTGCCCAGCGAATGGATGCGCGCCCATGATTGTGCCGTGACGGCCCCTTGATCGCCCAGCGTGGCGCGGGCTTTTTCCACCCCGGAGGGTTCGGGTGTGACGAAGGAAAACCCGTCAGCGCCCACGACCGCGCCAGGATGGGCGAAGAACCGCGCGCCAATGGTCACCCGCGCCCCAAGGCGCACGCCCTCGCGCAGGAAAGCACCCTCGCCCAGCATGACGTCGGCACCGACATAGCACTGAGGTCCGATCACCGTGTTCGCACCGATCCGGGCGCGCGGCCCGATCACCGCCAGCGCACCGACGCTGACCCCCGCGCCGATCTCGGCGGTGGGGTCGATCACAGCGGACGGATGGATGCCCGTTCCGAAGTCTTCGCCCTTGTCCATCATCGCGCTGAGGCCTGACAGGGCATACCGAGGGCGCGGCGCCACGATCGCAGCATCCAGCCCCATTGCCTGCCAATCAGCCCCGGCCCAGAGCATAGCGGCACGGGCGCGCCCCTGCGGAAGGGATTCGGCATATTTTGGCGACATGGCCAGCGCCAGATCATCAGGGCCCGCCGTGCCGGGTTCGGACACGGCAACCACACGAGTCTCGACAGCGCCAAGGGCTTCGGCTCCAAGGGCCGCCGCGATTTCTTTTACCGTATAGGCCATGCTGCCCCCCGTTCCTGACGGGGCAGATTTACCCCTGAACCGCGCGCAGTTCCACCCCTGCCCGTTCCAGCGCTTCCCATATCTTTGTGTCACGACCGTAAACATCGCGGCGGAAATTCGTCCGCCCCTTCGGATTGGTGAAGGCGGTGCGGTAAATCAGGTGCACCGGCACGGGTTCGACAAGGTTGACACGGGTTTGCGTGCCGGAATCGAGGATGCGGTCAAAGAAGGTCTTGGGGTCGGCTTCCTGCCGCGCAAGCAGCGCATAGGCAAAGTCATGCGGATCGTTCAGGCGCACGCAGCCATTGGAATAGGCCCGGCTTTCACGCGAAAACAGGGATTTGTCCGGCGTATCGTGCAGGTAGATCGCATAGGGGTTGGGAAACATGAACTTGACCGTTCCCAAGGCGTTCGACCGGCTGGGCGGCTGGCGCAGGTTGTAGGGAAAGGTGCGCGCCGTGTAGCGCGAGAAGTCGATATTGCCGCGGGGAATGACCCGGCCCCGCGCATCCGTCACCTGAAGATGCGACAGCGCGTTGGGGTTGCGTTGCAGCGCGGGCAGATAGTCGCGCTGGATGATGCCGGTGGGCACGGTCCAGTCCGGGTTGATCTCGAGATAGGTCATCATGTCCGAGAATTCCGGCGTGCGCTTGGCCGGATCGACTGCCCCGATCACCGACCGGGTCTGGAAGGTGATCTTGTCATCGTCGATGATCTTGGACTGGAAATCGGTCAGGTTGACCAGGATATGCCGTTTTCCGCGTTCCGCGCCCAGCCAGCGTTCGCGCTCCATCGCGACGATCACGGATTTCAGACGGTCCTCGACGGGAATATTCAGCTCGGACAGGGTGCTTGCCCCGGCCACACCATCCGCGATCAGGCCATGATCCACCTGAAAGCTCTGCACGGCGGCTTGAATGGTGCCGTCATAAGTCACGCTGGCACTGCGGTCGAGGTATCCCATCGCGACAAGGCGGTTGCGCAGCGCGATCACATCAGGACCACTTTCGCCAGGCTTGAGGGCCTTTGCCGAAACCGTGGGACCCCACCCGCCGACCGCCATCAGCCCCTCGAGACGCATTTTTTCCTTCATCAGCCGGTTGTATTCCGCCGTTGCCGGGGCAAGCGCGCGGAAGAACGTGGCGGGATTGCTGGTCGAGAAGGCGTTCAGAACCGAGAAGCGATCCTGATATGTCACCTTTCGCACGATGCCGCGGTCAATCTCTGACGGGACAAGGATGCCTGAATGCAGGTCGCGGGCGATACGCAGCAGGCTGCGCGACAATTCAACCTCCAGAAGGCCCAGTTCGCGCGGCGTGCGTGCCTTGCGCATCGCCTCCATCAGGCCCGGCCCGTCATAGCGCGCAGCTGGCAAGCCATGCGCGGGCGCCTCGGCGATAGCCAGCATCAGGGCGCGGCGGCGGGCGGTATCCGCCTCGGTGTCACCGGTCCAGATCGGAGTATAGCCGTTGGTCTGGTAGAAGGCCGCGATTGCCGAATCCTGCGATGCGGCTTCGGCGATGGCCTGACGGAAAATGCCGATCCGCGTTTCTTCACGGGCTTGCGCCAGCGATTGCACCTGTTCGGGTGTCAGTGATTGGGCCTGCAATGCCGGTGCTTGACCAAGGTTCACCGCTGACGCGACCGCAAATGACAATATTGCGACTGCAAACCGCCCCCGAAGGCGACGATCGGTCATCATGGTGTTGCGGGCTACAGCGACGCCAGACATTGCGTTCCTCACTCTGAAATTGTCAAAACCTTGTATTCACATGTGAAAAGAGCTGTGGAATTTGTCCACTCACATTTTGTCATGCGGTGTCGCAGCACGTATTGGTGGTGCAAGCTTGCATCGCTTCGCCGAGAATCCGTCAGGCCGGACCCCGATTGGCGAGTTTTTGCCGAAATGGGCTTGCGAGTGGAAAAACTGCGAAATCACGGGTTGGTTCATGATTCCTTATCTGCCATAGATTACGCATCATCTGGGGATGGATGGCAGAAACTCCGTGTAACATCACGGGACCACAGGCAAGCGACGGGACAGACGCGTACCATGACTGACGACACCTCCTCGAGCATTTCGCGGCGCACCCTTCTTGGTGTTTTCGCGGCAACGGCTCTGGTAGCCGCTCCGACATACTCCAATGCCGCGGGCTTCCTCCGCCGCAGCGGTGATATCCGCCGGATCAAGATGTATTCCGGTCGTACGGGCGAGAGATTGGACACCATCTATTGGGTCGAGGGTGAATACATCAAAGACGCCGTTGCCGAGATCAACCATTTCATGCGCGACTGGCGAACCAACGACATCAAGAAGATGGACCTGCGTACCATCGACATCATGGCGGCTGCGCATAACCTGCTGGATGTGAACGAACCCTACCTCCTGCTGTCCGGTTATCGCAGCCCCAAGACCAATGCGATGCTTCGCTCGAACTCGTCGGGTGTGGCGCGCAACTCCCTGCATCTGCAGGGCCAGGCGGCTGACCTTCGTCTTGCGTCCCGCTCGGTAAGCCAGATGGCGCGCGCCGCGGCCGCTTGCCGCGCCGGGGGCGTGGGCAGCTATTCGCGTTCGAATTTCGTGCATATGGATTGCGGACCCATCCGCAGCTGGGGTCGCTGACGCACCGCGTCGCCGCCAGTTTCCCCTGATCGTCGATACCCTTTGCGCCCGCAGGTTCACACTTGCGGGTTTTTGAATGGTTTGTGCCAGATTACGGCTTGCAGGACGGCTGCTTTTGTCGCAACTGCATTCAAGCGTCATATCTGCCGGAGATACCTGCACATGCCATTGACCATGATGGAAGATCGCCCCTCGGTCCTGCCCAGCGTGGCGCTTCTCGTGGTCCTGCAGGCCGCTGTGTCTGCGGCCTCGCTGGTGGTCGAAATCGTGGCCGGTCGGATGCTGGCACCCTATGTCGGCATGTCGCTTTACACCTGGACGTCGATCATCGCGGTTGTTCTGGCCGGGTTCTCCGCAGGGCACTGGGCCGGTGGCCGTATTGCCGAGATGCAGGCACCGCGCGCGCTTTTGTGGACAGGCTGGTCCATGCTGGGGGCGGGTCTGACCACGGCGCTGGCCGTGTTCGTCCTGCGTAGCGGGGCGGAAATCCTGTTGCCGCATATTTCGAATCCAATCGGCGCCATCGTCGCGCTCTGCATGATTGCATTCTTTCTGCCGTCCTTTTTTGCGGGTATTCCGGCGCCTGTGTTGGCGCAAATATCGGTCGTGGCAGCGCCCGAACAATCGGGGCGCGCGCTGGGGGCGATGTTCGCCTCGGGCGCGATCGGCGCGATTGCGGGCACGCTTCTGGCCGGGTTTGTCTTCGTGGCATGGCTTGGCTCGGTTGGCACGCTGGCGCTGGTGACGGTCTGTTATCTTGTCGCGGCGCTCGTGCTGCTGTGGCTTGCGCGCCGCGCGGGTGATCCGTCAGGAATGCTGGTGGCGGGTCTTGCGGCCTTGGTGGGCTTGCTGCTGGCTGGTGCCACAGTGGCGCAACCTTCGCCCTGCACGGAAGAAAGCGACTACTTCTGCATCCGGGTCGAGGATGTCTCGGCCGATCCGAACAGCCCTGTCCGCATGATGGTGCTGGACCATCTGGTGCATGGCGTTTCGGCGCGTGATCTACCGGGCGTCATCTTCTATGATCACGCGGCCCTGCTGGACCTTCTTGCGCGCGAGCGGATGGGAGGCACAGACTTTTCTGCTTTCTTCATCGGTGGTGGCACGTTCACCGTGCCGCGCAAATGGTCCACGATGAATCCGCGCCCTGCCGTCACCGTGGCCGAGATCGACCCGACCGTGACCGAGGTGGCGATCCGCGATTTCTGGTTCGATCCTGCCGACACGCGCATTCTGAACCAGGATGCCCGCACCGCATTGCGCACCGACGGCAGCCGGTATGATGTGATCATCGGCGATGCCTTCACCGATATCGCCGTGCCTGCCCATCTGGTGACGCAAGAATTCTTTGAACTGGTGCGCGATCACCTGACCGAAGATGGCGTTTACCTGATGAACGTGATCGACCATGCCGACCGCATGATCGCGTTGATGTCGCTGGTTCATACGCTGGAGCAGGTTTTCCCCCATGTCGAGGTCTGGACTGAGGCGCGCCGCCCCGAACCGGGCGAACGGATGATAAATATCATCGCCGCTGGCTTCAGCCCTACCCCCACGGACATGTTGCGCGGCATGTCGCCTTCGCCGATCACCTTCGGGCGCATCCCCGCCGAGGCTGTGGAACAGATCAAGACGCTGCGCGCGCCCATCGTGCTGACGGACAATTACGCGCCCATCGACCGGTTGATCGGCGCCGAAAGCTACTGATCCGACAACCGGATCAGAAGATCGCCTCGATCAGATAGGGGCCGTCACTGGCCAGTCCCGTTTGCAGGGCCGCTTCCAGCCCGGCGCAATCGGTCACGGCCTCGGCCTCGACCCCCATGCCACGTGACATCTGCACCCAGTCCAGGTTGGGGCGGTCCAGCGATAGCATGTCGATGGCGCGCGGTCCGGGATTGCCGACGCCGACATTGGTCAATTCGCCGCGCAGGATGCGATAGCTGCGATTGGCGAAAATCACGATGGTGATGTCCAGGTTTTCCCGCGCCATGGTCCAAAGGGCCTGTAGCGTATACATGGCGGATCCGTCACCTGTCAGCGCCATGATCTTCCGGTTCGGTGCGGCAATCGCCGCCCCGATGGCCACGGGCAGACCATAACCGATAGAGCCGCCGCAGTTGTTCAGCCAGGTGTGGCGCGGCGCACCCTGTGTCGCCTTGAAGAACCCGCGCCCGGTGGTCACGGATTCGTCCACGATCACGGCATCTTGCGGGATCGCCCGTCCCAGCACGGCGGCAATTGTGTCGGGGTCGAGTGGCCCGTTCGGCCGGTCCGGCAGGCTTGCCTCGGCCACATGGGCAGGCGCTGTGTCCTGAGCACCGGAGCCATGACACAAGGCGTCCAGTGCGCCAGCCAGATCGCTTCCGGTTTCAGCCAGCGTTATGATCTGCGCAGCATCTGCTGTCAGCACGGCCGGCTTGCCGGGATAGGCAAAGAACCCGATCGGTGCCCGCGCGCCCAGCAGCACGATCCGCTTGTAGGGGGCCAGTATCTTCAAGGCCTGGTCGATCGGATAGGGCACGCGGGCGACGCTGACGCGCCCTGCCCCGCGTTCCATCCGTGCGTTGGCCCATTCCGACAGCAACGCGCAACCAGTCGCCGCGCTGATGCGTCCGGCCAGTTCCAGGTTTTCCTCTGTCAGTGCAGCGCCCCCCAGCAGCAGCAGGCTGTCGGGACCCTTCAGGGCGTCAATCGCGGCTTCAAGCTGGCTGCGGTCGAAGTCAGGGCGCGGGTTTGCAGGCAAAGGGGCTGCAACCACGCCGCCTTCGGTCCAGGCCGTATCGCTTGGCAGGATCAGGGCCGCCACCTGCCCCGGCGCGGTATTGGCCGCCTGCACCGCCTGCGCCGCATCATGGCCGAGGGCCGACACATCCGTCGAAGTATGGACCCAGTGCGATACCGGCCGTGCGATACCCTGGATATCCGAGGTCAGGGGCGCATCCAGTGTGATATGGGTTTCGGCATGTTCTCCGATGATGTTCAGCACGCCAGACCCCGCCTTCTTGGCGTTGTGCAGGTTCGACAGGCCATTGGCCAGACCCGGTCCTAGGTGCAGCAGCGTGCAGGCGGTCTTTCCCGCCAAACGGTAATAGCCGTCAGCCGCACCTGTTGCGACACCTTCCTGAAGGGTCAGGACCGAGCGCATGCCGGGGATGTGGTCAAGGGCTGCCACGAAATGCATCTCGGACGTGCCGGGGTTGGAAAAGCAGGTGTCCACGCCCGCAGCCAGCAGCGTGTGTACAAGGCTTTCGGCGCCGTTCATGGCGGGGTCTGTCTTGTCGGTCATGTCGTGCCTTTCGGATCAGTTCTGCGCATCGGCCCAATAGGGCGCGCGCAATTCACGTTTCAGGATCTTCCCGATGGTCGATCGCGGCAAGTCGTCCCGCGCTTCCAGCCCGGACAGGCGCTGGCTTTTACCGAGTTTCGCATTCGCATCGGCGCGGATGTCATCAAGGCTGCGGGTTGCGCCCTTGCGCAGCACCACAAGCCCGTAAGGCGTCTCGCCCCATTGTTCGGAGGGCACGCCGATCACAGCTGCATCGGTCACATCGGGATCGGCCAGCAGCACAAGTTCAAGGTCATTCGCGTAGATGTTCAGGCCGCCCGAGATGATCATGTCCTTCTTGCGGTCGGACAGAACAAGGAAGCCGTCCGCGTCGAAGTGGCCCATGTCGCCCGAGCGGAAATAGACCTCTCCCGCCTCGTTCAGCCAGATGTAGTCGCGGGTCAGATCATCGCGGCCGAAATAGCCCGCCATCATCGTGGGGCCGCGGCCGCA
Organism: Rhodobacterales bacterium; assembly: GCA_033839205.1. GTDB lineage: Bacteria > Pseudomonadota > Alphaproteobacteria > Rhodobacterales > Rhodobacteraceae > Seohaeicola. The sequence goes on along the minus strand of JAJLKH010000038.1, from coordinate 454 downwards.
GATCTCGCCCACCTGGCCTTGCGGCACCTCGCGGCCCTCGGCGTCGATCAGTCGTATGTCATTGCCCGGTGCCAGCTTGCCCACGGTATGCAGCTTGTCGGGATATTCGTCCGCCACCAGAACCGTAACGCCGCCGCCTTCGGTCAGCCCGTAATATTCGATCAGCTTGCCGGGGAAGCGCGCCAGCACATCCGCCTTCACATCGGCCCGCAGCGGCGCCGAGGTCGAGAATTTCACCCGCATCGAAGACAGGTCGAAGGTATCGAAATCCGGCACATCCATGATGCGCTTGTATTGAACCGGCACCAGCATCGTGTGCGTGATGCGCTCGACCTGCACGATGCCAAGATATTCGCGCGCGTCGAACTTGGGCATCAGGTGGACGGTCGATCCCCCGAACAGCGTGGGGATGAAGGACACGATCGTGGTATTGGAATAGAGAGGCGTCGAAATC
>JAJLKH010000037.1:0-10290 GCA_033839205.1 Rhodobacterales bacterium | reverse complement strand
GGGGATCGCGCTGGTGCCTGAACCGCTCTGGTGGTTGCTGGGGGCGATCGTGTCGTTCTATTTCGGGGCGCGTCATCAGGCCAAGGGGCAGCAGTTCCAGATCCGCGTCGCCCAAAGCATGGCGCAGATGCCGCGCGTGGTTGAAAACCTGCGGGCGTTGCAGGCGCTGGAGAGGGAGAGCGACGCGCCCGCGTCAGCAGTTGCAGGGGTTGCCCGCGACATCGCAGAAGGCCGCGACACTGCCGAAGACAGCGAAAACCCCGCCCTGAACGATTGGCGCGACGGGCGGCACACGGGGGTTCATGCCGACCCTCTCGGTGGGCGCTGAGCCGGTCAAGGCCGCACAACACAACAGCATTGACCGTGCCCTGCGGCGTGGGGCCGCGACAATGTGAACACCGTGGAATACCGATTCCGTTTGGCCCGCTCCTGTCGAGGTTCTATAACAGGCGCATGATTACAGAGCTCGGACATTTCGCCCTCATCCTCGCCTTTCTTGTCGCCTGCGTGCAGGCGGTAGTGCCCATGGTCGGCGCGCACAAGCGCTGGCCAGGGTGGATGGCCATGGCAGAACCTGCCGCCAACGCCCAGTTCATGCTGACGGCGGTGTCCTTCGGGGCACTGACCTATGCCTTCGTGACCTCGGATTTCTCGGTCGCGCTGGTGGTGCAGAACTCGCATTCGCTCAAGCCGATGATCTACAAGATCAGCGGCGTCTGGGGAAACCACGAAGGCTCGATGCTGCTGTGGGTGCTGATCCTGACACTGTTCGGCGCGATGGCCGCATGGTTCGGGGGCAACCTGCCACCCACCCTGAAAGCGCGGGTGCTTGCGGTCCAGTCTTCGGTCGCGGTGGCGTTTTTCGCCTTTATCATCTTCACGTCGAACCCGTTCCTGCGCATGTCGGTTCCGCCCTTCGACGGGCAGGATCTGAACCCGCTGCTGCAGGATCCGGGCCTAGCCTTTCATCCCCCTTTTCTCTACCTTGGGTACGTGGGGCTGAGCCTGACGTTCTCTTTCGCGGTGGCCGCGCTGATCGAGGGCCGCGTTGACGCCGCATGGGGCCGCTGGGTGCGCCCCTGGACGCTGCTGGCCTGGCTCAACCTGACGATCGGGATCGGCCTTGGCAGCTGGTGGGCCTATTACGAGCTGGGCTGGGGCGGTTTCTGGTTCTGGGATCCGGTCGAAAACGCCAGCTTCATGCCCTGGCTCCTGGCTGCTGCCCTGCTGCATTCCGCCATCGTGGTCGAAAAGCGCGAAAGCCTGAAAAGCTGGACCATTCTATTGGCGATCATGGCCTTCGGGTTCTCGTTGATCGGCACTTTCATCGTGCGCTCTGGCGTGATCACCAGTGTGCATGCCTTCGCCAACGACCCCGAGCGCGGTGTGTTCATCCTGATGATCCTGGGCTTTTTCATGGGCGGCGCGCTGACACTGTTCGCGGCCCGCGCCAGCGCAATGGAGGCCAAGGGCGTCTTCAGCCTTGTCAGTCGCGAAAGCGCGCTGGTGATGAACAATATCCTGCTGGCGGTGTCCTGTTTCGTGGTCTTCATCGGCACGATCTGGCCGCTGGTGGCCGAGATGCTGTTCGATCGCAAGCTGTCGGTGGGCCCGCCTTTCTTTGACATGGCCTTTACCCCCTTCATGGTTGTTCTGGGGGCGATCCTGCCAATCGGGGCCATGATGCCTTGGAAACGCGCGGACCTTGGCCGTACCTTCCGGCCGCTGATCCCTGCCTTCATCCTGGCCATTTCCATCGGGTTGCTGGCCTTCGCGATCCAGACCGGTCGTTCTGCGCTGGGGCCTGTCGGCATGTTCCTGGGGTCCTGGCTGATCTTTGGCGCCATGGTCGATATCTGGTCGCGCACCGGAAGGGGCGAAATATCGGGCAGGCTGTCGCGCCTGACGCGCTTGCCGCGTGCAGACTGGGGCAAGACGGTGGCCCATGCCGGACTTGGCGTGACCATGCTGGGCATTTCGGGGCTTCTGGCCTGGCAGCAGGAAGATATCCGCGTCGTGCAATTCAACGAACCTTTCGAGGTGGCGGGTTTCACCCTGACGCTGACGGATGTTCAGCGGATCGAAGGGCCCAACTTCATCTCGACCATGGGATGGGTGGATCTGGCCCGTGATGGTCAGGCAATTGACACGCTCAACCCCGAGAAACGGTTCTACCCCGTGGCACAGATGCCGACGACAGAGGCCGCGATCGATATCGGTTTCTGGCGTGACGTCTATGTGGTGATCGGTGACCCGCAGGCCAATGGCGGCTGGGCGATCCGGACTTACTACAAACCCCTGGCGAACTGGATCTGGGGCGGGGCGATCCTGATGGCGCTTGGCGGTATGCTGAGCATCAGCGACCGACGGTTCCGCGTGGCCGCAGGGGCGGCCAAGCGTACCCCTGTCAGCGGGGTTCCCGCAGAATGACACGTCTTGCGCTAAGCCTGTGGCTGGCCCTTGCCATGCTGGGGCCCTTGGCCCCGCTGACCGCGACGCAGGCGCTGGCGGTCCTGCCGGACGAGATCCTGGCGGATCCTGCCCTTGAGGCCCGTGCGCGCGAGCTGTCGCGCGGTCTGCGCTGCATGGTCTGCCGCAACGAAAGTATCGACGAGTCGAACGCGGAATTGGCCCGCGACATGCGCATCCTTGTGCGCGAGCGTCTTGTGGCCGGTGACAGCGATCAGGAAGTGGTCGCATTCATCGTGGACCGCTATGGTGAATACGCGTTGCTGAAACCCACCACGGGTGGCGCGAACTGGTTGCTCTGGGCGGCAGGGCCACTGATGCTGCTGCTGGCCCTAGGGGTGGGTATCGGTTACCTGCGCACCCGCCAGGCCGCGCCCGAGATCGGGGCAGGCACCCTCAGCGATGAGGAAAAGGCGAAGCTCAGCAAGATTCTCGAGGACTGACGCGGGGTTTGACCTTTTCCTTGTGATCCGCTGCGGTAAGGTATCGCCAAGAGGCGGAGACAAGGAAAGGCCGATCCCATGGAGTATCAGACCATCACGCTGGACATCACCGATGATGTCGCGGTGCTGACCCTCAACCGCGCGGACAAGATGAACGCGCTGAACACCCAGATGCGGGCCGAGATCGCGGATGCCGCACGGCAGGCGGGCAAGGAAGCGCGTGTGCTGGTGCTGACCGGCGCGGGGCGCGCCTTTTGTTCGGGGCAGGATCTGAGCGACCGGGCCAATGCGGCCAACCTGGACATGGAGCGGACGCTGCGGGACGAATACCTGCCCATGCTCAAAGCGATTTATGACTGCCCGATCCCGACGATCAGCGCGGTGAATGGCGCGGCTGCCGGGGCAGGGGCCAACCTTGCGCTGGCTGCGGATGTGGTGATTGCCACGCAAAGCGCCTATTTCCTGCAGGCCTTCACCCGGATTGGCCTGATCCCGGATGCCGGCGGCACGTATTGGATGACGCGCCAGATGGGCACGGCCAAGGCAATGGGGGCCGCCCTTTTCGCCGACAAGATCAGCGCGAGCCAGGCCGATGACTGGGGTCTGATCTGGGAGGCCGTGGCCGATGACGCGTTCGAGGCGACGTGGCGCGCGCGTGCCGCACACCTGGCGAAGGGCCCGACCGTAGCCTATGCCCATGTAAAACAGGCGATCCGCGGTAGCTGGGATAACAACCTCGAGGATCAGCTGGCGATGGAAGGCCGTTTTCAGGGGACATGCGGCAACACCCGCGACTTCAAGGAGGGTGTGCTGGCCTTTCTTGAAAAGCGCCCGGCCAGCTTTGAAGGACGCTGAGGCGCCCGGTTAGACCATGACCAGAAACGTGAAACGGCGCCCCAGGGGGCGCCGTTCTTCTTTTCTGGCAACCGCTTAGCGGTTTTCGATATCCACGTAATCGCGTTCGGTTTCACCCATGTAAAGCTGCCGCGGGCGGCCGATCTTCATCTGCGGATCGGCGATCATCTCTTTCCACTGGCTGACCCAGCCGACGGTACGCGACAGCGCGAAGATCGGGGTGAACATCGAGGTCGGGAAGCCCATCGCCTCGAGGATGATGCCCGAATAGAAATCGACGTTCGGGAAGAGCTTCTTCTCGATGAAGTAGGGGTCGTTCAGGGCCACATGCTCCAGCTCCTTGGCGACCTGCAGCAGCGGGTTGTCATGCACGCCCAGCAGCTCAAGCACTTCGTCGGCCGACTGTTTCAGCACCTTGGCGCGCGGGTCGGTGTTCTTGTAGACCCGGTGACCAAAGCCCATCAGGCGGAAGGGATCGTTCTTGTCCTTCGCGCGTTCGATGAATTCGGGGATGCGGTCCACGGTGCCGATTTCGCGCAGCATTTCCAGGCAGGCCTGGTTTGCGCCGCCATGGGCCGGACCCCAGAGGCAGGCAATACCGGCCGCGATGCAAGCGAAGGGGTTCGCCCCCGAGGACGAGGCAAGACGCACGGTCGAGGTCGAGGCGTTCTGCTCGTGATCGGCATGCAGCGTCAGGATGCGGTCCATGGCGCGGCTGACGATCGGGTTCACATGATAGGTTTCGGCCGGCACCGAGAAGCACATGTGCAGGAAGTTCGCCGCGTAATCCAGATCGTTGCGCGGGTAGACGAAGGGCTGACCGATCGAATACTTGTAGGCCATCGCCGCAATCGTCGGCATCTTGGCGATCAGGCGGATCGAGGCGACCTCGCGCTGCCAGGGATCGTTGACGTCAAGCGAGTCGTGGTAGAAGGCCGACATCGCGCCGACCACGCCCACCATGGTGGCCATCGGATGCGCGTCACGGCGGAAACCACGGAAGAAGTTGTGCATCTGCTCGTGGATCATCGTGTGACGCGTCACGCGTGTCTCGAAATCCTCAAGCTGCGCCGAGGAGGGCAGTTCACCGTAAAGCAGCAGGTAGCATACTTCGAGGAAATGCGATTTCGACGCCAGCTGATCGATCGGATAACCGCGGTGCAGCAGGATCCCCTCATCCCCGTCGATATAGGTGATGGTGCTGTCGCAGCTTGCGGTCGAGGTAAACCCGGGATCGTAGGTGAACACCCCTGCCTGACCGTAAAGCTTGCGGATGTCGATCACGTCGGGGCCCGCCGTCGGCGTGAACATCGGCAGCTCGATCGTCTTCCCATCGAAGCTGAGCGTCGCTGTCTTGCTGGATGTCGTCATGTTTGTCCCTTCCTCACTGGCTCTTCCCGCAGACCGGGTAGGCCTTTTTCGTCTGTGCGGCTGAAGAAGGTGTTAACCATCTCAGGCCGCGGCATCTACCAGTCGGGCAAGGCTTTCCTCGCGCCCGAGCACCAGCATCATGTCGAATACGCTCGGCGTGGCACTACGCCCCGACAGCGCCGCCCGCATGGGGCCCGCCAGCTTGCCGAATGTCATCCCCTGAGTCTGTGCGAATTCGTTCAGGACGTGTTCAAGATCGCCCCGCGTCCAGCTAGCATTTTGCAAATGCGGCGTCAATTCTTTCAGTATACCACGGAATACATCGGTGAGATGCTCCGCAGCTTTCGGTTCGGGCACAATGGGCCGCTCGGCAAGAATAAAGGCTGCCTTGTCAAGCAGTTCGATATAGGTCTTCGCGCGCTCCTTGAGCTGCGGCATCGCCGCGAACAGCATCGCTTTCTTATGGGCCGGCAAGGCGGGACGATCCGTGGCTGCAATGAAGTCCATCAGCTCATGCAGCAGTGCGGCATTGTCCGTCCCCGCGATGTGCTGGCCGCAGATATTGTCGAGCTTCTTGAAGTCCAGCCGCGCGGGTGACTTCCCGATTCCCCCCAAGTCGAACCACTCGCGCGCCTGCGCATCGGTAAAGACCTCGTCATCCCCATGACTCCAGCCCAGCCGGGCCAGATAGTTGCGCATCCCCGAGGCTGGATAGCCCATGGCCTGATACTCCTCGACCCCAAGGGCGCCATGCCTCTTGGACAGTTTCTTGCCGTCGGGGCCATGGATCAGCGGGATATGCGCCCAGACCGGCACGGTCCAGCCCATGGCGTGATAGATCATCATCTGGCGGGCTGCGTTGTTCAGATGGTCATCGCCCCGGATCACATGGGTCACGCCCATGTCATGGTCATCGACCACCACCGCCAGCATGTAGACAGGCGTTCCATCGCCCCGCAGCAGCACCATGTCGTCCAGCTGGTCATTGCGGATCACGACGCGGCCCTGCACCTGGTCCTCGATCACGGTTTCGCCCTCTTGCGGGGCCTTGATACGGATCACGAAGGGCATATCGGTGGGGTGGGTCGCAGGATCGGCGTCGCGCCATGGGCTGCGGAACAGGGTCGAGCGGCCTGCGGCACGGGCCTCTTCACGAAAGGCTTCGATTTCGTCCTGGGTGGCAAAGCACTTGTAGGCGCGCCCCTCATCCAGCAATTGCCGCGCCACATCGGCGTGGCGGCTGGCGCGGGCGAACTGGCTGATCGCCTCGCCGTCATGGTCCAGACCCAGCCAGGACAGGCCCTTGAGGATCGCCGCCGTCGCTTCGGGGGTGGAGCGTTCGCGATCCGTATCCTCGATCCTGAGAAGGAATTTCCCGCCGCGCCCCCGCGCATAAAGCCAGTTGAACAGAGCCGTGCGCGCCCCGCCGATATGCAGGTAGCCTGTGGGAGAGGGCGCAAAACGGGTCACGACGGGGGAGGACATCAGCGGACTTAACCTTTCGGTAACCAAGGCGGGAGTAGCCTTGCCGCATGTCTAGCGATGCGCACAGCGGGGGGCAAGAGTTGCGGATCACCGACGTACTTTCGCGCATCCTTGCCACGCAGCGCGGCGCCCTTCTGCCATGGGCGCCCGTGTTCCTGGCGATCGGTATAGGTGGCTATTTTTCGCTGCGATCCGAACCGCCGGTCATGTTTCTGGCCAGCTTGGGCGCGCTGGCCCTTGCTGGGGGCTGGATCGCATCGCGCATGGGGCCTGTCGCGGCCCCGTTTCTTTGGGCGCTTGTCCTTGTGGCGGCGGGTGTCGCGCTGGCCGGCGCGCGCGCGCATCTGGTGGCAGGCCCCCAGATCGGGTGGCGCTACTACGGCCCTATCGAGGGGCGGATTGTCGGCATCGACCGGTCCGCTTCGGATGCAGTGCGGATCGTGCTGGACCGGGTGGTTCTGAGGGATGTCGCGCCGCTGGATACGCCCCTTCGGGTGCGCCTCTCGTTGCATGGTGATCAGGACCATCTGCGCCCCTGGCCGGGACAGGTCGTGATCACGACCGGTCATCTTTCGGTATCGAACGGTCCGGTGGAGCCGGGCAGCTTCGATTTTCGGCGCCATGCCTGGTTTCTCAAGCTGGGCGCGGTCGGATATGCCCGCAGCCCGGTTCTGCTGCTGCGCCCCCCCGATGGCGGACAGCCGGTTTTCACCGCGCGGATGTGGCTTTCGGCGCGTGTGCAGGCCAGCCTGCCGGGCGAGGTGGGCGCTTTTGCGGCCGCGGTCATGGCCGGGGACCGCTCAGGCATGGGGCAGGACACGCTTGAGGCGCTGCGCGTGTCGAACCTTGCGCATCTTCTGGCGATCTCGGGGCTGCATATGGGATTGCTGACGGGGTTCGTCTTTGGCCTGTTCCGCCTGATCCTGGCGGGGGTGCCCGTTCTGGGGTTGCGCGTTCCCGCCAAGAAACTGTCGGCCGCGCTGGCGCTGCTGGTGGCCGCCGGATACCTTGCGCTGTCTGGCGGCAACGTGGCGACCGAGCGGGCCTTCGTCATGGTGGCGGTTGTTCTGGTCGCGGTGATCTTCGACCGCCGGGCCCTGACGCTGCGCGCGGTTGCGGTTGCCGCGATGATCATCCTGACCCTGCGCCCCGAAGCGTTGATGGGCCCCGGATTCCAGATGTCCTTTGCCGCGACGACGGCGCTGGTCGCTGTCTTTGCCTGGATCAGGGATGCCGGACTGCCAAGTCTTCCCGCGTGGCTGAAACCGGTCGCGGCGGTGGTCGTTTCATCGGGGGTGGCGGGGCTGGCCACCGCACCGCTGGGAGCGGCGCATTTCAACCAGTTCGCCCATTACGGCCTGATCGCCAATTTGCTGAGCGTGCCGCTGATGGGCGCGCTGGTGATGCCGGCCGCGGTTCTGGCGGTCTGCCTTCTGCCTTTCGGACTTGAGGGTGTGGCCCTTTGGATCATGGGGCAAGGGCTGGGATGGATACTGTGGGTGGCCCATGTGGTGAGCGGGCTGGAGGGCGCGCGGGGCGCCATCGTGACGCCACCGGCCTTTGTCTTACCACTGATGGCGCTTGGCGCGCTTGTGCTGATGCTGTGGCAAGGGTGGGGGCGGATCATCGGTGTGCCGATCGTTCTGGTGGCACTGCTGATCTGGACGGGTGCCCAGCGACCCGCGATCCTGATCTCTGGCGATGGGGGCTTGGTCGGGGTGATGACCGCGCAAGGACGCGCGCTAAGCCGCGCCAGCGGCGCGGGCTTCGTCGCGCAGAACTGGCTGGAGCATGACGCAGATCCCACGCCGCAAGCGGACGCCGCCGCACACTGGCCGCTAATCATGCCACTTTTTTTTAAAGAAAAAGGCCGGTTGATCCATCTGCGAGGAAAAGCTGCGGCCAATCCGCAATGCGGCCCCGATGACTGGCTGGTGATGGACCGCGTGGCGCCGCCCGGGCTTCCTTGCAAGGTGTTCGACCTGCGCAGCCTGAGGGGGATTGGCGCGGTGGCCGTGATGCACAGCGGCGACGGCTATCGTATCGTAACGGTCCGCGATCGCACCGGCACAAGACTGTGGAACACAGCCCAAGCGACCACCCGGCAGGGCAGTCTTGATCAATAGGTGCGGATCAATCCGACCAGACGACCCTGCACCTTGACCATGTGATCCGGGTAGACGCGGGTTTCATAGGCCGGGTTCGCGGCTTCCAGTGCGATCGTGTTGCCCCGCCGCATGAACCGCTTGAGGGTTGCTTCCTGATCCTCGACCAGCGCCACGACGATATCGCCGTTATCCGCCACCGAGGTTTCGCGGATCACCACCACGTCACCATCGTTGATCCCGGCCTCGATCATCGAGTCGCCGCGCACTTCCAGCGCGTAGTGATCGCCGCGCCCGCTGAGCATGGTCGTGGGCACCGTCACGGAATGCGAAACATGGCTGATCGCTTCAATCGGCACACCGGCGGCGATGCGTCCCATCACCGGCAGTTCCATCGCCTCGACCGTCTGGACGGGGATGGCGCGGGGCGGCGGCGGGCTGTCCGGGCGGTCACCGTCGATCACGCGCGGGGCAAAGCCGCTGCTGGCCGTTGTATCCGCCCGACTGCGTGCGGCGTGTTTGTCAGCCAGGGCTTCGGGCAGCTTCACGATTTCGATCGCGCGGGCGCGATGCGCCAGGCGGCGGATGAACCCGCGCTCTTCCAGCGCGGTGATGAGCCGGTGAATTCCCGATTTCGACCGCAGGTCCAGGGCTTCTTTCATTTCGTCGAACGAGGGCGGTACGCCATCGCGGTTCAGACGGGTCTGAATGAAATCCAGCAGGTCAAGTTGCTTGCGGGTCAGCATCGGATCGGTCCCTTCGGGTCGGGCACGGGGATCGGCCGGGGCCATGCCGTGCGAAACACTTCATTTCGCGTTTGTTCTGCCATTGTTCCCGTTTTGTGTCAACACCTCTGCGCGATCAGGGCAGAAGCGGCAGCACATCGACCATGTCGCCTGCCGCCCTTGGTCCGTCATGGGGAGGCCTGATCAGCAGGCCGTTCGCCTGAACCAGCACTGTCAGAAGTGCACTGTCCTGCCGGTCGAAGGCTGTCACGCTGCGGCCTGTTTCGGTCTCGGTCAGATGGGCGCGCATGTAATGGGCCCGTGGGCCGTTGGCTTCGACAGAGGCAGCCAGACGGGCGCGCAGCACAGGCGGCAACGCATCGGGCAGGCCCAGCATCGCGCGCAGCATCGGAAGCACGAACAAATGTCCGCAGACGATCGCCGAGACCGGGTTGCCCGGCAGTCCAAGGTAGGGCGTGCCATCCCCGAAGGCCCCCGCGATCAGCGGCTTTCCGGGGCGCATCGCGATCTTGTAGAAGCTCTGGCGCAGCCCGAAACGGGTTGCTACCTGCGCCACCAGATCGTGATCCCCGACCGAGGCGCCGCCGATCGTCACGATCAGATCCGCGCCCATGGCCATTTCGTAGACCGTCATGAGCGAGGCCTCGTTGTCCCGCGCGATGGGCAGAAGGCGCGCGCGGCCGCCAGCGGCCTCGATCATGGCCTTCAGCGCAAAGAGGTTCGAGGCGATGATCTGATCGGGGTTCGGTGTCTCGCCCGGCATCACCAGCTCGTCACCCGTGGCGATGATCGCAACCTCTGGTTTGTGGGTCACCT